>NZ_JBEPPA010000005.1:0-253527 GCF_040547075.1 Arthrobacter sp. UYCu512
CACGGTCACGGACAGCGCGGCAATGGAAATCGTTGCATAGACCAGGCCCTTGTAGCCGAAGATCGGCTTGCGGCTGAAGACCGGGAAAATCTCCGTGACGATGCCGAAGAACGGCAGGGCAATGATGTAAACCTCGGGGTGGCCGAAGAACCAGAACAGGTGCTGCCAGAGGACCGCGCCGCCGTTCTCCGGATCAAAAATATGCGCCCCGAAGCGGCGGTCAGCACCGAGCGCGAACAACGCCGCGGCCAGCGGCGGGAACGCCATCAGCACCAGGATCGCCGTCACCAGGATGTTCCAGGTGAAAATCGGCATCCGCCACATGGTCATACCCGGGGCACGCATGCAAATAACCGTGGTGATGAAGTTCACCGCGCCAAGGATGGTACCGAAACCGGACAGCGCCAGGCCAAAGACCCAGAGGTCACCGCCCACACCGGGGCTGAAGGTCGTGTTGGACAACGGCGCATAAGCAAACCAGCCAAACGACGCCGCACCCTGCGGAGTGATGAACCCGGACACGGCGATAGTGGAGCCGAAGAGGAAAAACCAGAAGGCCAGCGCGTTCAGCCGCGGGAAGGCGACGTCGGGGGCACCGATCTGCAGCGGCATAATCACGTTCGCGAAGCCCGCGAACAGCGGCGTCGCGAACATCAGCAGCATCACCGTGCCGTGCATCGTGAAGAGCTGGTTGTACTGCTCCTTGGTCTGCAGGATCTGCATACCCGGTTCGAACAGCTCGGCACGGATCAACAGCGCCATCACACCGCCGAAGCAAAAGAACACAAAAGAGGCAATCAGGTACATGTACCCGATGGTCTTATGGTCAGTCGAGGTGATCCAGTTGACGACAATGCGTCCCTTGCCGCTGGGCACCGGCGGCGTGCCAACCGCAACGGCGCTCATCTGGTCTAGAGCCATTTCGGCCTCCCGTAGCTGCAACCGTCCGTGCTGGCACGCCGGCACGGACACCGATAAAGCGTTTATCCCGACCGTAGCCACCCGCGGTTCTCCCCGCAAGGGCGCAGCCGCTCTGGTGGCGGCGAATCTATGGCAGCGCCGCGGCCCGGCCCCGCAACCGGGTAAAATTCTTGCTCATGAGTACCGAGCCCGCAACGACCCCAGCACCAGAACCCGCCCCGTCGCACGCATCCCGGATCCACGGCTGCCTGCTGGGCGGCGCGCTGGGTGATTCACTCGGGTACGCCGTCGAATCCGACGACATCTCCACCATCCGCGGAAAATTCGGGGCGGAGGGGCTGCGCGGGTTTGCGGCACTCGACGGGGTCAGCCACTTTTCCGACGACACGCAACTCACGCTGTACACCGTGGACGGGCTGCTGGAAGCGCTGGAGTGGGCCAACTCCGGTGTGGGCGCGGACACAAACGCCTGCCTGTGGCTCGCCTACCTGCGCTGGCTCGCCAGCCAGGGAGTGCCGGTTCCGGAAGCCGCCCCGTTCCAGCCGCCGCGATGGATCGATACCCACGCCGTCCTCAAACAGCGGCGCTCCCCCAACGATGCCTGCCTGAGCGGACTCGCGACGGGAGAAATGGGAACGTATTTCCGTCCCGTCAACCCGGAGTCCAAGGGTTGCGGCACGGTGATGCGCTCGGCCCCGTTCGGTTTGATCCCCTACATTGCCGCCGGCGACGTCTACAAGCTCAGCGCCGACGCAGCCTCGCTGACCCATGGGCACCCCGCGGCGCGGCAGAGCGCCGGCATCTTCAGCCTTGTTATCCATGCGCTGGTCTCCGGCCGGAGCCTGCGCGAGGCAGCCGAAGACGCCCTCGGACTCTTTGCGAACAGCCCGCTGCGCAAGGACGAACAGGTTGATCCCGACGTTATGGCCCGGCTTGGCACCGCACTGCGGCTTGGCACCGCCCGTGCACGGCTGGAGCCGGAGGAGCTGGTCCGGACTCTTGGTGCGGGCCGGGTGGCAGAGGAAGCACTTGCCATTGCGCTGTACGCGGTGCTCGCCACCGAACCGGATCCGACGTCGCCTGCCGGAAGCCCGGCGGAGCACTTCCGCACGGCAATCGCCGTCGCGGTTAACCACAGCGGGGACAGCGACTCCACCGCATCGATTGCCGGCAATATCCTGGGGGCGTTCTACGGCGAGGATTGCCTTCCCGCGCAGTGGCTTGAGGCACTGGAGGCTCCGGAGGTCATCCGCGGCATGGCGACCAGGCTGGCCGCTGTCACCGGCCCCTGACCGGGCCCCGGCTGCGGTCCGCACGGACCACCTGCGTTAGGCCCGGCGGAGCGAAATGTTGTTGCAGGCCTCGCACACGTCCTCGGGAATCAGGCCGCGGCGCTGCAGGAAGCCGAAAACGGCGCAGCCCAGGCAGTAACCGGCAAACGCTTCCAGGGACGCCGCAATAATCAGGAGCGCCAGCAGGATCCACGCCGCCGGTGCAAGTCCGGCGGCGAGCAGGAGTGCCGCAGCCGTGGACAGGACCGCACCGATGCCCTGGGCGAAACGCTTCGGCGGGCCGGGGACCAATCGGCTTTTCCCCAGCCGGGGCGTCAGGACCCGGACGGAAAGTTGGGCGAGCGGTGAAATCCGCGGACCGAAAAGGACACGCAGCCAGAACCCGGCGGCAATCACGGCCAGACCCCAGCCGAAGCCGGTCAGCAGGGTAACCAGCGAAAGCAACACCACCAGTGCGGCAGTGACCCGGGCTGCGTATTCATTCACCGGGTTCGGAAACGCAAAAACCGTGCGCCAGTCGACGGAGCCGCGCGACGCCCGGGCGGGTGCCGGCGGCGCGGCCGGTGCCGAGGTTAGTTTGCTCATCGTCCAAGGCTAGGAGCGCACCCGCTCCGGACGAAAAGTTTGTTGCGCAGTATGACCGCCAGGGCCCTGTCCCGGCGGGTCTCAGGCACTCGCGGCGGAGGCCACGTGCCCGCCCACCATCTGCAGGAATTCGCCCTCGGACAGGACCTCGATCCGTTGCCCGCGTGCGTGCAGCTCCAGCACCCGCCTGGCCTTTCCGGTCAGCCGGCCGGAGCGAAGGTCGGCGGCGACAAAACCGTCTCCGACCACCAGCAAGGTGGTGCGGGCAGTGACCCGGCTTTCGGGCCGGGCGCCCAGCTCGGCGGAACGGACCTTCGCCTCGGGCCGGGGAATGGCCAGTTCGCCGGTGAAGACCACGGTCTGGCCGAACAGCGGGTGGCCGGCCGCGGCGGATGCGTTCGGCGGTGGATTGGCGCCTTCCTCCGGCCAGCCAGGCTGGTAGGGCCGCGCGGGCGCCAGGGCTGCCGGTCCCGCGGCGAGGGCATCGAGGGCTGACTGGCTGGCCTTGGAGAGCGGATCGCACAGCGGGTCGAAAGCCTCCTGGCGGGACACCGCCAGGCCCAGGGACAGGTACAGCTCCGCGACACTGCCGGCCCCGTTGCGCGCGGCGATGTCAATCAGGATCCCGGCGCACGCCCGCGCGTCCTCAGCGGCGTCGTGGTGGTTGAGCAGCGGAACACCGGCCTCCTCGGCCGCGTACGGCAGCGAATTGGACACCAGGGAATAGCAGCGGCGGGAAAGCATCACGGTGCAGACGTAATCATAGGCGGGCCCCGCCAAGCCGGAGACCTCCAGGCCGGAGCGGATCACGCCCAGGTCAAACGCGGCATTGTGGGCGGCCAGGACGTCGCCGCCGATGAACGCGCCGATTTCCGGGAAGAGTTCACCGAAACGCGGCAACCCTGCGACCTGCTCAGGCCGGATGCCGTGGATCCGCACGTTGTGGTGGTCGAAGCGGTCATGGTTTTCCGGCGGCCGCATCAGCCACGAGGCCTCCTCGACCACTACACCGCCGCGGACCTTGCTCAGGCCAACAGCGCACGGTGAACCTCGGAAGCCGTTCGCGGTCTCAAAGTCGATCGCCGTAAAGTCCAAACCCACGCTCCCAACTTTACCGCCGCAAAACCAGCCGGTGGCCCAGCTGCGACGGCCGCGCCGCCGCCGGACCGCGGCCGGGCCAGCTGGCCGACCGTCCGTCGGCGCACGACGGCGGCGGTCAAGTATCCTTGACTGGTGAACCCTTTAGCTTTGAGTGACTTTGCCGTGTCCACGTTCGGCGGCGCGGGCCCGGTGCAGCCGCGGCTTGCCTCCTTCCTGCCCGACTGGCTGAACCCCCAGGTCTTCCTGGCCGACCCCGCCCTTGCGCCGTGGGTGGTCCTGCTGGTGTGTGGCATCATCTTCGCCGAAACCGGCCTGCTGATCGGCTTCTTCCTGCCGGGAGACTCGATGCTCTTCACGGCCGGGCTCCTGGTGGCCACCGGGACCATCAAGTTCAACATCGTTGCCTTCGCTGCGCTGATCATCGTTGCGGCGATCATCGGCAACCAGGCCGGTTACCTGATTGGCTCCAAGGCGGGCCCGGCGATTTTCAACCGGGAAAACTCGAAGCTCTTTAAGCGCGAGAATGTCGAAAGCGCACATGCCTTTTTCGAGAAGCACGGCGGCAAGGCCTTGATCCTGGCCCGATTTGTGCCGATCATCAGGACCTTCGTCCCCGTGATTGTTGGGGTGGCCCAGATGAACAAGCGCCAGTTCTTTGTCTTCAACGTCATCGGCGCCGTGCTGTGGGGCGGCGGCGTGACGCTCCTGGGTTACCTGCTGGGCGACACCGTCCCGTGGGTCCGGGAAAACCTGGACATCATCTTCATCGCGATTGTCCTTGTCTCCGTGATCCCGATCGGCATTGAGGTTATCCGCGGGCTCACCGCCAGGCGCCAGGCCGAAAAATACGGCACCGGCGTCGTTGCGGAGTTCATCGAAGAACACGAGCCCGAAGAGGAACGCAAGACCCCATAATTCCCGCTCGGCAGGCAGTTCGGAAAGCCGCCGTTCTGGAAACCCCGGCCGCAGAGGACGGCGCCCGGCGGTGCGGGGCGCCGTCCTCTATTTAAGTGCCGGTTTCCGCGGACCGCACTACCGCCCGGCCAGCGCCTCCACGATGGCCGGGAGCAGTGCCCTGAACGCGTGCCCCCGGTGGCTGATAGCGTTCTTCTCCTGCGAACTCAGTTCCGCACAGCTGCGGTCCAGGCCATGCGGCCGGAGCACCGGGTCGTAGCCGAAGCCGCCGGTTCCGCGGGGTTCACGCAGCAGCGTGCCCTCCAACTGCCCGAACTCCACGACTTCCCGGCCGTCCCCGGGGGCCAGGCCGGGAACGGCCAGTGCCGCCGCACAGACAAAAGCGGCACCGCGGTGTTCGTCGGGAACGTCGGCAAGCTGGCTGAGCAGCAGCCTCAGGTTCGCGGCGTCGTCGCCGTGCCGGCCGGCCCAGCGGGCCGAGAAGATCCCGGGAGCACCGCCGAGGACGTCGACGGCGAGGCCGGAGTCGTCGGCGATTGCCACCAGCCCGGTCGCCTGCGCCACCGCGCGTGCCTTGAGCAGCGAATTTTCCGCAAACGTTACGCCGGTCTCGGCGACGTCAGGGGCACCGACGGCACCCGCATCCACCACCTGGGTGTCGACGTCGAGCCCGGGCACCTGCCCGCGCAGGAGGTCACGCAGTTCCCGGAGCTTGCCCTGGTTATGTGTTGCGAGAACCAGCAACGGTGCGGCGTGATGTCCTTCCGGAGCCGCTGTCACGGGGCCTCCGCCAGGGTGTCACGCTGGATAGCGGCAAGCTGCTCGGTACCCATCAGGGCGAGGTCGAGCAGTTTGTTCAGCTCATCGCGGTCGAACGGGGCACCTTCGGCGGTGCCCTGGACTTCAACGAACTTTCCGGATCCGGTCACCACAACGTTCATGTCGGTCTCGGCTCGGACGTCCTCAACGTAAGGCAGATCCAGCATTGGAACGCCGTCAATGATCCCGACGGATACCGCTGCGATGGTGTCGATCAGCGGCTGGGCAGTGCGGGGGATCATTTTGTTCTCGCGGGCGAAGCGGATGGCCTCCGCCAGGGCCACGTAGGCGCCGGTGATGGCCGCGGTCCGGGTCCCGCCGTCGGCCTGCAGGACGTCACAGTCCAGCACGATCGTGATCTCCCCCAGCGCCTTGGTGTCGATGATGGAGCGCAGCGAGCGGCCGATCAGCCGGGAAATCTCGTGGGTGCGTCCGCCGATCTTGCCCTTGACGGACTCGCGGTCAGAGCGGGTGTTGGTGGCGCGCGGCAGCATGGCGTACTCCGCGGTGACCCAGCCGCGGCCTTCTCCCTTGAGCCAGCGCGGAACACCCTGGGTAAGGGAAGCAGTGCACAGCACCCTGGTGTTGCCGAACTCGATCAGGGCCGATCCCTCGGCCTGTTTGGACCAGCCGCGGGTGATGCTGATCGGTCGCAGCTGGTCGGGGGTTCGGCCATCGGCTCGGATAACGGGGGCAGTTAAGGCTTCGGAAGTCATGGTTCCAGCTTATCGACCTGCACGGGGCCTGCCGGGCACACCCGGCGCCCGCCACGGCGGGTCCCGCTCAGATGGTGTAGTGCACGCCCGCCACAGCAACGGCAACGTGCTGTCCGAAGACCTGCTTGGCTTCCGCCATCACTGTGGTCGGGGACGTCCAGACCGGGATATGGGTCAGCAGCAGCCGCCGGGCACCGGCGGCAACAGCGGCCTCCCCGGCGCGTCGGCCGGTCAGGTGCACGTCCTTAATGGCGTCGTCGCGCCCTTCCTCGAACGCCGCCTCGCACAGGAACAGATCGGCATCCCGGGCCGCGTCCTCGAGCCCGCTGCAGGCGTCGGTGTCACCGGAATAGCTGAGCACACGGGCAACCGGGTTGCCGTCCTTGTCCGGTTCCGTGACCTCGACGCGGAGGGCGTAGCCTTCATCGACCGGGTGGTTGACGGTGTACGGGGTAACGGTGAACGGCCCCATGGTCACCGGCTTGCGCTCGGCCCAGTGGCTAAAATCGAATTCCTCATGCATTCCGGGGTCAAGATCCAGGCCGTAGGCGGTGGCCATCCGGTCGGCGGTGGCGGCGGGCCCCCACACCGGAATCCTGCCGCGTCCCCAGCCGCCTGGCTTCCACCGCACCGCGACGTGCAGTCCGCACAGGTCCATACAGTGGTCCGGGTGCAGGTGGGTGAGGAAAATCCCGTCAATGTCCTCCAGGTCGGTGTACCGCTGGATGGCCCCGAGCGCGCCACTGCCGAGGTCCAAGACGATCTTCCAGCTCCGTTCGCCGTCGTTGGCGGTCAACAGGTAGCACGATGCCGGCGATCCCGGCCCCGGAAAGGAACCGGTACAGCCCACGATGGTCAGCTTCACAGCCCCGGCCCCCCAACGAAATTGGAGATCCGGCGACGGTTCGTGCCGGCCTGCGCCGCGGCAATCATCTCCGGTGTGATCCTGGCCAGGCTTCCTGTGGGGTATTGCGCAGCGACGTGGTCCACGTGGCGGACGCTGAGCACTTCGGGTCCGAGGAAGCGGCGGGCGAGGTGTTCGAACTGTGCGGCGTCCCCGGTCGCAATAAAGCTGTGCACCGGATCCGTGCTGTCGGTCCGTTCCAGTCCGCGGGAGGCCAGGGCCCGGTAGACGTCCTTGGCGGTCTCCTCGGCACTTGAGACGAGGGTGACGTCCTCCCCCATCACGTAGGAAATGACGCCGGTTAGCAGCGGGTAGTGCGTGCAGCCCAGCACAACTGTGTCCACGCCCGCGGTCCTGAGCGGTTCCAGATACTCGCGGGCTACGGCGAGCAGCTCCGGGCCGGTGGTGATTCCGGCTTCGACGTAGGACACAAAGGCCGGGCAGGCCACGGAGGTGATGTGCAGGTCCGGGGCGGCAGCGAAGGTGTCCTCATACGCGCGGGAGCCGATGGTTGCCGAAGTACCGATGACTCCGACGCGGCCGCTGCGGGTGGCGGCCACGGCACGGCGCACGGCCGGCTGGATGACCTCTATGACGGGGATCCCGTAACGGGCTGTGTAGCGTTCGCGGGCATCGCGCAACACCGCAGCCGACGCCGAGTTGCACGCGATGGTCAGCAGCTTCACACCGGAATCGACCAGCTCATCCATTACCCCCAGGGCGTTGGCCCGGACCTCGGCGATGGGAAGCGGCCCGTAGGGGCCGTTGGCGGTGTCGCCGACATAGAGAATGGATTCGTTGGGCAGTTGGTCGATGATGGACCGGGCCACGGTGAGTCCGCCGACGCCGGAATCGAACACCCCGATGGGGCGCGAACCGATCCGGCTGGCGGTCTGGCTGGCGGTGCTGTTGCCTGCTGGGGAGTCCGCAACAGCTGGCGCTGCCGGATCCATGCTCGATGCTGAAGTCATGATTATTCGAGGATAGGGCTTAGCCAAGGTCGCGGCCATCACATTGTGTCGTCCGACTCATGTCTAATTTGTCACACGCGGCGTCGGCACGCGCCGCGTGCCGATGCCCCGCGCCGCTGGTCAGCGGCGCGTCTCCAGCGACTGCAGCATGGCCTGGACCAGGGACTCCTGCAGCCAGGTGGTGAAGTTGTAGACCAGGGCCAGGTAGCTTTCGACGTCCTCGGCCTGGGACCAGTCCTGCATCAGGTGCACGTGCCCGGCGTCCTCGTCGTCGCGGATGTCCAGGCGTTCGGCGAGCACCAGACGGACATCGTTGAGCGCCATGGACCAGTGCCGTGCATCGGCGGGGGCCAGGACCAGTTCCTCCTTGTCCAGTCCCAGGGACGCGGCCTTCAGCGCGCCGATTTTGCTTTCGCGCAGCGACCGTTCGGTATACCGGCGGAACTCCAGCGAGGCGGCGTCGTCGTCCTTCGAAACGTTCGGGAGCAGCCGGCGCAGGGCGCGGTCGGACGGTTCGCGGGCCTCGGTGTCCAGTCCGACAAGGGCAGCAAGGGGGTCCTGGTCGGCACGTTCCCCCGGCTCCAGCATGGACACAACGTCGTCGAAGAGGCTGCGCAGAAGCTCCCGTTCGGCCGGTTCCAGATAGCCGGTGACGCCTTTGACGCCGAATTTAAATGCCTTAGCCACGTTTTCCCTTCCCCTTTCCTGATCCCCCGCCTGATCCGGAGCCGCCGGTGGCCTTTTCCACGGTGGCCCAGAGACCGTAGCCGTGCATCGCGACGGCGTGCTGCTCCACCTGCTCCTTGCTGCCGTGCGCCACGATGGAGCGTCCTTTTTTGTGGACTTCGAGCATCAGTTTGTTCGCTTTGGCCTCCGAATAGCCAAAGTAGCTGCGGAAGACATAGCTCACGTAGCTCATCAGGTTCACCGGATCATTCCAGATCACCAGATTCCACGGGATATCCGGGGCGGTAAGGACGTCCGTGGACGTCACTGTTCCGGTGTGGGTGCTCTCCTGGGTGTCAGGTCCAAGCGCAACGCTAAGGGTCATCTGTCCATTCTATGGGGAGCCGGTGGGTGGGCCCACGCCGGCGAGGGCCCCGCGGCAAAGCGAAGCGAGACGCGGGAGCCGGTGGGGACTAGAGTGAATTCGTGAGTTCATCAGCTGGCTGGGGCCGTCCCCGCACGTCCCTGTACACCGACCATTACGAACTGACCATGCTCCAGGCCGCTTTGCATTCCGGCGCCGCCCACCGCAGGTCAGTGTTCGAGGCCTTTGCCCGGCGGCTGCCGGACGGACGCCGCTACGGCATCGTGGGCGGCACCGGCAGGCTGTTGGAGGGCATCGCCGACTTCCGCTTCGGCGGCGCCGAGATCGACTTCCTGCGCCGGACGAAGGTGGTCAACGAGGAGACGCTGGACTACCTGGCGGGATTTTCGTTCTCGGGTGATATCTGGGGCTACGCGGAGGGTGACGCCTACTTCCCCAACTCCCCCATCCTGATTGTGGAATCCACGTTCGCCGAAGCCTGCATCCTGGAGACCTACATCCTCTCGATCCTCAACCACGACAGCGCGATCGCTTCGGCGGCCTCGCGGATGATCACCGCGGCCGGCGGCCGGCCCTGCGTGGAGATGGGCTCGCGCCGGACCCAGGAGGAATCCGCGGTTGCCGCCGCCCGCGCCGCGATTATCGCCGGCTTCGACAGCACCTCCAACCTGGCCGCGGGCCTGCGCTACGGGCTCAAGACCGTCGGCACCGCTGCGCATTCCTTTACCCTCCTGCACGACACCGAACGCGAGGCCTTTGAGGCGCAGATCGCCTCCATGGGCAAAGGCACTGCGCTCCTGGTGGACACCTACGATGTCGAGGCGGCCGTTCGCACCGCCGTCGAACTGGCCGGCGACGAACTCGGGGCGGTGCGTCTGGACTCCGGCGACCTCGTGGCGCAGGCCCAATGGGTGCGGCAGTTCCTGGACGATCTGGGCAATGAGCGGACCCGCATCATAGTCACCTCCGACCTGGACGAGTTCGCCATCGCTGCCCTGCAGTCCGCCCCGGTGGACTCCTATGGGGTCGGTACCTCACTCGTGACCGGGTCCGGTGCCCCGACAGCCAGCATGGTTTACAAGCTGGTGAGCCGCACGGACGACACCGGCAGCTTCGTCGCCGTCGCGAAGGCGGCAAAAAACAAAACCAGCAAGGGCGGGCGCAAGTACGCCCTGCGCAAGCTCAACGAGCGCGGCACCGCCACGCAGGAAATTATCGGGGTCGGCCACCGCCCGGACGACGACGGCAATGACCGGCCCCTGCTCCAACAGTTCATCAAAAACGGCGAACTTATGCCTGGCTGGACCGGCCCGGAAGGTGTGCTCCGTGCCCGCCAGCGCCACGCGGACACCATGAAGGAGCTTCCCGCTGTCGTCAACCGGCTGCAACGCGGCGAAGCGGCCATCCCGACCATTTACGAGGAGAACTGATGTCCCGCGCCCTGATCATCGTCGACGTCCAGAACGATTTTTGCGAAGGAGGCTCCCTTGCCGTTACCGGCGGGGCGGAGCTCGCCGGTGCCATCAGCGAATACGTTGACGCCCACCACGGACAGTTTGACCACATCCTGGCAACCCAGGACTGGCATGTGGACCCGGGTGAGCACTTCTCCGATGACCCGGACTTCGTTGACAGCTGGCCGAGGCACTGCGTGGCCGGAACCCGCGGTGCCGAACTGCATCCGGACCTGGATCCGGAATACATCCAGGCCTATTTCCGCAAGGGCCAGTTCACCGCCGCCTACTCGGGGTTCGAAGGACTCCTGGCCCCGGACGATGCCGTGCCCACCGGAGACCGGAAGCCCGGAGCCATGCCCCTTTCGGGGGACGCTGCCGGTGGTGCCGACGGCGCCGGGTCCTTTTCAGGCAGCGATTCCACCCCCGGCGAGGACGCGATCGGGCTGGACGACTGGCTGCAAAGCCACGACGTCGAAGATCTTGTTGTCGTCGGAATCGCCACCGACCATTGCGTTAAGGCGACTGCACTTGACGGCGTCCAGGCCGGATACTCAGTGACGGTCCTGCGGGGCCTGACCGTGGGCATTGCCGAGGATCTTGAGGACTCGTTCGCGGAAATGGAACTCGGCGGCGTGGACATCGCCTGAACCCTTGCGTCCCACCGGCCGGAGCGCTGACAGAAAATCCCATGCCCTCGAAGTAGACTCGAAATCCCTGCCAATATCGCCTGACCCGTAAAAAATCCGGAGTAGAACATGAAAAAGACCCTGACCGTCCTGATCGCTGCCGGTGCACTGCTCGGCGCTGCCGGCTGCTCGGCACCCCAAGACACCACCCAGGAGTCCTGCGCCCGGGTCCAGTCCGTCGGCGCCGGACCAACCTCCGCCGAGGACAAGGCAGGGATGATCCGCCTGGCCAACCGGCTCCGGCCCATCGAGGCCACCGCGGGCGGGGAGATCAAGGCTCCGCTGCAATCCATCGTCGAATACCTGGACGAGACAGCGAAGGAAAACCCGGATTCCGCCAAACTGCAGGACATGCAGGCCGGCTACACGGCTGCGGGTCAGACGCTCGGCGGGCTCTGCGCCGGCGGCGGCCAGTAGCGGCAGGACTGCGGCCGCCCAGGGCCACCAAAAAAGGACCGGGTCGCCCGGTCCTTTTTTATGCCGTCAGCGGCTACTTCCGGCCGACAAACCAGTCCTGGAGTTTCCGCAACCGGGTCTGCAGTTGCTCCTCGTTTGCCTGCGCCACGGCCGGGCCCCCGCACACCGTCCGGAGCTTGGTGTGGACGACGCCGTGCGGGGTGCCCGTGCGCGCGGACCAGGCCGCGACGTTCTTGGCCAGCTCGGTGCGCAGGTCCATCAGCATGCGGTGGTCCGGCATGGCGGGCACCGGTGCTGCGGACGCCGCACCCTGCGCAGACCGTGAGTTTTTGCGGTTGAGCTGATCGTGCTGGCGCTGGCGCAGCAGCGTGCCGACCTGCTCGGCGTCGAGCAGGCCCGGAATCCCCAGGAAGTCCAGTTCGTCCTCCGAGCCCACCTCGCCGCCGGTGCCGAACTCGCCGCCGTCGAACAGTACGCGGTCAAACGAGGCCTGCGAATCCAGCGCCTCAAACTTGCCCTTGGTCAACGAATCGGAGGCTTTCTCCTCGCGGTTCGCCTCGTCCATCAGCGAGTCCTCCGGGTTGAAGAGGCCGTCGCCGTCCTCCTTCTCCGGACGGTCCAGGGCGTGGTCCCGCTCCGCCTCCATGGAGTTCGCCAGTGCCATCAGTTGCGGCACGGAAGGCAGGAAGACCGACGCCGTCTCGCCGCGTTTCCGGGCGCGGACAAAACGTCCAACGGCCTGGGCGAAGAAGAGCGGGGTGGCGGTGGATGTGGCATAGACACCGACGGAGAGCCGCGGGACGTCCACACCTTCGGAGACCATCCGCACGGCCACCATCCAGCGCTTCTCGCTCGCCGTGAACTCCTCGATCTTGCTGGAGGCCTTGGTGTCGTCGGAGAGGATGACCGTGGGCGATTCGCCGGTGATCCTCTTCAGCTGCCCGGCGTAGGCGCGCGCGTCGTCGTGGTCGGTCGCGATTACCAGCCCGCCGGCGTCGGGAACGGTGCGGCGTACCTCACTGAGGCGTTTGTCCGCCCCGGCCAGCACCGCCGGAATCCATTCACCTGTTGGGTTCAGTGCCGTCCGCCAGGCCTGGGAGGTAACGTCCTTGGTGACTGCCGATTCGCCGAGGGAAGCCGCCATTTCCTCGCCGCCGCTTGTGCGCCAGCGCATCTGCCCGGAGTAGGCCATAAACATCACGGGACGGACCACGTGGTCCCGGAGCGCCTTGCCGTAGCCGTAGGTGTAGTCGGCTTTGGAGCGGCGGATCCCGTCGCGGTCCTCGGCGTATTCCACAAAGGGGATCGGCGAGGTGTCTGACCGGAACGGCGTACCCGTCAGGGAGAGCCGGCGTGCCGCGGGCTCGAAGGCTTCGCGGAGCCCGTCCCCCCACGACAACGCCTCGCCGCCGTGGTGGATTTCGTCCAGGATCACCAGCGTGCGTGCGGCCTCGGTCTTGGCGCGGTGCAGCATCGGCTTGCTCGCCACCTGGGCGTAGGTGACGGCCACGCCGATGAAGCCCCGGCCGTGCTGGCCGTCGGCGTTCTTAAAGTTCGGATCAATGGCGATGCCCACCTTGGCGGCGGCGTCCGCCCACTGCCGCTTCAAGTGGTCCGTGGGCGCAACGATCGTGACTCGGTTGACGATATTGGCCTCGATCAGCATGGATGCCACCCGCAGCGCGAAGGTCGTTTTGCCGGCGCCGGGCGTAGCAACCGCAAGGAAGTCCCTGGGTTGAGAGGTGAAGTAGCTGTCGAGGGCTTCCTGCTGCCAGGCGCGGAGCTTCGGCGCGGTTCCCCAGGCTGCCCGCTCAGGATACGCGGGGGGCAGCACTGGTCCGCCAAAGAGTGTCTCTGTCACCTGGGACCCGCCATTTCGCGCACTGCTGCCGCTGCCGGAAAAACCCAATAAAACACAAAAACACCAATCTTTTCGGATGAACCGTCAGTACTTACCGGCCAGCGGGGACCGGGCAGCATTCGCCGGACGGACAGGACCCCGACGCGCGGCCGGACTCCCGGACGCGGTACATGCTGCCGCGGTCCCGCGCTGCCCGGCCGGACTACTTGCCGCCGTCGCCCTTGCCGCCGCCGTCGCCGCCGGGACGGAGGCCTTCGTAGACCTCTTTGCATTCGGGGCAGACGGGGAACTTCTTCGGATCGCGGCCCGGTGTCCACACTTTGCCGCACAAGGCGATCACGGGGTCGCCGGACAGCGCGGACTCCATGATTTTTTCCTTGCGCACGTAGTGCGAAAATCGTTCCCGGTCCCCGGGCTCAACGTCCTGGCGCAGTTCCTCGCGCTCGATCGTGGCCGTCGACGTCCCGGTTCCGGAGAGCTCGCGCATCGGGTCGTTTTCGAGAGGATCGGTCATGCTGTTCATAACATCCATCTTAGCCGCTGGATGTGACGGCAGTGCGACGGGACGGCATCGGCACCGCTGTTCGGGTCCCGGCTGCGGCTCCCGCCTCACCGGTTGACGGCGAGCTGGGCCAGCAGTTCAGGCCCCCGCGCGTCGAGCCATTTGCCACCGAGCCGCACTCCTGCGGCGAACAACGCCGCGCCCAGGACCGGGCCCAGGACCAGGTTGATCCAGCCGGGAACTGTGCTGCCGGTGACTAATTGCGCCGCTACCAGGGCGACTTCGGGGAGCATCAGCACCAGGAGCACCCCCATGCCGCCGAACTGCACGGCCATCGCCTGCGCCATATTGCCCGGCGGCTTCTTGAACGGGCTGTCGCCGGGGAGCGGCACCGCGACGGTGTAGCGTGCCGACACCACCGAGGACAGGCCCAGCCCGCTGAACAGCACCCCGAGGGAGAGCCCGAGCACGCCGGGCAGCAGCGTCCAGTCGGCGCCGAAGAGGAAGGGCAGGGCGCTGAGCGCCAGCACCGTCGGCAGGGCGAAGACCAGGCATGCCAGGGCGCGGCCAAGCCGGTCGTGGCTCCCCCTGACTCCGGTCGAAAGGTGCAGGGCAAAGGCGGTGCTGTCATAGGAGACATCCGTTGAGATGGACCAGGCGAGCAAGAACGCAATCAGTGGGCCGATAAAGAGCAGCAGTCCGTAGGCCCCGGTCTGGGTCGCCTGGAACAGCAGCAGCACCGGCAGCAGCGGCACGACCACGAGAGTGCCGGCGTACCTTGGGTCGCGGAGCCAATAGCTCAGGCACCGCGCCGCGATTGCTCCCGTCGGGGTACCCGGGAACAGGGCGAAGAAGCCCAGCCCTGCGGCGCGCTGCTTGGCGGTGCCGGCATACGGGGGCGTCACGAGGGCCCGCTGCAGCAGGAGTTTCCAGCACAGCGCCAGTCCCGCGAGTGTGGTCAGCGCGATCAGGAACTTCAGCGCCGCGGCACCATAGCTCCCCGCGGCGAGTTCGCCGCCAAGGGACCACGCCGCACCTGCCGGGGTCCATGAGAGCGTTCCGGCGAGTCCGGTCAGGAATTGCCCGGAACCGGCGATGCCCCCGGCGACACTGGCCACAATCGGGCCCATCAGGACCAGCGGGATCAGGAAGACGACGGCGCTGGCGTCCTTGAACCGGCGGGAACCTGCCAGCCCGGCCGTGGCCGTGGTGGCCACCTTGGAGAGCACAATGCAGCTGAGTACGCCAAGCACCGCACCGATGAGGGCGCCCACCGCGCCGGGGAGGCTCCGGGACCAGGTCCCGACGGTGCCAAGCGCCAACAGTGTGGTCGCAATTCCCGGGATTCCGATCAGCCCGCCCAGGGCAAGCCCGGTCAGCAACGCCGGCATCGGCACGGCGAAGGTGGTGAATCGTGCCGGGTCCAGGGTCATGTCGGCGGCTGAGACGGCAACCGGGATGAGCGCCCAGCCCAGCAGCGCCGCGGAGCCGCCCAGCACAACAACAGTCTGCGCCAGGGGCACGTCCTCGCCGCGGAGCAGCAGCAGGGCAGTGACGCCCAAGGCCACCAGCCCCAGCGCATACAGGGCACCGATGCCAAGGCCCACCAGCTGCCAGGGACTGCGCCGGACGCTGTTGCGCAGCAGGGTCAGCTTGAGCCTTAGAAGGTGCGCAACCATTCCAGCCCCTCCGTGTGGTTGCGGCCGCCGACCAGTTGGACGAATCGGTCCTCGAGGGATCCGCCGCCGCGGACCGCGTCCACCGTCCCGGCCGCAAGGACCCGCCCGGCGGCGACAACGGCCACGTGGTCACACATCCGCTGGACCAGGTCCATCACGTGGCTGGAGATAATCACCGTGCCCCCGGACGCCACATACCGGTCCAGGATGTCGCGGATGTTGGCGGCCGACACCGGATCCACCGACTCAAACGGCTCGTCGAGGACCAGCAGCCGGGGCGCGTGGATCAGCGCGGAGGCGAGGGCGATCTTTTTGGTCATCCCGGCGGAGTAGTCAACCACCAGCGTTCCCGCGTCGGCCCCCAGATCCAGGGCAGCCAACAGTTCCTTGACCCGTGCGGACACCACATCCTTGGCCATGCCGCGCAGCAGCCCGGCATAGCTCACCAGCTGTTCGCCGGTCAGCCGGTCAAAGAGCCGGACACCGTCAGGGAGGATTCCCATGAGTTTTTTGGCCGTCAGCGGCCGTTGCCAGACATCCACTCCGTGCACCAGCGCCGTGCCGAAGTCCGGCCGCAGCAGCCCGGTAGCCATCGACAGCGTGGTGGTCTTACCGGCTCCGTTCGGGCCGACGATACCGTAAAAGGAGCCTGCCGGAATATCCAGGCTGATACCGTCGACGGCGATTTTATCGCCAAAGCGCTTGGCGAGCCCGCGCAGCGACAGCGCCGGAACCTCCTGCCCCGGCTGGTGTCCAGTGCCGTGCGGATGTGGTTCGGGAAGACTCATAACGCTAGGCTAGCTGCCCCGGTACCCGGAAGGGATCCTCCGAGAGGCGTAATCTTGGCCGCCAGCGGGTCCCTAGAAGGAATGACGGGGAATGGCACGTTCGTATTGCGGGGGCCACGCCAGGTTATCGCCAAGTTCGAACGCGGCCCGCAACCACCAGTGCGGATCACGCAATGCTGCCCGGGCGATGAACACGCCGTCAGCCTGTCCGGTCGCCACGGCATGTTCGGCTTGGCCGGCGGAGGTCAGCAGGCCAACGGTGCCGGTCCGGACTCCCGTTTCGCGCCGGATGCGCGCGGCGAAACCGGTCTGGTAGCCGGGCCCTGCCTTGATCTGCTGGTGTGCCACGGCGCCGCCGCTGGAAACATCCACGAGATCCACACCATGCTCCGCGGCTGCCTTGGCCAGACGGACCGAATCCGCAACGTCGATGCCGCCTTCGGCCCAATCGGAGGCAGAGATCCGGAGCAGTAGGGGCATGGAGTCGGGAATGACCGCGCGGACGGCATCTATCACCGCGAGGGTCAGCCGGTTTCGCCCAGCCTCGTCGCCGCCCCAGCGATCGGTGCGGTCGTTGATGAGCGGACTCTGGAACTGGTGCAGCAGATAACCGTGGGCGCCATGTATTTCGATGGTGTCGAAGCCGGCTCCGACGGCCCGGACGGCGGCCGCGGCGAAGTCCGCGATGACGGCGTCGATCTCGGTCTCAGTCATCGCCGAAGGTGACTCGTAGCCATCAAAAGCCCCGGTGCCCGGTCCCACGGTGGGCCAGCCGCCGTCGTCCGCCGGGACCGTTCCCGTGTGGCCGGAGAACGGCCAGTAGGAGGATGCCTTGCGGCCGGCATGCGCAAGCTGGGTGCCGATTTTCGCCTCCGCGGTGCCGTGCCGGTGCACAAAGGAGGTGATCCGTTCCCAGGCCGCTGCCTGGTCGTCGTTGTAAAGGCCGGCGTCACGCGGGCTGATCCGGCCGGCGGCATTCACGGCCGCCGCTTCGGTGAGGATCAGGGCTGCCCCGCCGGTGGCGAACGCGCCCAGATGCATCAGGTGCCAGTCGTTGGGGACACCTTCCCCGGTTTCCGGCTCGCAGCTGTACTGGCACATCGGAGATACCCAGCCGCGGTGTTGCAGGGTCACGGAGCGGAGTTCCAGCGGAGTGAAAAGCGCCGACGCCATCAGAAAAGCACCCGAGCGAGGTTTTGGCGCGCCTTCGCCACGCGGTCGTCGGCCGGACCCACAACATCGAACAGTTCCAGCAGCCTGATCCGTGCAGTTTCCCGCTCCGGGCCGAAATTCCTGCCGATGAACGCCACGATCCTACCGAGGCCGTCCTCGATATGACCGCCTGCGACGTCCAGGTCCGCCACCTCAAGTTGGGCCTCGAGGTTATCCGGCCCGGCGGCGGCTTTCTGGCGCAGCGCCTCGGTGTCCGCGGACGAAAGCACCTGGAGCCGGTCCATCAGTCCCACCTGTGCCAGTCCGGTCTTGGCTTCGGAGTCTGCCGGCATCTCCAGCAGTGCCTGGCGGTACGCTTCGGCGGCCGCAGCGAAGTCCCCGGCTTCGATCGCGTCGAACGCCTTCTGGTGCAGCGGAGGCAGCGGCGCAGCTTCGGGTTCGGCAGCTCCTGCTCCCCCAGCGCCGACACGTCCGGCCACGCCGTTGGCACCGGCGACCTTAAGCAGCTCATCCAGCAGGCTGCGGACCTGTGGTTCCTCTGCACCGCCTTGGAAAAGGGGCACCGGCTGGCCCTTGACCAGCGCCACGGCGGTCGGCACTGCCTGCACCTGGAACGCCTGGGCGAGCTGCGGGAATGCTTCGACGTCCGCGGCGCCGAGCACCAGCTGGCCCTCGTAGCTGTCCACGATCCGTTCCAGCGTGTCCACAACGTCAGCGGAACCGGGCGAATAGGAAGCCCAGAGTGCAACGACGACCGGGACCTGGGCCGAAAGCTCAACGAGTTCCTGGAAGTTTGCTTCGGTGATGTCCACCCGGAGCGGACGGGCCGGGGGCTCCGCCTCGCCGCCGGCGGCGGCCCCGGGCAACTGTGGTGATCCGGCGGCAGGCGGCGCGGGACGCTGTTTCAGTGCGGAAAGGTCGACGGCGCCCCGCAGGCTGAGCGGGTTGGCGGCAGCTGGCGGGACCGGGCGGGAAACTGGCGAAGTCATGGTTCCACTCTAGCCACATTGGCCCCGGACGGTGCGACGCGGGTCGCACCGTCCGGGCGAAAGGACCCGGCCCCGGCCAGGCACGGACTACTTGAAGGAGGCTCCCACAAGTCCACGGGTGGCGGCCACGAGTTTCATCGGGTCCTGGGATCCTGCCGGCGGAATGAAAACAGCCACAGACTCGGCAAAGTTCAACACCATTCCGGTGCTGGTCTCTTTGCCGCCCGCCAACGCCGCTGCGTCATCTCCGATTGTCAGTTTGTCCCCGGCGGCCTTGGGTGTGCCATCAAAAGCGAAGTTCAGCCGTCCCAGCGCCAAGGCACCGCCGTCGGCAGTCCGGAACACCACAACGCTTTCGGGCACCACTTTGTGGGTGAAAGCGAAAGTGCCGTTAACGCCGGAGTTCACTACGTCGCCCTGATATGCCAGCGTGTCAGCAATGTAGGGCGAGGAAGCACCCTCGGTGAGTTTGTCCTTGAACGAAGAATCGGCGGAGTTCAGCCGGTCGCCCAGCCCTGCCAGGGCTTCCTCACCGCTGTACAGCAGACCAGATTTATCCGTGGGCGCAAGCGTCTCGGTGCCCCCGCGGGCAATTCCCGGGAAGGTCGTTCCCGGTTGCAGCGGCGTGCTTAGGACCAGCTTGTAGTTCTCCCGCGGAGAGGCCTGGGTCAGGGTGAGCAACTGCGGCACAACATTGCCCTCGCCCTGGGTAACGGCCATCACAGAGCGCGGCCAGGCGCGCTGCTCGGTGACGACAGTGGTCAGGAGCTTGGTCGCACGGACCGGCATCCGGGCCTCGTACGAACCAACCTGGGACCGGATCTTGTAGTTCTGGGTGCGCACCTCGAGCTCGGGTCCGGCCACCCGCGCCGCCAGCTGGCTGGCGTCCCGGGCTGCGTCTCCTGCGTCGACGGCACTGGAGACCTGTTCAAGGATGCGGCGGAACTGCACATCGAGCAGGACCGGCAGACCCGAAGCCTGCCCGCCGGCGGCCGAAGTGCTCGGCGACGGGGACGGCGTCTGGCTAGCCTGGGCGGCCGTGCCGCTGCCTGCGACAGCGGTGGCGGTCAGCAGCGCGACGGCGGCTGCGCTGCGCCTGAGCCGCTGCGCCACCGGGACCGGCCGGGCGGTGAACTGCTCGGCGCCGCCCTTCGGATCGGTGCGCTCCGGATCACCCGCGGACGGACCGATCACGGGGACGCCCCCGGTGGCACCGGCGGATTCCGCTGCATCTTTGCGTGCATTGGCTTTGCGTGCCGCGGCTTTGGCCATGGCGCCGCGGGGGCCCGTGCTGTCGCCGGCACCGTCGCTGCCGGTGCGCCCGCCGGTCCTGGGCCTGAGTGCCAGCAGCGCGGCGCCGGCCAGAATAAGCAGTCCCCCGAGAACCATAAAGGGAACGGCCCAGGGGGTGGACGTGTCATTCGGGAAGGTGATGGTGATCGAACCGGGGGCCGGTTTGGTGCCATCGGCCGCCAGCAGCAAGGACCAGTCACCGTCCGCCGGCGGGGTCCAGTTGTACTTCAGCTCGCCGCTGGCGTTTTCGGTGCCGGCCCACAGGTCCGAGCCAGCCGGCGACGGCGCGGTGGATTCTCCGTCGGCATGCGTCAACTGCAGGTCCTTGCCGTCCTCCGAAACGCCGGAGACGGTGTTGTGGGCAGTCTTGCCCACCCAGGCCGCGACATCGTCGGGCCGGCCGGCCGCGAGGATGAAGCTGCCTTCGCCCTTGACGTTAATAGTCACCGTGCCCGCGTGCAGGGTGCGCAGCTTTTCGTCAAAGACCGTCAGCGGCGCGGCGGTGGCACCGGCGGGTGCTGTGGCGGTCACGGTCTCGGCCGGAGCCCAGAAGGTCTTCTGCCCGATGCCGGCCAGTAGTGTCAGGAGGCCCAGCAGCACTAGTGCAACTGCAGTCTTGAAACGCAAAATATTACCCATCATCAGCGGACGCTTTGCCTTAATAGTAACCGTTTTGTTACCACGGAGTCAGATCGGACTGTTTGTCAACCCCCGGGGAGGCGTTGGCAGCGGCCGCCAGCGCACGCTTAACAAGCCTGCTGATAGTGTTTGCGGTGATCATCACACGGGGCCGGCACCGCCTCTCCGCCGGGAAAATACAGACAATAAAGGGCTTCAACGCAGTGACTGGACACACGGACTCGTCCCCCTCAGGACCGGAAGAAAAACAGGAATCCGGCAGCACGGCGGGGCCCGCGCACGAACTGGTTTCCCCCCGCCGCAGCGCCCTCGCTGGGGTGCTGAATTCCTTGGCCCACCGCCTGCGCCAGCCCATTCCGGGAGCACAACCGCGGCTTCGTTTCGAGATGCCCCCGGAGCAGGACCAGATCCTGGCCGAGACAGAGGCGAGCACACGCTTCGGCGATCCCGGGCCGCGAATGTCCTCCCAGCACCCCCTGTACGTCGGCTTCCTGGGGACTGTCGGCGTCGGCATGGCACTGCTTGTGTACTGGATCGGTTCCAACACAACACAGCTGCTCCTGTGGATCGTGGCGGCGCTTTTTATCGCCTTGGGACTGGATCCGGTGGTGCGCTGGCTTGAGACGAAAAGGGTCCCCCGCGCCGCCGGGATCGTGATCGCCGTGGCCAGCCTGGCCCTTGCCATTGCGGGTTTTTTTGCCACGCTCATCCCGACCATCGTCCAGCAGGTCACCCAAATCGTCGAGGAAGCACCGCGCTGGGTCACGGACTTCATTAACTCCGACTTCTTCCGCAGCATCGACAACCAGTACGGGGTGCGGGAACGCATCACCCAGGAGCTGGAGAAGTTCGTCAACAACCCGGAGGCGATGGGTGGAATCTTTGGCGGCGTCGTCGGATTCGGCACCACTGTGGCAAACGGCCTCTTCGGGACGCTGATCGTCCTGGTACTCAGCCTCTACTTCCTCGCTGCCCTGCCGGCGATGAAAAAATGGGGCTATCGCCTGGCTCCACGGTCCCGCCGGGCCAGGGTGGAAGCCCTGTCTGAGGAAATCACCGGATCGGTGGGCAATTATGTGATCGGGCAGGCGGTCGTCGCCCTCCTGAACGCCGCCTACTCATTCATCGTGATGTCCATCGTTGGCGTCCCTTTCGCCGTGCTGCTGGCCTTTGTGGTGGCGCTGCTGGCGTTCATTCCCCTGGTCGGAGGCTTGATTGCCGGGGTGATCGTCACGCTGATTGCGCTCACCGCGGGCTGGCAGACTGCAGTGGTCTACGCCATCTGCTACTTCGCCTACCTGCAGTTCGAGGCCTACTTTATCTCCCCGCGTATTATGCAGAAGGCCGTGGCAGTGCCCGGTGCCGTGGCAGTCATCTCGGTGATCGCCGGCGGCAGCCTCCTCGGTGTGCTCGGTGCACTGATAGCGATCCCCACCGCCGCGGCCATCATGCTCCTGGTCAAGGAAATTTTTATCGTCCGTCAGGACAAGCACTAACCCAAGGGTGCGCGACCATCAACCTGCCCGGCGGGCTCCGGTGTGCACTTAGGCGTGCGCCGTGGCCAACGGGCCGTCCCATTCCTCCGGCAGCCGGGTGGCAGTTGCCCCCGGCAACACCTCGTCGACAATCTCGTTAAGCACCCGGCCGGCGTATTTTTCCCCCACCCACAGGTGCTTGGCACCGTCCACGCCGATAACGCGGGCCTGCGGCACCACTGCGAAACGCTCCGCGGCCTCGACCGGCTGGAGATAGTCGTCAAGTGCGGGGACCAGCACCTTAAGCGGTTTGCCGGCTGCCGCCCATTCCTTCAGGTGAACCTCCGTGGCCCGGTGCAGGGGCGGCGAGAGCAGGATGGCGCCGGCCACCCCGGAGGCCACCGGTTCGGATGCCCCGTACATCAGCGCGAGCTCCGTACCAAAGGACCAGCCCACGAGCCAGCGGTTCGGCAGGCCACGGTCCACGGCGAACTTCACGGCGGCTTCGACGTCCAGGCGTTCGCCGATGCCCTCCTCAAATTGGCCCTCGCTGGTTCCCCTCGGCGAGCCGGTGCCGCGGGTGTTGAACCGGAGCACTGCAATTCCGGCCAGGGCTGGAAGGCGGTAGGAGGCTTTCCGGTAGATGTGCGAGTCCATAAACCCGCCGTGCGTCGGCAACGGATGCAGGGTGATCAGGGTGGCCTTCACCGCACCGGACTCGGGGAGCGCGAGTTCGCCGACGAGCCGGTGTCCGTCGCCGGTGATGAGCTCCACGTTCTCCCGGTGGGCGGGAAGCACTGTGGAGGCACGGATCGCTGTCGGTTCGGAAGGCTGGCTGAAGACGTACGACGCCGGGTCAAAACTCATGCGTCCAGCTTAGCGACACCAACCGGGGGCCGCGTCAGCGGTAGCGGTAGCTGCGTGAGGTCCAGCAGTTGGTGTGCCAGTGCCGCCGCTCTGCGAGTCCCGCGGCCGCCCCGAAGAGGTGGTCCTCGGACCACACCACGAGGTGTGCCACACCGGGCAGCACCGCCGTGGAGCAGCCTGGACAATTGTAGGTCTTCTCGGCGCGGCCGGCGGTGATGGACCGGACCGACCACTCTCCGTCGGGTGCACTCTCCCGGCGCGCGACGCCGGTGCGCGCACGCTCCAGGTCCAGTTCCGGCACGGGACCGCCCTTCACACCGGGCTTGGTTGCTTTGCCGGTCCCTGCCTTGCCTGATCCGGATCGCCCGGAGACGGGCCGGCGGGGACGGTTGGAACGGGGCATGGTTCCATTCTGCCCCAGTCCGGGTGCCCCCTGTCGCCGCAGGCGGTAGTGTTGACCGGGTGCGTTTAGTCATAGCCCGTTGCTCCGTAGATTATGTCGGCCGGCTCAAAGCCCATCTCCCGCTGGCGACCCGGCTCCTGCTGGTCAAGGCCGACGGTTCCGTCCTGGTCCATTCCGATGGCGGGTCCTACAAGCCTTTGAACTGGATGAGTCCGCCGGCGTCGCTGCGGGTCTCCACCCCGGACGAAGTCGACGTCGAAATTGGTGTGATCGAACAATGGACCGTCCAGTCAGCCAAAACGGATGACCGGCTGATCATCAACATCCATGAGCAGCTGCACAACACCTCCCACGAGCTCGGACAGGATCCCGGCTTGATCAAGGACGGTGTCGAGGCTGACCTGCAGCGGCTTCTGGCTGACCAGATTGAACTCCTGGGCACCGGATTTACCCTTATCCGCCGCGAGTACTATACGGCTATCGGACCGGTGGACATCCTGGCCCGGGACGCCGGTGGCGCCACAGTGGCCATTGAGCTCAAGCGCCGCGGCGACATCGACGGCGTCGAGCAGCTGACCCGCTACCTCGAACTGCTCAACCGCGACCCGCTGCTGGCTCCGGTCCGCGGGATCTTTGCGGCCCAGCAGATCAAGCCGCAGGCCAAGGTGCTGGCGGCCGACCGCGGCATCGACTGTGTCACCCTCGACTACGATGCCATGCGCGGCGTCGACGACGTCGAATCCCGGCTTTTCTAAGCGGCCGGAATTCGGCGCTGGCTGCGTTCATCGATTCTTTGTACAAAATTTATGCCAATTGTGGGCCTCGCCCGTTGACCTGACGCAGCTCACATGAAATTCTTATGGGAGTCTTTGTGTAGGTATTTTTATGCTCGCAAGACATGTTGCGAGCGTGAAGCGCCTGCCGCCGAAGCCCGGGTATTCCGGTCCCACAGCCTCAAATGCTTCTCGCGGAGTGACCAAGCGCGGCACGAAGTGTGCCGGGTTTAAAACAAGATTCAGAACGAGGAGATTTACATGGCACAGGGAACTGTCAAGTGGTTCAACGCTGAAAAGGGCTTCGGCTTTATCACCCCGGACGACGCCGACGGCGATGTTTTTGTTCACTACTCGGAGATCCAGACCGGCGGCTTCAAAACCCTCGACGAGAACGCCCGCGTTCAGTTCGAAATCGGCCAGGGCGCCAAGGGCCCGCAGGCAACCGGCGTGACGCTGGTCTAGTACCCACAGCGGGGACTGCCTCCGGCGGTTCCGCGCAGAATGATCCCCGGCTTCCGAGCCGGGGATCATTTTTTGCCCCCACGGCCGGCAGGCAGCAAACCCCACTTGGACAGTCCGCCGACTCAGCGCACCAGGCTCCGTAGAAGCCGCGCACTTTGCCGCATCGACAGGCCTGGCAGATACGCCCGGCTGAGCGCCCTGCCCATGGCTGGCAGTTGCAGGGGATCCTGGTAATACAGGTACAGCGTCCGGTACTCCGGCTGAAAACGGGACTTAAAGGTTGCCAGCGACCTGAAGCCGTACACGGGTTCCAGCGCCTTCCCCACAACGTCCAGAATCCGTGCCAGCGACTCGGAGCCGGAATCATCTCCGGCAACGTCAGCCATGGCAGCCGTGTCCTTCGCCAACGGCGACCCGGACAGGGAGATCACCTCCACCGAGTCGCGGAATTCCCGGACCGCGGAGGCGATCAGAAATTCCATCACACCGGGGATGGAATCACGACGGCGGCGCATAAAGTCCAGGGTCCAGCTGACCAGGCGCCCGTCGCTGTGGACCGGAAGCCAGCTGGTGACGCCCTGCACCTGGCCCCCGGCGTCCATTGCCAGGCAGCACAGCACTTCCTCGTCTTCAAGCTCGTCGATGCCGCCGAGGGTAAATCCCATCTCGGGGATGAACTTCTGGGCGGCCCATTCCTCCGAGACTTCGCTGAGCTGGGCCCTTACTGCCGGCGCAAAGTCCGTGTAACGGCCCCATACCGCGTGCACCCCGGTCTTCGCGGCACGGTTTAGGGCAGTGCGGACGTTCTGCCAGTCCTTACCCTTAAACTCCAGCGAGCGGACGGCCAGCCGGGTTTCCTGCGCCACCGCCACCCGCCGGAAGCCACGGCCCGCCAGCAGTGGCCAGATCTCGTCAGTGCACGAATAGAAGCAGGGAATGAGGGCGTGTTCGGCGCAGTAACGGATAAAACCCGCTGCCGTCTCCGCACGGAAAGCCGCGGGGCCGAAGGGACCTGCCAGTGTCAGTGCGACATTGCCGTGCTGCTGGTAGGCCACTCCCCCGCGGCGCTCCGGGGCGAACCAATACTTGTTGGGCTCCCACAACGCCATCCAGGACAAGGAGTCTCCGCCTTGGCGGATGAGGCTGCGGGCCACGCCGCGGTCATCTGCCCCGGCGTCGGTGCGGTGCTGCCGGCGTTGCAGGACCAGCCACACAGCGGTGAGCGCAACGGCCCAGAAGATGATGCCGGACGTGGCGAAAAGGAAGGCCTCAACGGGATCACGGCCCTGGAAGAGGCGGCTGTATATTCCGGGGATGGGAATCGGCAGATACTGGCGGGACAGCTCGGCGGCCAGGCCGAGGAGCCCGCCGTCACGGTCCATGCCGCCGTCGGACAGCCAGACTGCGGTGTAGCCGGAGGCCAGCACCAGCAGCGTTCCGCCCACCACGGCGGCGAGGGCCGTACGTGCCCGAGGACTGGTTTCGACCCGGAACTGGCGCCGGTTGGCCACGAGCAGGAGAACCAGCATCAGGGGAACCACCACGAGGGGCAGCACGTGGACAATACTTGAGCCCATCACACCGGTTCGCGGCCGGCCGGCGTACGGCGGGATCCGGGCGAACAGCGAAAGGTAGACGGCCGCCAAGGCCGTCACCGCGAGCTGGACGGTGATCGCGATCCGGAGGGCCAGCCTTCGTCCGTGCCGCATGCCGTCAGCGCAGATCAGAAGCAGCACCACCGGGACCACCGCCAGCGCCAGGCCCAGCGGTCCGGCGAAACCGGCCCGCCCGGCCTCAAGGCAGCTCACGTCGATGGTGCCGCCGCAATACTGTTCCAGCTGGTTCAGGGTGGGCAACGGGTTCAGGACGACGTCCCGCAGCAGTGCCAGCGGCCCGGTGGGAGCCCTGACGGTGGCCGTGAGGATGGGCCCGACGGCGAAAATCGCCACGGTGAGCGCGAGCAGGTTCCGGGTTTCACGTCCGGTGGAACGGTGGCGTTGCAGCGTGCCCTTGTCGCCCTGGATCCACCAGCCGGCGGCCAGCCCGGACAGGGCACCGGCCAACCCCACAACCGTCTCCGCATGCCCGACATACAGCACAAGCATCAGTGAAACACCGACCACCGCCGTGCGCAGCCGGCGTTGCCAGAGTGTGGGCAGCAAGCCGCTTGACGCCAGCGCGACGGCCAGCACGGCAGCATACGGGCCCATAAGACGCGCATCCACCATTCGCCCGAGCCAGCCGTCGTCGGCATACCGGGCGAGTTGAGTCAGCAGCAGAAACAGCGTCACCGAAGCGAACTGTGCGGCAAAATAGAACACTGCCGTGCGTCGACTGCCAAGCTGCCGCTCGGTGAGGCCCAGCAGGAGCAGGATCATTAGAGCGGCTGCGGCATATGCCAGCAGGTTCGTGGCGAAGAACATCGAGGTAAACATCGACCACCAGGCCCCGGATTTCAGGCCCGGGGCGCTGACGGAAGCCAGATTCAGCAACGATTCCGGCGGCCCGGCGAGAAAGCTTCCGGTGGCCGCACCGACCAGGAGGAAAGCCGCGAGGACGGCGAGGGTGAAGGGTATGGCGCGCAGATGGCCGAGCGACTGCCGCAGGCCCGCCAGGACAAGACCAGCCAGGGAAGCGGCGTCGGAACCCCGCCGCGCCGGGTCTGCCGGGCTCACCGGGTGATCCCCCAACGGTCTCCCAGAAAGTCCAGCCCGGCGGGCAGGCCCCTGGACCCGGTCTCCCAGGAATGCCCGGCCTTGGGTATCCGGCGGGTCGCCACGGTAAAGCCGGCATCGCGTGCAGCCGTCGACAGGAGCTCCATGTAGCCGATGAACTCGGGATCACGCTCGCCGGCGCCAAAATAGATGGCGTGCCCGTCAAAGCGGCGGTCCGTCATCAGCCGCAGCGGCGTCAAACGGTCGAAGGCTTCGGCGTCGCCGCCAAAGGAGGCAGCAATCGTCTTGTCCCGCTCCTTCGCAAGCGCGGGCTCCTTTTCGCTTGAGAACGCCAGTGCTGAGCCATAGATGTCCGGATGGCGCGTCACCATCTGCATCGCGCAGGTCGCACCAAAGGAGAATCCGCCGGCGGCCCACTGTTTGTGGTCCGGATCCACATCCAGTGTCTGGTTGATCCAGTCCGGCACGTCCTCGGCCAGATACGTGTCCGCCCGGGCGATCCGGCTGTCCATGCAGAGTGTATTCGCTGCGGCGGAACCGTTCGGATCCGCTACCACCACCACCGGAGCAACACCATGGTGCGCTGCCGCATACTGGTCCATGCGGCTGCGCAGCGCCCCGCCCGTGAGCCAGTCTGCCGGTCCTCCGGGCTGGCCGGAGAAAAGCACCAGGACGGGAAGTGCCGGCCGGGGCGAGGTCCGGTACGCGGGCGGAAGATAGATGTACGCCTCGCGGCCTTGGAAGCCCGAACGGGTCCCGGGGATGGCGGCGCGCCGCATAACACCGGCGTCGGGCAGGTCCGCCGGCGGTTTCCACGCGGACAGGCTCACCCCGGGGGCAGCACCGGGAACGCGTTTCAGCCCGTCGTCCAGCGGTTGAATCCGTGCCACGGCTGTGCCGGCGAGGTCGCTCACCGTGTGGTTAAGTCCAAAATACGCGTTGACCTGCACGGCCGAGAGCAGCACAACACCGAGCAGGGCGCCCGTGGACGCAGCCGTCGCGCGGGCTGGACGCCGGGTGCCGCCCGGCGCGGGGCTCCGGCGGCCCGCGGCCCGCCAGGTGATCCACAGGTGCATCATCCAGAGCAGCAGGGCCGTGACCGCAGGCAACGACCAGGCAAGGACCTCGGCGGGGAGTTCGTCAGGGAACACCGGAACGGCGTAAATCATCAGCCAGTGCGCAGCGGCAAGCAATGCCGCCGCAACAAGCACAACGGCGGCCCGCGGAAGCAGGAAAGCCAGCCACGGACGGGCTGCGGTGCTCCGGGCGCGTTTGCTCCCGGGCTGCCAGAACAGGTAGGCCAGGCCCGCGGTGCCGGCAAGCCAGGCGAACCACAGCACCGGCCCGTCCACTAGCCGGAGTTCTTCCAGAAAAGACATCGGCGCTAGCGCCAGGTCCCGACGCCGATGACCGGCCCGGCCTCAAGCCAGGATGACAGCCCGGTGTAGGCGTCGAACCGCATCGCGAGCAGGACGTCCTGCCCCTCGTACCGGAGCTCTACAATCACGGCCCCGGGCTGGACTTCGACGAGCTCGGATTCGCTGGGCTGGCGCCTGGCGATCAGCTCGAGCGAACTCCGGCGGAAAGTGTACTTGGGCCGCGTGCTCAGCGAGGCAAGGCGGAACCACTCCAGGTCGTTGTCCTGATAACGACAAACCCCCATCTGCCAGCCGTTTCCGGCCGTGCAAATGGAGGCGTCCACTGTGCCCAGGGTGCGCCGCAGGGTGATGCGGCGCACCCCCGAAAGGCACAGTGCAAATACCAGCAACGCAAAGACCGTTGCCAGGACGATGAACGGAAAAACGGTATCGTTCATCAAGGTCGTGCTAGCGGATCCCCGCAGTAACCGCGTCGCCCATTTGGGCGTTGTCAGCAACAATGACGACCCGGTTGTTGTCGACGGAGAAGAAGCCGCCGTCGACCACTACAGAAATGCGGTCACCGGAGACCGGCTGGATGGCCAGCTCACCTTCGGCCAGTATCGCCAGCAGGGGCGAGTGGCCGGGCAGGATTCCGATTTCACCATCGCTGGTGCGGGCCTTGACCATGGTGGCCGCTCCGGACCACACGAAGTGGTCCGCTGCGACAATCTCAACCTCAAGCTCAGCCATATTACTTGGTCTGTTCCTGGATCTTGGCCCACTGGCGCTCGACGTCATCCAGGCCGCCGACGTTGAAGAACGCCTGCTCTGCGATGTGGTCCAGCTCGCCGTCGCAGATTGCGGTGAAGCCTTCAACGGTGTCCTTGATGGACACGGTGGAGCCCTCGACGCCGGTGAACTGCTTGGCGGTGTAGGTGTTCTGCGAGAGGAACTGCTGGATGCGGCGGGCACGCGAGACAACAATCTTGTCTTCTTCAGAGAGTTCGTCAACACCGAGGATGGCGATGATGTCCTGAAGTTCCTTGTTCTTCTGCAGGATCTGCTTGACGCGGACGGCCGTGTTGTAGTGGTCGTTGCCGATGTACTGCGGATCCAGGATGCGGGACGTCGACGTCAGCGGGTCAACGGCCGGGTACAGACCACGGGAAGCGATTTCACGGGACAGTTCCGTGGTCGCGTCGAGGTGTGCGAAGGTCGTGGCCGGAGCCGGGTCGGTGTAGTCATCTGCGGGTACGTAGATGGCCTGCATCGAGGTGATCGAGTGGCCCTTGGTGGACGTGATGCGCTCCTGCAGGAGACCCATCTCGTCAGCCAGGTTGGGCTGGTAGCCCACGGCCGAAGGCATCCGGCCGAGGAGGGTGGAAACCTCGGAACCTGCCTGGGTGAAGCGGAAGATGTTATCGATGAAGAGCAGCACGTCCTGGTTCTGCACATCGCGGAAGTACTCCGCCATGGTCAGCGCGGACAGTGCAACGCGCAGGCGCGTTCCCGGCGGCTCATCCATTTGGCCGAAGACAAGGGCGGTGTCCTTAAGGACGCCCGCCTCTTCCATTTCAACCCAGAGGTCGTTACCTTCACGGGTACGCTCGCCGACACCGGCGAAGACCGAGGTGCCGCCGAAGTTGCGGGCAACACGGGTGATCATTTCCTGGATCAGTACCGTCTTGCCAACGCCGGCACCACCGAACAGACCGATTTTGCCACCCTTGATGTACGGGGTGAGAAGGTCAATGACCTTAATGCCGGTTTCCATCATCTCGGTGGAACCCTCGAGCGTCGCGAAGGCCGGGGCCTTGCGGTGGATGGGCCAGCGATCGGTGATTTCGAGTTCCGACTCAGGCACGTCCAGCGGCTGGCCGAGGACGTTGAAGATGTGTCCCTTGACGACGTCGCCGACAGGCACGGAAATGGGGGCACCCGAGTCCACTACAGCGGTACCGCGGACAAGTCCGTCGGTCGCCTGCAGCGAGATGGCGCGAATGACGTTATCGCCGAGGTGCAGAGCAACCTCAAACGTGATCGTCTTGGTCTCACCGTTGAGAGTAATCTCAGTGGTGAGTGCGTTGTAAATCGAGGGGATTGCGTCAGCCGGGAATTCGACGTCGACAACCGGGCCAATAACACGTGCAATACGGCCGGTAGCACCGGTCGTCGCGGCTACGTGTTCGGTAGCTGTGGCAGTCATCTCTCTCACTTCACTCAGTAGATGGCGTTGGGTTAAGTTTCTTTTGGTGCAGGTACAGCTGGATCCGGATTCGTGCGGCTAGGACGCGTTCAACGCGTCGGCACCGGCCACGATTTCGGAAAGCTCCTGCGTAATTTCAGCCTGGCGGGCGGTGTTGCGCAGACGCGTAAACTTCTTGATGAGATCCGTGGCATTGTCGCCGGCGGACTTCATTGCCCGCTGGCGGGCAGCAAGCTCTGAAGCTGCTGCCTGCAGCATCGCGGCGAAGATACGTGATTCGATGTAGCGCGGCAGCAGAGCGTCGAGAACCTGTTCCGTTTCCGGTTCGAATTCGTAGAGCGGCAGCAGATCCGATTCGGACGCCGCCTGCTCTTCGACAACCTCCAGCGGGAGAAGACGGACAACCGTCGGCTCCTGGGTCACCATGGACTTGAAGCGGGTGTAGACGACGTGGATTTCGTCGACGCCTCCCTCTGCGTAGTCCGTCGCAAAGTCGGCCAGCAATGCTTCGCCGATTTCCTGTGCCGTGGCAAACTCCGGTGCGTCCGTACCGCCGGTCCAGACACGCCCGTAAGGACGGTTCCGGAAGTCGAAGTACGCCTGCGCCTTGCGGCCGACCAGGTACATCTTGACTTCCTTGCCCTCCTCGACGAGCAGCTCGTGGAGGCCTTCCGCCTGCTTGAGCACACTCGCGGAGTACGACCCTGCAAGGCCACGGTCCGAGGTGATTACCAGGACGGCGGCCCGGCGGATCTGCTCCGGCTCGGTGGTCAGCGGGTGGTCGATTTCGCTCTGGCTTGCGACAGCAGAAACGGCACGCGTGATGGCGTTTGCGTAAGGCAGTGAAGCTGCTACGCGTGCTCGGGCCTTGCCGATGCGCGAGGTAGCGATCAGTTCCATCGCCTTGAAGATCTTGCGCATCGACGTCGTCGAGCTGATCTTCTGGCGGTAGACCCGAATCTGGGCTCCCATACTTATCCTTTCCTAAGATCCCGGTGGCCGGGACTGCCAGAACCCGGTGGGGTTCCGGCAGTCCCGGCCAGCGAAACTAGCGCTTCTGCTTGACGATTTTTTCCTGGTCGACCTGTGCCTCGTCGATGGCTGCATGCTCTTCGTGCCCTGCACCAACAAGGAGGCTGTCTCCCTCGCCGAAGAAGCCCTTTTTGAAGTCCACGATCGCGGCCTTCAGTGCTTCTGCGGTGTCATCGCTCATCACGTTGGTCTGGGCCAGCGTCGTCAGGATGGAGGACTTGTGCTTGAGGTGGTCCAAGAACTCGGTCTCGAAGCGGCTGATGTCCTCAACCGGAACGTCGTCGAGGTGCCCGTTGGTACCGGCCCAAATCGACACAACCTGGTTCTCGACCGGGAAGGGTGAGTACTGGCCCTGCTTGAGCAGTTCCATCAGGCGCGCACCGCGGGTCAGCTGCTGGCGCGATGCGGCGTCGAGGTCCGACGCGAACATTGCGAAAGCCTGCATATCGCGGTACTGGGCCAGTTCCAGCTTCAAGGTACCGGAGACCTTCTTCATGGACTTGACCTGGGCGGCGCCACCAACGCGGGAAACGGAGACACCCACGTCGACGGCCGGACGCTGGTTGGCGTTGAAGAGGTCCGACTGCAGGAAGATCTGGCCATCGGTAATGGAGATCACGTTGGTCGGGATGTAGGCGGAGACGTCGTTTGCCTTGGTTTCGATGAGCGGCAGGCCGGTCATCGACCCTGCACCGAGCTCGTCGGAGAGCTTGGCACAACGCTCCAGCAACCGGGAGTGCAAGTAGAAGACGTCGCCCGGGTAGGCTTCGCGTCCCGGCGGGCGGCGGAGCAGCAGGGATACAGCACGGTAAGCCTCGGCCTGCTTGGAGAGGTCATCAAACACGATAAGGACGTGCTTGCCGCCGTACATCCAGTGCTGGCCGATGGCCGAACCGGCGTACGGAGCCAGGTACTTGAAGCCTGCGGGGTCGGATGCGGGGGAAGCCACGATCGTCGTGTACTCCAGCGCACCGTTGTCCTCGAGGGTCTGGCGGACGGCCGCGATCGTCGATGCCTTCTGGCCGATGGCTACATAGATGCAGCGCACCTGCTTGTTGACATCCCCGGAAGCCCAGTTGGCCTTCTGGTTGATGATCGTGTCGATGGCAATGGCGGACTTGCCGGTCTGGCGGTCACCGATGATCAGCTGACGCTGGCCGCGGCCGATCGGGATCATGGCGTCGATCGCCTTGAGGCCGGTCTGCATCGGCTCGTGGACCGATTTGCGCTGGGTCACGCCGGGCGCCTGAAGTTCAAGCGCACGGGTGGTTTCGGCCTTGATCTCGCCAAGGTCATCGATGGGCTCGCCCAACGGGTCAACAACCCGGCCGAGGAAGGCGTCGCCCACCGGTACGGACAGAACCTGTCCGGTGCGGTGAACTTCCTGGCCTTCTTCGATTCCGGTGAAGTCGCCGAGGACGATAACGCCAATCTCGCGAACGTCGAGGTTCTGGGCCAGGCCCAGCGTGCCGTCTTCGAAGCGAAGCAGCTCATTCGCCATGACCGAGGGAAGGCCCTCAACACGGGCGATGCCGTCACCTGCGGTTGTTACACGGCCGACCTCTACGCGCTCAGCGTTTCCGGGTTCGTAGGACGCCGCGAACTCGTTCAACGCATTACGGACGTCGTCGGCGTTGATGGTCAATTCGGCCATCTGCAGTCCCTGCTCTCCTGTTTTCGTGATCATCGTTGCTCACGATGACCGGGGTTTCGTTTAGTTGTGCTGGTCCGGCTGGCTAAGCAAGCTGGCGGTGGAGCTGGCCCAGGCGGGCGAGGACGGAAGCGTCTACAACTTCATCCCCTACCTGGATCCGGATGCCACCGATCAGTGCCGGGTCAACGTTCATGTTGATCTTGAGCTCGCGTCCGTACAGGGCGTTCAGGCCCTCCTGCAGACGGCTGGTCTGTGTCTCCGCCAGCGGACGGGTGACGCTGACTGTTGCAATCCAGCGCTGCTGGCGCTTTGCTGCAAGCTCCGCGAAACGACGAACAAGCTTGGTCGCCTTGAGGCCGCGGGGCTGCGAAACTGCTTGTCCAATCAGGACTTTCGCTTCCTCGCTTGCACTGGGTACAAGCTTCTCAGCGAGGGCCACCTTGGCAGCCGCGCTGGCCTGCGGTTCGGACACAGCACGCTGGACCTCATGATTGGAATCGACGGCCTGGTTGAAAGAGAACAGGTCGTTCTCCAGCGCTTCCAGCCCGCTGATGCCTGAGGCAGCGGCAGCCGACTTGTTCTCAGCAACGGCAATGACCACCGAAGCGGCAAGAGTCTCGAGAGCATCGCCGATATCCCGGGCTGATGCCCAGCGTGAGCCGGCCAGTCCGCTCGCGATGTCCACAGCTTCCGCGGAGACGTTCCCGCCAAAGAGCTGCTTGACCAGCGCCGACTTGTCCGCGCCGCTGCGGGACGGGTCAGTCAGGGCGCGTCGCAAGCCAGCCGAGCTGTCTACCGTGCCCAGAATTCCGAAGAGTTCTTTAGCCAGCTGCAGCGAGGCGAAAGGAAGTTTGACTTCCAAATCCGCCAGGGCCGCGGTCAGCGATCCGCTCGATACACCTGCCATTACTTAGCTGCACCTGCGTTCTGGTTCTCCAGATCTGCCAGGAAACGGTCAACCACACGGGCCGAACGCGCGTCGTCCTCGAGGGACTCGCCGACGATGCGGCCAGCCAGCGTCGTGGCAAGCGTGCCGACCTCCGAGCGGAGCGACACAACGGCCGCCTGACGCTCGGACTGGATGGCTGCGTGTGCCTGCGCCGTGATACGAGCAGACTCGGCAGCCGCCTTCTCCTTCAGGTCCGCAAGAATCTGGGCGCCTTCGGCACGGGCTTCCTCGCGGATGCGGTTGGCCTCGGCACGGGCGTCCGTAAGCTGCTGCTTGTACTCTTCGAGCGCGGCAGAAGCCTCTGCCTGGGCCTTTTCAGCCTTGGCAATGCCACCTTCGATGGCCTCGGCACGCTCCGCGAAGGTCTTCTCGAACATCGGGACAACATACTTGACCACAATGAACATGAGGACAGCAAAGCCGGCCAAGACGACGCCCATTTCCCAAACATTGGGAAGCAAAGGCGACTGGCCTTCAACGGCGGCTGAGATGATCAGCTGATTCATAATTCACCCGTCCTTATCTACTCGGTTCTGGATGTTCGCTTAGCTCTAAGGTTCAGACTAGAGAACGAACGCGAAGACCAGGCCGAGGATGGCGAGGGCTTCGGTCAGCGCGAGGCCGAGGAAGGCGATCGGCTGGAGCACACGCTGTGCCTCCGGCTGGCGTGCAACACCGTTGATGTACGCGGCGAACACGAGACCAACACCGATACCACCGCCGATTGCGGACAGACCGTAACCTACGAGGTTGAGAGAGCCGTTCATTTTTCTTCCTTTCAAGATGCCGTCTGTGCGGCAGGTTGTTTGGGTTGCTTCATCCCGCAAGGGGAAGTTTGGGGTGCCTAGTGGCTGTCCGCGTGCAGCGCGCCTTCAATGTAGATGGCGGTCAGCAGCGTAAACACGTAAGCCTGCAGAACCATAATCAGCGCTTCGAGCATGTACATCGCAATGGCGCCGGCGAGAACGAGCACCGAGGTGCCCTTCAGCAGGAGGTTTTCATTCATCACGAGGTACTCGATGCCGGAACCGGCAATCATCACGATCAGGTGCCCCGCCAGCATCGTCGCAAACAAACGCAGGCTGTGCGTCACCGGGCGGACCAGGAAGTTGGAGATGATCTCGATCGGGATAACGATCGGAAGAATATAGCCCGGGACTCCGGAGGGAACGGTGGCCAGCTTGAAGTAGCGCAGTCCGTTTTTCCTGACGCCGATGACGATCCAGGTAATGTACACAATCGCGGCCATCACATATGCGCCGCCGACGTGCGAGAACGTCGGGAGCTGGATGACCGGAATGGCACCGTAGATGTTGTTCACCAGGATAAAGAAGAAGAGGCTGAACAACAGCGGGACGTACTTCATAAAATCTTTGCCGCCGATGATGTCCTTGGCAATGCCATTGCGGACGAAGCCGTAAGCGGCTTCACCCGCAAACTGCAGTTTGCCGGGGACAAGCTGGCCCTTGCGGGCAGCTAGCAGAAAGAATGTGGCGATAATAACGACCGAAAGGATTACCAGCAGCATCTGCTTGGAGAATCCGTCGGCCGCCCCCCACGGCAGGATTGCCGGCAGGTGCATTTCTTCAATTCCAGGAGGCGAAAAAGGTCCTGAATCTTGGGCCGGGAGCGCAAGCGCGATCAACGCGTTTCCTCTCTGCAGTGTCCATCATTGGGCGTTGGTCGGGGAAAGTCGGCGTTGCTGCCGGCCTCTCCCCCTGTGAAATTATTTGGCATTACTGATCCTCGTCCACGGACGGGCCACGTGCGGCATTGTCCCCGCCGGCGGAATGCTCCGGGCTGGTGAGGCCGTGCATGTGAGAAAGATAGAAACCTCCGGCGGCTCCAAGCAGGGCGCCTGCGAGCACAATCCAGCGGGTTCCCCACAGATTATCCAGACCCCACCCTATCAAACTCCAGACGATGATTCCGCCAACAATGTAGCTGAAGACGGCGATTCCGGCGTTGTATCCGCCGTCCCTGCCGTTCCCGGATACACCGGGGGCTCCGCCAGTGGTTTTGTGGGTTTTGGGCTTGCTTGCGCGTCCGTCTTTGCGGCTAGACATCGGTGCCGCCCTCGGAGGTCTTGGGGTCGTTGTAGATCTGCAGCCGGGCCGTGCTGAAACCGTAGATCTCGGCGGCCTGCCACAACACAACTGTCACGACGGCGCCGGCCAGGAACCAGCCCCGGGAAAGCCAGTCGGGGGTGCCGATGGCAAAAAGCACCACGGCAAAGCCAACGACCTTGATGAAGTATGTTGCGGCGAAAAGGCCAATCGCACCGGAGGGGTTGTTACGTCCGGCGAAGTGGCCGATCAGCAGGCTGATGGCGAAAAAGACGGCGACCAGGGCTCCGCCGAGAAGCCAGGAAAGGGCAGCTGCCGTCGAAGCCAGCAGCACTGCCGCCACAGCCACCAGCAGCAGGGCTCCGCCGCTGACTGCCGAACTTATTCCCAGCAAACGCAGCCACAGGGCTGGTGTGGGGCCGGAGGCACCAACAGATCCGTTGCCGGAGACGGGTCCGGGATCGGCGTTGGAGGTCATGGGATCCCAATCGTCGCGGGGCGGGTGCTGGTAGAAGTCGCGGCGTCAACCCGCCCCTAAATTCTACACGAGATAGAACATGGCGGCGTCCCGTGCCGCGCCGCGGGCGCCGGCCCGCTTAGGTTACCGGCGACCTGGTAACTTTCCGGCGCCTCCCGAAGTGTCGGATCAGGTCCGGTGACGCCAGGTAAAGCCCAAGGACGGCCAGGCTTCCGGCGACGCAGAGCACCACCACAGGCAGGGTAGCCGTGGCGGCGATGAAGCTGAAAACGATCACTGCCGCCGTGCACGCCGCGACGGTGCCTGCCGACTGAAGGTGCGAAAATCCGACGTCGGTCAACCGCTGGTAGACGTGCTCCCGGTGGGACGCGTACCAGCGTTCACCGGCATTAATCCGGCGCAGCAGGGTGTAGCCGGTGTCGGCAACATAGACGAGGATCGGCGACAGGACATATTCCACGTAGACACCGCTGAAGAACCCCGCCACGGCCAAGGCAGCCACCGAGGCACCCAGCAGGTAGCTGCCGACGTCGCCCAGGAAAACGGAGCCCCTGGACAAGTTCCACGGCAGGAAGCCCAGGAAGGACATGGCCAGCACCGCCCCACCAGCGGTAAGCCACGGCTGTTCCGCCAAGACCCCTGCCACCGCGTAGGCGCTGCCCGCCAGGACGCCGTGGAAACTCGAAATCCCGTTGACGCCGTCCATGAAGTTCGCGATGTTGATGTACGCAGCAATTGCCAGCGCCGCCAGCGGCAACCACCAGAAGGACTGGCCGGTGAGCAGGAGCAGAGCTGCGGAACCCGCGGCACCAATCCCCAGCTGGGCGGCCGCCCGGCCCCGAATGGAGAGACCACGGAGGTCTTCAATCCATCCCACCGCTGCGCTGGCAACGATGATGCACAGCACCACCAGGAAGACCGAACGGTCCACCGTCACCGCTCCCAGCAGGCCGGCGGCCCCGTAGCCGATGGCGGTGGCCACCGAAACGGCCACTCCCATGCCCCGGATGGTGGTTGCGCCGTGGGACGACCGGGCCGTGGGAACGTCAACGACGCCCATCTTCACCAGCCACGGCTTTACGGCAAACGGAAGCAGCACGCTCGCTAGCAGGGTGACGGCGGCAGTGAGGAAGATCAGCATCAGGATGCAACCCTTGTGTGCTCGCCCGGTTCGTCCGCTTCATCGTCCGGGATGGAAGCGATGTCCAGACCCTGCTCCGCCTCGCAGCGGGCCAGCCAGTCGTCGAGGTCCAGCCCGGACGGGTCCTGCTGGTGGGCCTGCGTGTGGGAGATCTTCGGATGCAGCGGGCGTTCGTCGAGCTCGCCGATTCCAACGAGTTCCTCGTGGAGTTTCTCGCCGGGCCGGAGCCCGGTGTAGACGATCTCAACCTTCTTGCCGGACATCGCGATCATGCGTTGGGCAACGTCCAGGATTTTCACCGGTTCCCCCATGTCAAGGATCATCACCTCTCCGCCGCGTCCGATCGCGCCGGCCTGGATGACCAGCTGGCACGCTTCCGGAATCGTCATAAAAAAGCGGGTGACCTCGGGGTCGGTGACAGTCACGGGACCGCCCACCCGGATCTGCTCCGTAAAGAGCGGCAGCATCGAGCCGCGGCTGCCCATAACGTTCCCGAACCTGACGGAGACAAATTTGCGGCCGGTCTGGCCCGCCATCCACGCGGCCAGCTTTTCGGCGACGCGCTTCGAGTGGCCCAGCGCCGTCGTCGGGTTTGCCGCCTTGTCCGTGGAGATATTCACGAAGTGCGATACCCCGGCGTGCTTTGCGGCACGCAGGACGTTGAGGGTGCCCAGGACGTTCGTCTTCCAGGCCTCGATCGGATACTGCTGCAGCAACGGCGCGTGTTTGAGGGCGGCAGCGTGGAACACCACCTCCGGGCGGCGGTCCTGGAAGATCTCCTGAAGCGCGTCCGCGTCGCGGATGCTCGCCAGGACGGTGTCACGGCCAGCAAGCAGTCCCCGTCCGGTAATGGTGATCTGGGTCTGCTGCAGCCCGGTTTCGTCGTGGTCAAGCATGATCAGCTCGGCCGGCGAGAACTGGACGATCTGCCGGCACAGTTCGGACCCGATGGATCCGCCGGCCCCGGTGACAAGGACGCGTTTGCTCTTGATGTAGCCGGCAATCTCATCGACTTTGATATCGACCGGGCGCCGCCCGATCAGGTCCTCGACAGCCACTTCGCGGAAGTCGGAGAAGCCCTGGGGCGCCCCGCCGCCGAGCATGTCGCGCAAAGGCGGCAGGACCAGCACCCGAACATTCATTCCGGCTACTGCGTCGGAAATCCGCCGGACCACGGAAGCCTCCACATTGGCAAACGCCAGTACCAGCACTGTGGCGCGGGTGCGCCGGATGATGGCCGGCAGGTCGTCGCCGCGGCCCAGGACCTGCACGCCGGAGAGCCGCAGGTGCTTCTTCGTGGGATCGTCGTCAATCAGTCCAACAGGATAATACGGCGATTCGGCGTCCTGCAGCATCCGCGTCAGCAGCGAGTTGCCGAGGAAACCCGCGCCATAGATCAGGGTATTCTGGGCGCTGTCGCCGGGACGGTGTTTGCCCTCAACATAGAGCCTCTTGGCATAGCGGGCGGCCCCCATAAAGAGGCAGGCGAACGGGAAGGCGATGAGCCCCACGCTGCGGCCGATTCCGATGGCTTCATAGAGCACCAGCAGGCTCAGCGTGATGGAGGCCGCGACAATCACTGTGACAAAGACCAGCGCCTTGGCTTCCTGGAAACTTCCGAACGGATACCTGCCGCGGTACAGCGCCAGCGCATAGCCGGCAAGTGCCTGCACCACTACGGCGATGGCCATGATGATCAGGGCACTGACAAGCTGTTCTTCCCTGATGCCCATTTCATAGCGCAGCAGCAGGGCCAGGACGATCGCGACGACCCACGACATTGAGTCCAGGAAGAGCTGGATCCAGATCCAGAGCGGAGGCTTTGTCTCCTCCAGTGCTGCGGCGGGTTCGCGCGCTTCAGATTTCGTAGTCAACAGAGATTGCAACCGACTTCCACTACCACGGCGGCCATCCGCCTGTTTCAATAATTACCCGCCCTGCAACTGCCGGACAGTACCCGGTTCTTCCACGATACTAATCGCTCCCGGATGGGAACCCCGGGTCCTTAGGGGTCCGGCGGGACGGGTTCGTCCGGACCTGCACCTGCCTCAGCCCTCCTTACGGGGAGCTGGACCGGGCACCGGCGGCATCGGCTGCCAGTTGCGGTCGGCCAGGATGGCCCGCGATTCGCGCCAGCCGTTCCACAGCGCCCCGGCTCCCCTGATGCTGCGCTCCACCAGCACCAGCCGAGCAACTTCCTTCAAATAAGTCAGTGCCGTTCCGGCACCAAAACCCAGCCTGTTGAACTTGCCGTAGGCACGAAGGTACTGCGCCACATGGCCCCGATTGCGCATCACGTAGCGGCGGCTCAGGTCACTCGAATCATTGAGGTGGCGGACGCCCAGATCCACTTGGCGCTGGGCCCGCACCTTTTTGATAACAAAGGCGTTTACATAGACCACCGGGGTCTGCTGCGCCGCGAGCCAGCCGTAAATGAGGTCGTCCCAGGTGATAAAGAACCGCGGATCCGGCAGGCCGATGGTGCGGGCCAGCGAGGCCTTGATCAGCATGCCCTCGAAATTTCCCACGTTGGTCCGAAAGACCTCCGAGGTACCGAAGACATCCCCGGAGACGGGCAGGAAAACGCCGAGTGATTCAACAAAATGGTGCTGCCAGAAGAACGGCTTGCCGGCGGCATCGTAGCGGCGTCCTATCATGCACGAGTAGTCCGGCGTGAACTTGTCAAGCGCCTCGACCGCCCCGGGGAGTACCTCGACGTCGTCGTCCATCAGCCAAAGCCATTCGGCACCGGCGGCGAGGGCAAGCTCCACACCGCGGGAGAAGCCGCCGGAGCCGCCGGCGTTCGCGGAAAGCCGTTCGTACTGGATCGGCACTGCACCGGAGGCCATTGCTCGGGCGATAACGTCAGGGGTGTGATCGCTGCTGGCGTTGTCCACCACCACGATCCGGTCCGGCCGGGTGCCCAGTCGGCTAAAGGACTCGAGCAGATTCTGCAGTAAGTCGGCACGGTTGTAGGTGACAACGACGGCGAACAGCTTCTCCACGCCGGCCTAGCTGTTGGTCGGCATAAGCTGTGCGGGCGAGCCGAAGCCCTGACCGCGGAAGCCGGTGGAGTAAGCCCGGAACCACCGCGCGAGGCCCTTGACGTCACCGGTTTTCAGGAAGAAGTAAGGGAACCCGACGATGTCGGCGCCGAACCAGCGCAGGTTCCGGTACTTCCGGGTGAGGTAGCCGCGGTTGCGGAAATAGCAGTACCGCTTGAACTCGCCCTCGGGAATAACGGGGGTAAGGAACCCGCCGAAGACGGGTTTCATCTCGGTCCAGGTAGCCGGGTGCTGGACGGCGACGGTGGCCAGGGTGCCGTATTTGAGGCCGGCTTTCTTGACCCGCGACAGGAAGTCGACCTCGTCGCCGCGGATAAAGAACTTCACGTCAGGGATGCCGATCTTGTAGAACACCTCCGTGCGGATCAGTGCGCCGTTGAAAAAATGCACCATGTCCGGAAGGTAGCCCATCGACGCGAGCCTGGAGCGGTCGTTGGTCAGGAACCCGTTGATCCGGAAATTGAATGAGAGCCGGTTGGGATCGGACGTTGCGGCGACGAGGGGGCTCACAATATCGAGCTGGTGCTCGTCGGCGCACTTGAGCAGTTCGGCGAGGCAGCTCTTATCCTCGGGGTGCCCGTCATCATCCATCATCCAGATCCACTCCGCGCCGCTGGCCATCGCAGCCAGAATCGCATAAGCGAACCCTCCGGCACCGCCGAGGTTCGCCTCGGAGCGCAGGTAGTTAATGTTCTCCCCGCCCGCATTGACGATCGCGGTCGCCGGGACGGTGCCGGAGTCCACGAGAGCGATCGAGTGGATGGGGGCCGTCTGTTCGGCCAGGCCCTTGAGCAGGAGGGTGAGTTCCTCGTGGCGGTCGAAAGTTACTGCCGCGACGGCGACTTTGGGTTGCATGTCAGTTCCTCGGAGAATCGTCGTCGGCGGCGGGTGTAGCGCTGTCCTCAGCGGTGCTGTGTGACGGGGTGGCAGTGGTGGTGTCCGGGGCATCAACGGCGGCCGGCTCCTCGCCGGCACCGAGCAATTCCGGCACAACCTCCCGGAGCCGCTCCAGGCTGATGGCACCCTGGCGTACCACCCGCAGCGGCACAGAGGTGGCATCAACAATGGTGGACGGCAGCGCATCGGTCCCCTCGACCGGCCGCGCGCCGCCCTCCAGATAGACCTCCACGGATTCCGCCAGCTGGGCTTCGGCCTCCACAGCGGTCTGGGCCGCCGGCTGTCCCGTGCGGTTCGCCGAGGACACTGCCAGCGGACCGGTCAGCGTCAGGAGGTCCTGGGCGAGGTCATCGGCCGGGATCCGGAGTGCGACGGTGCCTCTGGTGTCGCCGAGGTCCCAGTCAAGGGACGGCTGGGCATGCAGGATCAGGGTGAGAGCGCCGGGCCAGAATGCCTCTGCCAGGCGCCGGGCCTCGGCCGGAACGTCCGTCGCGAGGCCGTCGAGGGCATTGAGCCTGGGGATGAGCACCGGCGGCGGCATTTTGCGGCTGCGACCTTTCGATGCCAGCAACAAGGTCACCGCGAGGGGTGAGAACGCGTCGGCGGCGATCCCGTACACGGTGTCCGTCGGGAAGACCACACACTTGTGCTCCCGGATGGCCCGCTGGGCGTGTTCAAGTCCTGCGGCGCGCTGCTCGGCCGCCGTGCAATCGTAGCTAGTCGTCACTGGCCCATTCTTTCATCACTGGGTGAGTTGCCCCGGCCACCAGGCGGAAGCCGGTCGGCAAGGACGGCACTCGTGGCCCGGTCCCTGCCGTTGAGGTCACGATGTGTGGTAACGCGGGACCAACGTCCGGAGCGCTCCAGCATCGCGGCGATCCAGCCGGCCTGGACTTCGGCGTGCTCCATCACAAAATATCCCCCGGGGAGCAGGAGCCTGGCGGCGGAAGCCGCTGCCGCCGCCGGAAGCTCCATACCGTCCGCTCCCCCGCCGTAGAGTGCCTCGGGCGGGTCGTGCAGCGCTACTTCGGGTTCGTTGGGGATCGCGCCGGCAGGAATGTAGGGCGGGTTCGAGACCACAACGTCGAAGGTGCCGTTGTGCCCGGGCAGCGCATCACGCAGATCACCACGGGTCAAGTGAACGCCGAGCGGCAGCAGATTCCTCGCAGCCCACGCGTGCGCGAACTCGCTGAATTCGACGGCGTGGACCTCGGCGCCGGGAATCTCGTGCGCGATCGACCCGGCGATGGCTCCCGACCCGGTGCCCAGATCGACCACCTTAGGATGGGCCTGTCCCTGCAGTCTGTCGATGACAAGCTGCACCACGGTTTCGGTTTCCGGCCTGGGAATAAACACTCCCGGCCCGACTGCCAGCTCCAGGTACCGGAAATGCGCAACGCCCGTGATGTGCTGCAGCGGAATACGCCGGGCCCGCTCGGCGATGAGCTCCTGATAGCCAACCGGTGCCGGGCTGTCACCGAGCATCAGCGCACGGAGCCGGCCGAGGCCAACGCCCAGCAGATGATCTGCGAGCAGTTCCGCGTCGGCTCGCGGACTCGGGACCCCCGCGGCGGCCAGCGCTGCGGTGGCCTCGCGGACGGCGTCCGCAAGGCTCAGGCCGGCTCCTTCTGGTATCACCACGCCGGGCCCGGCTAGTCGCCGATAGCGTCGAGGCGGGCCTGTTCGTCCATCTCGATGGCCGACTGGATGACCGGTTCCAGGTCGCCGTTCATAACCTGGTCCAAGTTGTACGCCTTGTATCCGGTGCGGTGGTCCGCTATCCGGTTTTCCGGGTAGTTGTACGTGCGGATTCGCTCCGAGCGGTCCATGGTGCGGATCTGTGATTTGCGCTGGGCAGAGTTTTCGGCATCAATCTGCTCCTGCTGGTGCGCCAGGATGCGGGCACGCAGGACACGCATGCCGGCTTCACGGTTCTGCAGCTGCGACTTTTCGTTTTGCATGGCCACCACAATGCCGGTGGGAAGGTGGGTGATCCGGACAGCGGAGTCGGTGGTGTTCACGGACTGGCCGCCGGGGCCGGACGAACGGTAGACGTCGATCTTGAGGTCGTTCTGGTTGATCTCAAGTTCTTCGGGTTCGTCCACTTCGGGAAGTACCAGCACACCGGCAGCGGAGGTGTGGATGCGCCCCTGGGATTCCGTCACGGGAACGCGCTGCACCCGGTGCACGCCGCCTTCGAACTTGAGCCGCGCATAGACACCTTCTGCCGGGTCGCTCGAGTTGCCCTTGATCGCCACCTGGACGTCCTTGTAGCCGCCCAGGTCGGATTCGTTGGCAGAAATCATCTCGGTCTTCCACCCCCGGGTTTCCGCGTACCGGGTGTACATCCGCAGCAGGTCGGCGGCAAAAAGGGCAGCCTCGTCGCCGCCTTCACCACCCTTGACCTCAAGGATCACATTGCGGGAATCGTCGGGGTCCCGCGGAATCAGGAGCCGGCGAAGCTTGGCCGCCGCCGTCTCCAGCCCGGCCTCCAGGACCGGAACCTCGGCAGCAAACTCCGGGTCTTCGTCCGCCATCTCTTTGGCAGCGGCAAGGTCATCCTCGATACCGTGCCAGGCGTGGTACGCCTCGACAATGCCGTTCAGCTGGGCCGAGCGCCGCCCCAGCTTTCGGGCAAGCTTCTGGTCAGCGTAGACAGCAGGATCCCCAAGCTGCGCCTGGATGGCATCATGCTCATCCAACAGGCCCTGTACGGACTCAAACATTTCAAAACCTCTTTCGACTTCTACAAGTCTAGTAATGCCGTGCGTTGGGTGGAACGACAAAGGGGCGGGGCCCGCAAATATGCGACGGCCCCGCCCCTGACTCAGCTACTTGTCGTTATCGGACTTCGCACCAAGCGTCGTCTTCTGCACCTGCATCAGGAACTCGACGTTGCTCTGGGTCTCCCGGATCTTGTTGGTCAGCAGTTCAAGGCTCTGCTGCGTTTCAAGTCCGGACAGGACCCGGCGCAGCTTCCACATGATCTTGACTTCCTCGGGCGAGAGCAGGTTTTCCTCACGGCGCGTGCCTGAGGCGTTGACATCCACCGCCGGGAAGATGCGCTTGTCCGCGAGCTGGCGGGACAGCCGCAGTTCCATGTTGCCGGTGCCCTTGAACTCTTCGAAGATGACCTCGTCCATCTTGGAACCGGTCTCGACGAGCGCGGTTGCCAGGATGGTCAGCGAGCCGCCGTTTTCGATGTTGCGGGCGGCACCGAAGAACCGCTTCGGCGGGTACAGCGCGGCGGAGTCGACGCCACCTGAGAGGATACGGCCGGAAGCCGGTGCCGCCAGGTTGTAGGCACGGCCCAAACGGGTCATCGAGTCCAGGAGGACCACAACGTCCATGCCCATTTCCACGAGGCGCTTGGCGCGCTCGATGGAGAGTTCGGCCACCGTGGTGTGGTCGTCGGCGGGGCGGTCGAAGGTCGAGGCGATGACCTCGCCCTTCACGGTGCGCTGCATGTCCGTGACTTCTTCGGGGCGCTCGTCAACAAGCACCATCATGAGGTGGACCTCAGGATTGTTGGTGGTGATGGCGTTGGCAATTGACTGCAGGATGAGCGTCTTGCCGGCCTTCGGCGGCGAGACGATCAGGCCGCGCTGGCCCTTGCCGATCGGGGCGACCAGGTCGATGACGCGGGGGCCGATCTTCTTGGGGTCCGTCTCCAGGCGCAGGCGCTCGGAGGGGTACAACGGGACCAGCTTCGCGAACTCAACGCGGTCCTTGAGTTCCTCAGGCGTCTTGCCGTTGACCGAGGTGACGCGGACCAGCGCGTTGAACTTTTGGCGGGCGGTCTGCTGCTGGTTCGTTTGCTGGGACTCGCCTTCGCGCGGTGCACGGATGGCCCCGACGACTGCGTCGCCCTTGCGCAGGTTGTACTTCTTGACCTGGGCTAGGGAGACATATACGTCGTTCGGGCCCGGCAGGTAACCGGAGGTGCGGATAAACGCGTAGTTCTCCAGTACGTCCAGGATGCCGGCGACCGGCAGCAGGACGTCGTCCTCGGTGACCTCGACGTCGTCGACGTCCGGGCCCTGGGCGCGTCCCCGACGCCGGTCATTGCGGTCGCGGAAACGGTCATTGCGCGCGTTGTTATCGCGGCTGTCCTGTCCGCCGGAACGGTCATTGCGGTCGTTGCGGTCACGCCGGTTCCGGCGGTTCCGCCGGCTGCCGCCATCGCTGTCGTCGTTGTCCCGGTTGTTATCGCGGTTGGCTGCGTTGTCCCGGCTACCGGCGTTATCGCGGTTGGCTGCGTTGTCCCGGTTGTTATCGCGGTTGCCCCCGTTATCGCGGCTGGCAGCAACCTCGTCGCGGCCGCCGCGGCTGCGGGTGTTCTCCCGGCGCTGGCCGTCTTCACTGCCCTGGTCTGCCTGGCGCTGCTCGGCGGGGGCCTCGACGACGGGTGCGGACTGGGCTGCAGCCTGCTCGGGTGCCTGGGCAGCAGCTTCGCCGCGGCGGCGGTTGCGGGTCCGCGGCTGGCGGGCACGGTCGGCGCCTTCCGAGGCAGCAACCGAGCCGGACTCGACGGCGTTGGATTCGGCAGCTGCCGGAGCCTCCGCTGCGGGAGCGGTCTGGGCGGGGGCCTCGGTGGCAGTAGCAGTGATGACGCCGTCGCTGCCGGCGCGGCGGCTGCGGCCACGTCCCCGGGCACGCGGATTTTCCTGGACCGGAGCCTCGGATTCGACGGCGGCAGCCGGAGCAGCGACCGGCGCCGCTGCCTGTGGGGCGCTGCCGTTGCCGTTCACCGTTTCAGCGCCGCGGGCCGGCGCCTTGGACACCGGGGTACCGGCGCGGTGAGCCGAAATTGCAGAGACAAGATCGCCCTTCCGCATCCGGGAACCGCCGGAAATCCCCAGCTGGCTGGCGAGAGCCTGCAACTGGGCGAGCTTGAGGCCTGCAAGGCCACTGCTCTTGGCGGGTGCGGCCGTTGACGATCCGGCAGCAGAAGATGATGTTTCCACAGCTGAAGACAGCTCAGTGGTTTCGGTCACGAAGGATCCTTCCCCCTCGACGGCGGCCAGGCTAGGAGCTGGACGCGATGATTTGATCTGGGCTGCAGTTCAGATTTGCAGCCGGGATTTCGGCCTTGCCGGATGGAAATTGGCCAGCACGGCCAGATACTGCATCGCCTGGCGCGTTCCAAAGAAATGAGAAACGGCGGGCTGACTCTTCAGGGGTGCAGGGATATTTTCTGCGGATTCCTGCGTCAGACCAAAAGCAGGCGGCACCGGGCAATATTTCGCAGTGAAAGATGAGAGAGGCAACAAGGCCAACATCGCGGTCTTTTGAACAGTAACTGAATTACCGCCTGCGTGATTACCGCCGGTGCACTTCCACTTTAGCACCTTCGACGTCCACAGCCAGCTTCATCACGCGCCAGCCGACGTCCGGCGTGTTGCCGGCCGTAAAAGCGTTGATGAACGCGACGGCAGCCTCTGCCTGCCGCACCCCATTGGCCAGGACCAGCACCGTGGGCCCGGCCCCGGACACGGCGGCCGCAAAGCCAGCCCGCCGCAAAGCCGCGATCAAGTCGGCGCTGGGCCGCATGGCCTCGGCACGATAGCTCTGGTGCAGGTAGTCCTCGGTGCCGGCAAGGAGGAACTCCGGTTTTTGCGTCAGCGCGTGGATCAGCAGGGCCGCACGTCCGGAATTCATCGCCGCGGCGTGGTGGCCCACCGAGGCCGGCAGCAGGGCACGCGCCGTCTCGGTGGATAGTTCAAAGTCCGGCACGGCGACCACCGGAACAACCGCCGCAGCGACGGCCGCGCACGTGCTGCTGTACTGGTCACTGTCCTGCCATGAGAGCGCCAGTCCGCCGAAAATTGCGGGTGCGACGTTGTCCGGGTGGCCTTCCATCTCACTGGTGAGCTGCAGGACCCAGTCCTTGCCCCGGCGCGATGCTTCGGGAACCAGCGCATTGGCGGCGGTGACGGCGGCGACCACGGCTGACGCTGAGGAGCCCAAACCGCGGCCGTGCGGGTTGACATTGTCTGCCGTGATCCGAAGCCCGCCGTGCCGGAACCCCAGGCGGTGCAGGGCCTCCGTGATTGCCTTCACCACCAGATGGCTGGCATCACGGGGCAGGGATTCCGCCCCTTCTCCGCTGAGCTCAAATTCCAGCTCGCCGCTGTCCAGGGTTTCCACCGACAGGGTGTCGAACAGGGACAGCGCCAAACCCAGGCTGTCGAAGCCGGGGCCAAGGTTCGCACTGGTGGCCGGCACCCGGACCGTCACGAGCTGCCCGGCCGGTATCTCCGGGGCGTCGGCGGCGGACTCTGCCGGGACGGTGAGGGTGGTTTCCACGGCTATTTTTCTTCCAGTCCGAGGGCTGTGGCTACGGTGACGACGTCGTTGGCGACCTTGACGGGCTGCACTTCGCTGCCGTCCTCCGCGCGGAGCGCCCACTGCGGATCCTTGAGGCCGTGGCCGGTTACGGTGATGACAATTGTCTTGCCAACCGGCACCTCGCCGGCGGTGTGCTTCTTGATCAGCCCGGCGACGCCCGCAGCCGAGCCGGGTTCCACAAATACACCCTCACGGGCGGAGAGCCAGCGGTGGGCTGCCAGAATTTCCGCATCGGACACGGCTTCGATCACGCCGCCGGACTCGTCGCGCGCCGCAATTGCACTGTCCCAGGAGGCGGGGTTGCCGATCCGGATGGCTGTCGCAATCGTGTCGGGCTCGGTGATCGGATGGCCCGCGACAAAGGGTGCCGCGCCGGCTGCCTGGAAGCCCCACATCACCGGGGTCCTGGTGGACACGGCGGCAAGTGTGCCGGCGGTGGTGGATTCAAACGGCGCGCAGTACTCTTTATAGCCCTTCCAATACGCGGTGATGTTGCCGGCGTTGCCCACCGGGAGCACATGGAAGTCGGGAGCGTCCCCGAGCCAGTCAACCACCTCGAACGCGCCGGTTTTCTGGCCCTGGATCCGGGCCGGGTTGACCGAATTGACCAGGAAAACCGGGTAGGACTCCCCCAGTTTGCGGGCGATGTCGAGGCAGTTGTCGAAGTTTCCGTCGACCTGCAACAGGGTTGCGCCGTGGGCGATCGCCTGGCTGAGCTTGCCCATGGAGATCTTGCCTTCCGGCACCAGCACAACGCATTTCAGCCCGGCCGCGGTCGCATAAGCGGCGGCGGACGCGGAGGTGTTGCCTGTGGAGGCACACACAACGGCCTTGGCGCCGGCGGCCACCGCGGCCGTTATGGCCATCGTCATGCCGCGGTCCTTAAACGAACCGGTTGGGTTCATGCCTTCGACCTTGAGGTAGACCTCGCAGCCGGTGAGCGCAGAAAGCTGCTGGGCGTAAACGAGCGGAGTGCCGCCCTCCCCCAGGGTAATCACCTCGGTTGCCTCGGTGACCGGAAGACGTTCAGCGTACTCGCGGATAACGCCGCGCCATTGGTGAGCCACTTAGACTCCTTCTACCCGAAGGACGGATGTAACGGAATTGATAACGTCCAGGCCCTTGGCGGCCTCGACGGTGGCCGCCAATGCGGCCTCGCTTGCGCGGTGGGTGACGATCCGGAGTTCCGCCGACTCGATGTTGGAATCAGCATCGCGATGAGTGGTCTGCCGCATGATTTCAATGGAGACGCCGTGGTCGGCGAAAAGCCGGGCGATCTTGGCCAGCACACCGGGCTGGTCCGCGACGTCCAGGCCGATGTAGTAGCTGGTGGCAGCGGCAGTGATGGGAAGCGCCGATACCTTCCCCGTGGTGGTCTCGGCCCTGCCCGGGCCGCCCAGGACGATGCTGCGGGCTGCCGAGACAAGGTCCCCCATAACTGCGGAGGCCGTGGGCTTGCCGCCGGCACCTTGCCCGTAGAACATCAGCTCGCCGGCGTTTTCGGCCTCGATAAAAACGGCGTTGAATGCACCGCGTACTGCTGCCAGCGGGTGTTCGCGCGGCAGCAGCGTCGGGTGGACCCGAACCGAGACACCGGTGGTTCCTGCGGCGTCGGTTTCCGTGCCGGTTTCCCCGCCTGCGGCCGTCAACTTTTCGGCGATCGCGAGCAGCTTGATGACAAAACCGGCGTCCTTCGCCGCGGCGATGTCGGCGGCGGTGACGGAGCTGATGCCCTCGCAGTACACATCATCGAGGGAAAACCTCGTGTGGAAGGACAGCGAAGCCAGGATCGCGGCCTTGGAGGCGGCGTCGTGGCCTTCAACGTCGGCGGTGGGGTCGGCCTCCGCATAGCCCAGGCGCTGGGCCTCGGCCAGGGCATCGGCGAATTGCGCCCCGGTCGAATCCATCTGGTCCAGGATGAAGTTGGTGGTGCCGTTAACGATGCCGAGCACGCGGGTGATCCGGTCGCCGGAAAGGCTGTCCCGGATCGGACGCAGGATGGGAATGGCGCCGGCGACGGCGGCCTCATAGGACAGCTGGACGCCGGCCTTATCCGCTTCCTCGTGAAGCGTCGGGCCGTCCTTGGCAACGAGTGCCTTGTTGCCGGTGACGACGCAAGCGCCGTTCCGCATGGCAGCCAGGATCAGGCTGCGCGCCGGCTCGATGCCGCCCATCAGCTCGATCACCAGGTCGGCGTCCTTAACCAGAGCGCCGGCGTCGGTGGTAAAGAGTTCCCGGGGAAGTTCAACATCCCGTGGTGCGTCGGTGTTGCGCACGGCAATACCAACGAGTTCCAGGCGGGCACCGGAACGCGAGGCCAGCATGTCGGCGTCGTCAAGGAGAATCCGCGCAACCTGGGCCCCAACATTGCCACAGCCCAGGAGGGCTACTTTCAGGGTTCGCAATTCAGTCATTCAGACTCCCATGTCGCGGTTCAGCAGATCTTCTTCGGTTTCCCCGCGGACAATGAGCCGGGCAGATCCGTCGCACACTGCGACAACGCCCGGCCGGGCCAGATAGTTGTAGTTGCTGGACAGGGCCCAGCAGTAGGCGCCGGTCCCCGGTACAGCGAGCAGATCACCGGCTGCCACGTCCTCGGGCAGGTATACATCTCTAACAACTATGTCGCCACTCTCGCAATGTTTGCCCACCACGCGGGACAGTTGCGGAGCCGCGGCGGTGGCGCGCGAGGCCAGGATTGCCGAGTAATCCGCGTCGTAAAGCACCGGGCGGGGGTTGTCGCTCATCCCGCCGTCCACCGACACATACCGTCGCGGGTACGTAACGTTTTTCCCTGAGTTTTCGCCCGGTGCACCGGAAACGTCGGTGCGGGCGGCCGGCGCATCCACCCGGACCGTCTTTAGGGTGCCTACTTCATACAAGGTGAAGGTGGTGCTGCCAACGATCGCACGGCCCGGTTCGATCGAAATCCTCGGGGCCGTAATGCCCAGCTGCTCGCATTTGGAACGGACGACGGCGGCCATCGCCTGCGCGATCTCGGCGGCCGGCCGCGGCGTATCCACAGGCGTGTACGCGATACCGTAGCCGCCGCCAAGGTCGAGCTCGGGCAGCACTATCGAGTACTTTTCCTGCATCGCGGCAAGGAAGTCGAGCAGCTTCTCCGCGGCAAGGGCAAATCCGTCCGGCTCGAAGATCTGCGAACCAATGTGGCAGTGCAGGCCCAGAAGTTCAATGCCCGGGTAGCCCGAAGCCGCAGCCACGGCTTCCTCGGCCGCGGACAGCCCGGCCTGTTCGGTGGAATCCCCGGCCATGGAAAGACCGAACTTCTGGTCCTCGTGGGCGGTGGCGATGAATTCGTGGGTGTGGGCGTGCACGCCCGGGGTCAGCCGCAGCATCACCTTCGCCGTTTCGCCGCGGGCGTCTGCGATCTTCGCTACGCGGTCCAGCTCGGCCAGGCTGTCGATGACGATCCGGCCCAGTTTCATGTCCAGGGCACGGTGGATCTCGGCGTCGGACTTGTTGTTGCCGTGCAGCGCGACGTCCGCGCCGGGGATCCCGGCGCGGGCCGCGACGGCGAGTTCGCCGCCGGAGGCCGTGTCCAAGCGCAGCCCCTCCTCCTCCACCCAGCGGACCACCGCGGTGCACAGGAAGGACTTGCCCGCGTAGTAGACGTCCACTCCCCCGCAGATGTCGGCGAAAGCGTTATTAAAAGCATCGGAAAAAGCCCTGGCCCGGGCCCGGAAGTCGCTCTCGCTCAACACAAACAGCGGAGTACCGAACTCGCGCTGCAGTTCGCTGACGGCCAGCCCGTCTATGGTCAGCTCCCCGCTGTTATTGCGGGCCACCCCGCCGGCCCACAACGGCTTGTGCAGGGCGTTGAGGTCCGCGGGGACGGCCAGCCAGTCCGGCGCGAGCGGGGAGGCCGCACCGGAGGTGATGGAAGGGTTGGTGGTCATAACGGTTACATCCGTTCCGGCGCCGAGACGCCCAGCAGTTCCAGTCCGTTGGCCAGCACCTGGCTGGTGGCGTCGTTGAGCCACAGCCGGGTGCGGTTAAGGTCGGTGATCGGTTCGTCGCCCTGGGGCGCCACACGGCAGGCGTCATACCACCGGTGGTAGGCGCCGGCGATGACTTCCAGGTGGCGCGCCACGCGGTGCGGCTCGCGCAGTTCAGCGGCCCTGGCCACAATCGAAGGGTAACTGCCGAGGTAGGAGAGCAGCTCATTTTCGGTGGCGTGTTCCAGCAGGGACGCCTCGAAAGCGCTGCGGTCCACTCCGGCGGCGACGGCATTGCGGGCCGTACCGCAGGACCGGGCGTGCGCGTACTGGACATAGAACACCGGGTTCTCGTTGCTGTGTTTCTTCAGCAGTTCCGGGTCCAGGGTCAGTGGTGAGTCAGCAGGGAAGCGCGCCAGCGAGTAACGGACCGCGTCCTTGCCCAGCCAGGAGATGAGGTCCTTGAGCTCGATGATGTTCCCGGCGCGTTTGGAGAGCTTGGCGCCGTTGACCGAGACCAACTGGCCGATCAGGACCTCGATGTTGACCTCCGGATCGTCCCCGGCAGCGGCAGCAATGGCCTTGAGCCGGTTGATGTAGCCGTGGTGGTCGGCACCGAGCAGGTAGATCTTCTCGGTGTAGCCGCGGTCCTTTTTGGACAGGTAATAAGCGGCGTCGGCGGCGAAGTAGGTGGGTTCGCCGTTCGCGCGGATCATCACGCGGTCCTTGTCATCACCGAAGTCGGTGGTGCGCAGCCAGACCGCGCCGCCGTCGTCGTAGACGTGTCCTTGTTCCCGGAGCCGCGCTACGGCGTCCCCAATGGCGCCGGCGTCGTGGAGTTCCTGTTCGGAAAAGTAGACATCGAAGTCGACCCCAAAATCGGCCAGGGTCCGCTGAATGTCCTGCAGCTGGGCCTTGTACGCCGCGCCCCGGATCACCGGCAGGGCGGCGACGTCGGTCAGCTCGCGGATGTCCGGATGGCGGGTCAGTACCTCATGGCCCAGATCCGCGATGTACTCGCCCGGGTAGCCGCCTTCGGGCACTCCGCGGCCGCGAAGCCGGGAAAGCACTGAATCGGCAAAGACGTTCATCTGCGAGCCGGCATCGTTGACGTAGTACTCGGCCGTGACATCGGCGCCGGAGGCCCGGAGGACGCGGGCGATTGCATCGCCCAGCGCGGCCCACCGGGTATGGCCGATATGAAGCGGGCCGGTGGGGTTCGCGGAAACGAATTCCATGTTGATCGTGTGGCCGGCGAGCGCGGTATTGGTGCCGTAACCGGCTCCAGCTTCGACGATGGCCTTGGCCAGGGCGCCGGCAGCGCCGGCATCCACGGTGATGTTCAGGAACCCCGGCCCGGCGATCTCGACGGCGGACACCCCGGCAATGGACGTCAGCCGGGCACTGAGCAGGGAAGCAAACTCCCTCGGGTTGGTGCCCGCGGCCTTGGCCAGCTGTAGGGCAATGTTGGTGGCCCAGTCGCCGTGGTCCCGGTTCTTCGGACGCTCAACGCGCACCTCATCCGGGACGTCGGATGCGGAAAGTCCGATTTCACCGGCGGCGACGGCGTCTTTCAGGCAGGCGGATATGGCGAGGGAGAGTTCTTCAGGGGTCACGGTTCCAGCCTACCGGGGCGGTGGTGTGACGGGAATTTGGCGACTGTTGGACCGGCCCGGATCGCGGGATGAACCACTACGCTGAAATATACGTTGTCATGGGGTAACGGCGGCGGGCGCCGATCAATGCACGCAGCCGTCCGTCACCACCGCCTCCAATCGTCGCTACAGAAATGAGCCGCCGTATGACCACCTCGTTCCGGAAAAGCGTCTTCGTTGGCATCGCCGGACTCTCCCTGGTGGGCTCCGCGGCGGGCTGCGCACCCGGACAGGCCGCCGGAACCGCCGCGACCGGGACCGCACCGTCCGCCGCGGCAGGCACCGCCGCCTACAGGGACGGCACGTACAGCGCCGACGGCAGCTATGTCTCGCCCAACGGCACCGAGACCGTCGGCGTGACACTGACACTGGCCGCCGGTGCAGTATCCGATGTCCAGATCACCCCCCACCCATCCAACCCCAACACCAAGAAGTTCCAGGGCGAATTCGCCAGTGGCATCAAGGCCCAGATTTCCGGCAAAAGGCTCGACGCGATCAAGGTCAGCAAAGTGGCGGGCTCCTCGCTGACCAGCGGCGGCTTCAACCAGGCTGTCGAGAAGATCAAGGCCGAGGCCGCGTCATGACCAGCAAGTCATAGCCAGCAGCCGGCAGGAGGAAACGTGGCGCATCCGGGCTGGACCGGTTTCCGTTTCGAAGGAATCGGTACCCGTTGGGAGATCTCAACACCCGCACCGCTTCCGGACGCGCTCCGCCGCCGGCTGCTCGCCACCCTCTCGGACTACGACAGCGCCTGGTCCCGGTTCCGGCCGGACTCCCTGATCTCTGCCGCGGCGAGGCGGCCGGGCCGCTACGTCCTGCCGGCCGAGGCAGCCACCCTGGGGCCGCTCTATCAGACGCTGTATACGCTCACCGGCGGTGCCATGACACCGCTCATCGGCGCCAGCCTCGAACAGCTCGGCTATAACGCCGGGTACTCCCTGCGCCCGGTCGGGGTGCCCTTGCCTGCCCCGGTTTGGGACGAGGTGCTGAACTGGCAGGGAAGGGTGTTGACCATCAGCGCCCCGGTGGTGATCGACGTCGGGGCCGCCGGCAAAGGCCAGCTGGCGGACCTGATGTCCGCAGTACTTCGCGACGCCGGGATCGAGGAACATTTCATCGATGCCGGCGGTGATTTGCTCAATGCCGGCGCCCTGGGTGTGGATGTGGGCCTTGAGCATCCTTATGATCCTGACCGGGCCATCGGCATCGTGCGTCTGGGATCCGGCGCACTTTGCGGGTCCGCTGCAAACCGGCGGGCCTGGGGCGACGGACTGCACCACGTGCTGGACGGAACCACCGGGGTGCCGGTGCGCACCGTCGTTGCCAGCTGGGCCATGGCTGCGACGGCCATGGTCGCCGATGCACTGGCAACTGCGCTGTTTTTCGTCGAGGGATCCCGTTTGCAGGAGACATTCGACGTCGCCTGGCTGACGGTCCACTCGGACGGCCACGCCGAGTACTCAGCCGATTTTGAAGGGGTGCTGTTCCCATGACCACCACAATCCCGACACCTCTCAGCTCACGGCTGGACGCAGCCCTGGGCCGATTTACGATGTACCGGCTGGTCCTGTGGGTCCTGGCCGTGCTGGCCGGCTACAGCCTGTTGCTCGATGTGCTCGGCTGGCTGACGTTCGGGCTCCCGGAGATGACCGCCCACCTGGTCCTCTGCCTGGGCTTGAGCTATGCCTCCAACCGGGGCCTCGCAGCAGTGTTCCATGTGCGGCCGCACTCCGAGTCGGCGCTGATTACCGGGCTGCTGCTGTACTTCCTGTTCTGGCCGACGCAGTTCTCGGCCGGGCTGCAGTACCTGGATCTGGCCGGTGTCGCCCTCGCCTGCGTGCTGGCCTCGGTATCTAAATACGCGCTGGCCTGGCGCGGCCGCCACCTTTTCAACCCGGCGGCGGCGGGGGCGTTCCTCACCGGGCTGACCGGACTCAACATCGCCACCTGGTGGGCCGCCACCCCGGCAATGCTCTGGCTGATGCTGCCCGGGGTCCTGCTGGTGCTCTACCGGGTCCGGAAGCTGCTGATGGCGTCCGTGTTCACGCTGGTTGCAGTGTCAGTTGCAGCCGTGGAACTGCTGCGCACCGGGATGCTGCCGGGCGAGGCGCTGTGGCAGACCCTGGCACAGCGCCCGGTGCTGTTCTTCGTCGGTTTTATGCTCACCGAGCCGCTCACCCTGCCGCCGCGGCGGTGGCAGCAGCTGGCGCTGGCCGCCGTCGTCGGGCTGCTGTTCGCCGTCCCGTACAACCTGGGCTTCGTGGCCAATTCCCCCGAACTGGCGCTGCTGGCAGGGAACGCCCTCGCTTTTGCCGCCGGCCAGCGCGGCCGTGTGCTGCTCCGCTTCCGGGGCTCGCGTCCGTTGACCCCGACGACGACGGAATTCAGCTTCCAGCCGGAGCGCCCGCTCCGCTTCACCCCGGGACAGTACATCGAACTGAACCTGCCGCATTCGAAGGCCGACCACAAAGGCCGGCGGCGGGTCTTCAGCCTGACCAATCCGCCGGACTCGACCGCGCTGACGATCGGGGTCGGGACGGGCGGTCAGCTCTCCACGGCAAAACAGTCGCTCCTGGCCCTGGAACCCGGCCAAGAACTGACGGCCACCAGCATCGGCGGCGACTTTGTGCTGCCGCGGGCGGCCGGAGCGCCGGTGCTGCTGATCGCGGCCGGTATCGGCATCACCCCGTATCTGGCCCAGCTCACCGGGGCTTCCGCCGGTGCGCGGGACGTGGTCCTGCTGTACCTCGCCGTGAGTGCCGCCGAACTCGCCTACGCCGATGAGCTCGAACGCACCGGCGTCCGGGTTATCGCCCGCCTGGCCGACGGGTCCGCCCCGCCGGCGTTTATGCAGGACGCGGGCGCCGTCCGGATCGATGGTGCCTCGCTGAAAGATCTTGTTCCCGACGTCGCGGACCGGGATGTCTACGTGTCGGGCTCGCCGGCGAGTGTCCGCTCACTCAGCGCCGCTGCCCGCCGGTCCGGGGCTCGGAGGATCCACGTGGACTCCTTCTCCGGCTACTGAGCGCGTCGATTTTCCCTTGGAGGCCCCCTTCCTGCTAAGCTCTAGGACGTCCCGCCGGTAACGGCAGGAACCCTGACTGCCCTCGTAGCTCAGGGGATAGAGCGTCTGCCTCCGGAGCAGAAGGTCGTTGGTTCGATTCCAATCGAGGGCACAAACAAGAACCCCGCCGTTTCATTGAAACGGCGGGGTTCTTTGCATCTCGACGCAACGGGCAGGCGGACGGGGCATTCAAGGCGCGCCATCCTGCCATTTGTCGGTGCCCGCTCGTAGGCTGGGTGCATCGGCAGCGGGGTCTCGGCCTGGTGGCTGGAGGCGGTGGCCTGCCCGGGTGCGGCCACCGCACCACTACCGGATCCCGCCGAAGCGCAAAGGGGTCTCACATGTACTGCACCATCGTTCCTCCGTATTTGCTCCGCCGCCTGGCAGCCCAGCACGGACCCGAACACTCCGCGGTAGCGCGTGCAGCCAAGGAAGCCCTGCTGCACGTCCCGGGGTTTCAGGCTTCCCGTGCCACACCCGGGCCAGGCAGCCATCCCGCCCTGCGCGAACTTAGGCCGTCCCCACCGGAACGGACAGTCTATGACGCCAAATCAGCCGAGCAACTCCCCGGCAGCATGGTCCGCAAGGAGGGTGAGCCAGCCGTCAACGACCCCGCAGCCAACGAGGCCTACGACGGTCTTGGCCACACCCACCGGCTCTACGCCGAGGCCTTCGGCCGGAACTCCATCGACGGCAATGGACTTCACCTTGATGCCACGGTGCACTATGGCCGCCTGTACGACAACGCCTTCTGGGACGGCCGGCAGATGGTGTTCGGCGACGGCGACGGCGAGGTTTTCGAGCGGTTCACAAAGTCCCTGAGTGTGATCGGCCACGAACTCGCCCATGGCGTCACGCAGTACTCGGCCGGCTTGGTTTACCGCAACCAGGCAGGCGCACTGAACGAATCAATGTCAGATGTCTTCGGCGCCCTGGTTGAGCAGTTTCTCGGGAAGCAGACGACGGCGGAGGCCAGCTGGCTGATCGGCGAGGGCCTCTTTACGGACAAGGTCCAGGGGGCCGCCCTGCGTTCCCTCAAAGACCCCGGCACTGCGTATGACGACGACGTTCTCGGCAAGGACCCGCAGCCGGGCTCGATGGAAGGCTATGTGCGCACCAGTGCCGACAACGGCGGCGTGCACATCAACTCCGGCATCCCCAACCGGGCGTTCTACCTCGTGGCGGCGGCGCTGGGCGGCAACGCCTGGGAGGCGCCGGGACGGATCTGGTACGAAACGCTGACGGGCGGCACCCTGGCTCCGGATGCCACCTTCGGCGCATTCGCCAAGGCCACTGCGGCCTCGGCCGGGGAGCTTTTCGGAGCGGAATCCAAAGAGCATGACGCCGTGCTCTCCGCGTGGGAAACTGTGAAGGTAAAGTTCACTGGCGTCCGGCGGTAGGACTTCCCGGTCCCGCTCCGGATCCCGTGAACGTCACCGCCCTAAAAATTCGAGGTCCATGCAAATGGCCGTCCTACCAAACCCGTTTTCGATTCAAGCCGGTGCCTAGTGAAGATTACTGTCCAGCGCAGCGGTGGCATTGCCGGCATAAAGCGGACGTGGACCGTGCAACCCGCGCCGCCGGAGGATACGGATCTCTGGCAACCGCTGATCGAGGCCTGCCCCTGGGACACGGTCCCGGCTGCGGCCCGGGGAGCCGCCGGGGGGCAGCCCGACCGGTTCCTGTACAACATCCGGGCCGGACAGCGGCGCGCCACCCTGCCGGAGAACGCCGTCACCGGACCGTGGCGGGACCTCGTGGAAACGGCCAAGGCTGCGGCGGAGCCAACGTCGGGCGGGGTGACCGCGCCGCTTCGATGACTCAGCGGGTCCGTTAGACAGCAGCCGACAGGTGTCCGCGGAAAGTACGGCGGTAGGACTGCGGGCTGGTGTCAAGCACCTTGGCGAAGTGGTGCCGCAACAGCACCGAATGGCCGAAACCTGAGGCGCGGGCGATCTCGTCAATTGTGAGGTCAGTGGTCTCCAACAGCTCCTGGGCGCGGAGTACACGCTGGGAATTGAGCCAGGCAGCAGGGGTGGCGCCCGTTTCGGAACGAAACCGACGGGCAAACGTCCGGGGTGACATATGGACGCGGGCGGCAAGTTCATTGACCGGATGCTCCTCCCCCAGATGGCGGAGCATCCATTGCAGCAATTCCTCCATGGGCGCGGAGCCGCAGGCCGGTATTGGCCGGTCGATGAATTGGACCTGGCCCCCGTCCCGGTGCGGCGGCACCACCATGTCCCGGGCGATGGCCGCTGCGACGGCGGCCCCAAATTCCACCCGGACCAAATGCAGGCAGGCGTCGATACCTGCGGCCGTGCCGGCACTCGTGATGATTCGGCCGTCTTCGACGTAAAGGACGTCCTCGTCGACCAAAACTGCAGGGTACTGTCCGGCGAGCTCCCGGGAAAAGTGCCAGTGGGTGGTGCAGCGGCGGCCGTCCAGCAGTCCAGCCCGGGCCAGCGCAAAAGCCCCGGAACAGATGGACATCACCCAGGCACCGCGGGCGTGCGCGGCACGGAGCGCCTCAAGGACGGGCTCGGGAAGGTCCCCGTCCCGGTCGTAGGGGGTCATGATCACGAGGTCCGCGTCCGCCGCGGCGTCGAGCCCGAAATCTATCCGCATGGACAGTCCTGACTTCATCGGGACATCGCCGGGTACCGGAGTGCAGACCCGAAAATCAAAAACCGGCACGCCGGTTCCGCGCTCCGAGCGATCGACGCCAAACACTTCGAAGGCCGTCGCGAATTCGAAGATTGAAAAGCGCGGCACCACGATCATCGCCACTGAGTTGATCATCAAGCAAGCATGGCAGAAATTATGTCTTTATGGGCATTTCTGCCACTTTGTTTGACCCCCGGACCGGCGAACCATGGAGCTATGGAACTCGTCGGAATCACCGTCGTTATCCTAACCGTCGTTGGCATCGGCGCCACGGTCTCCGCACTGCGCAGGGACGGGCCGGGCCACAACCCGCCGGTCCGTTCGGACGACTACCGGTCCGCACCGGACCTGCCCAGCGTCAGCCATACCCTCCGGATCTTCTGAGCCGGGCGAAAGGAGGCACCGCGGCCGGTCCACGGACCGGCAATGGGGCCTCCTTTTATTAGCTCCGGCCGCCGTGGGCGGCTACGGAGAGTGGTTGCCATTCGTTCCAGGCAGCCAGCCGCGCTTCATAATCGGCCGTCACGATCCCCAGCGGCGCCTCGCCGAAGAAGATGCGCAACGGGGGCGCCTCAGAGTCGACCAGCGTCAGGATGGCATCCCTCGTAGCCACGGGATCTCCCGGCGTTCCGCGGCGGCTGGGCCGATTGGCGGCCTGCTCCCGCACCGCGTCGTAGGCCGGCAGGGCGTTGGAGTGGCGCGCCGAGCTGCCGCCCCAATCCGTGGCGAAGCCGCCTGGCTCGATCAATGTCACTTTGATGCCGAAGCCTTCCACTTCCTGCGCGAGCGACTGGCTCAGACCCTCCAGCGCCCACTTGGAGGCGTGGTAGATGCCCACCGTGGGGAATGCCGAGACGCCGCCTACGGAGGACACCTGCAGGATGTGGCCGCTGCCCTGGCTCCGCAGGAACGGCAACGCAGCCTGGGTTACCCACAGCGCACCAAAAAGATTCGTCTCGATCTGGTCCCGGGCCTCTGACTCGCTAAGTTCCTCAACCGTCCCGAACTGGCCGTAGCCGGCGTTATTGACCACAACGTCGAGCCGGCCGAAGTGCTGCTGTGCCTTGGACCTGGTGCACTGCTGCGACCGGACCGTAGATGGAGAATTCCACCGGGCCCACAAGGTCCGCCGGGGTCGTCTCAAGCACCGGTCGCATAAAGTCTTTTTGCGGCAGCGGACTGTACTGCAGGACCTCAATCGGGCCGAGTGCCTCGGTGGCGCGTTCCAGTGCCGTGGTGATCGATTCGGGATTACGGACATCTGCTGCGAAGCCCCTGGGCTTCGATGCCGTCGCCGGCCAGCTCCGCGGCCAGGGCATCAACGTTTCCCTGGTGACGGGAAATCAGCGCGACAGCGAAGCCTTCCGCGCCAAAACGCCGCGCGACCGCCTTGCCGAGTCCGGAACCCGCTCCAATGATTGCGATAGTAGTCATAGTGAGGCCAAGACCATCAGGTACCGACATATTCCTCAGTATGCTTAGTTTCTTCGTGCGGACGGCACTGGCGGCGCTGGCCCGAGAGTTCCCAGTAGACTGTCTGAAGCCATGACTTTTCATATTTCCTACCCCGCCGAGCTGCCCGTTTCCGAGCGCCGCGAGGACCTGATGGCGGCCATTGCGGCCAACCAGGTGACCATCATTGCCGGCGAGACCGGCTCAGGTAAGACGACCCAGATTCCCAAGATGTGCCTGGAGCTGGGCCTGGGCGAGAACGGCCTGATCGGTCACACCCAGCCGCGGCGGCTCGCGGCCCGCACCGTGGCCGAACGCATCGCAGAGGAACTCGGCGTGGAGATCGGCCAGGAGGTCGGCTTCCAGGTCCGGTTCACGGGCGAGGTTGGCCGCAACACCAAGGTCAAGCTTATGACCGACGGCATTCTGCTGGCGGAGATCCGGCGCGACAAGCTGCTGCGGAAATACAACGCCATCATTATCGATGAAGCCCACGAGCGCAGCCTGAACATCGACTTCATCCTCGGCTACCTCAAGCGGATCCTGCCGCAGCGGCCGGATCTGAAGATCATCATCACCTCGGCCACCATCGACCCGCAGCGCTTCGCAAAGCACTTCGGCAGCGAGGACGTACCGGCGCCGATCATCGAGGTCTCCGGTCGGACGTTCCCGGTCGAAATCCGCTACCGGCCGCTCTCCCAGCCGGCCGGCGGAGCCACCGGCGATGACGCGGACACGGCCTCCGACGATGAACTGGAGGAGGACCGTGACCCGTTGGACGCCGTCTGCGACGCCGTCGACGAACTCGCGCAGGAAGCCCCCGGCGACATCCTCATCTTTTTCTCCGGCGAGCGTGAAATCCGCGACGCCGCCGAGGCCCTCAACGGCAGGATCCAGTCCAACCGGAAGCTCGCCGGAACCGAGGTGCTCCCGCTCTTCGCCCGGCTGAGCCTGCAGGAACAGCACAAGGTCTTCCACCCCGGGGCCAAGCGCCGGATTGTGCTGGCCACCAACGTCGCTGAGACCTCCCTGACCGTCCCCGGCATCAAATACGTCATCGACACCGGCACCGCCCGCATCTCCCGCTATTCGCACCGCACCAAGGTCCAGCGCCTGCCGATCGAGCGGGTATCCCAAGCCTCGGCAAACCAGCGTTCGGGGCGCTGCGGCCGTGTCTCGGACGGCATTGCCATCCGGCTGTACTCGGCGGAGGACTTTCAGTCCCGCCCGCCGTTCACCGATCCGGAAATCCTGCGCACCAACCTCGCCGCAGTCATCCTGCAGATGACCGCTATGGGAGTCGCCCGCGGGCCGAAGGATGTCGAAAACTTCCCGTTTGTGGAGCCGCCGGACTCCCGCGCCATCAACGACGGCGTCGCCCTCCTGCGCGAGCTCGGTGCCCTGAGCACAGCACGTGCGCCGGAGGAGACGGGTGAGCGCGCGGGCCGCCGGCCGCCGGCCGGTGCCGACGGGAGGAACGGCGGGGCCCTGACCGCCGTCGGGCAGCAGCTTGCCCAGCTGCCCGTGGACCCGAGGCTCGGCCGGATGATCGTCGAGTCCGGCAAGCGCGGCTGCGTCCGCGAGGTCATGATCCTTGCCGCGGCCCTCACCATCCAGGATCCGCGCGAGCGCCCGACCGACAAGCAGCAGCTCGCTGCGGAGAAACACGCGCGGTTCCGGGATGAGAACTCGGACTTCACCGGGTTCCTGAATCTCTGGAACTATCTCCAGGAAAAGCAGCAGGAGCTCTCCTCCACCGCGTTCCGCCGGCTCTGCCGTGCCGAGTTCATCAACTACCTGCGTGTCCGCGAGTGGCAGGACCTCTTCGCCCAACTCCGCCAGCTGGCCCGGCCGCTCGGCATCAGCCTGGACAACAAGCGCCTCGCCGATCCGGTGGGCAACCATGAGGGCATCCACATCAGCCTGCTCTCGGGCCTGCTGAGCCATGTTGGCATCCTTGACGAGCGCAAGCGCGAATACGCCGGCGCCCGCGGCAGCCGCTTCGCGATTTTCCCGGGATCGGCCTTGTTCAAGAAGTCCCCCACCTTCGTGATGGCCGCTGAGCTTGTGGAGACGAGCAGGCTGTGGGCGCGGGTGGCCGCGAAGTTCGATCCCCTCTGGGTAGAGCAGGTAGCGCCGGACCTGGTCAAGCGCAGCTACAGCGAGCCGCACTGGTCCAAAAAGATGGGTTCGGTGATGGCCCATGAAAAGGTCACGCTGTACGGCGTGCCCATCATCCCGAGCCGCCGGATCAACTACGGCAAGGTGGACCCCGAGCTCTGCCGGGAGCTGTTCATCCGCCATGCCCTCGTCGAGGGTGACTGGCAGACCCACCACAAGTTCTTCCACCGCAACCGGGCCCTGCTGCACGAGGTCGAGGAGCTGGAGGCACGGATGCGGCGCCGGGACATCCTGGTGGACGACGAGACGCTCTTCGAGTTCTACGACGCCCGGATCGGCAAGGACGTTGTCTCCGAGCGGCACTTCGACAAGTGGTGGAAGGACGCGCGGCAGCAGGACCCGGCGCTGCTCGATTTCGACCAGGCGTTGCTGATCAGTGAGGACGCAGATGCCCTGGATGACTCGGCCTACCCAAAGACCCTGCTGCACAAGGGCTTTGAGCTGCCGCTGAGCTACGAGTTCCATCCCGTCGCCCCCGGGTCGCCGCCCAACCCGTCCGACGGCGTCACCGCCGAGGTGCCCGTGCTGTTCCTGAACCAGCTGGACGACGCGGCGTTCCGCTGGCTCATTCCGGGCCAGCGCGTGGAGCTGGTCACCGCCCTGATTAAGTCGCTGCCCAAGCAGGTGCGTAAGAACTTCGTGCCGGCACCGGACGTCGCCCGGCAGGCCGTCGCAGCCCTCGAGGCGGACTTCGATCCGGCCGCCGACGAGCTGGAGGCCTCCCTCGAGCTGGTCCTGCGCCGGATCCGCGGCCAGGTCATCCCGCCGCATTCCTGGAGCTGGGACGCTGTTCCCCCGCACCTGCGGGTCAGCTTCCGAGTGGTGGATTCCGGCGGAAAGATACTTGAGGAAGGCAAGGACCTTTCAGTGCTGCAGGATCGGCTGGCACCGGCTACCCGCCGCGCCATCGCGGAGTCGCTGGGCGCCACGCCCGCAACAACGGCGCCGCGGTCCGGCATTATGGGCCACGGCACGTCCAAGAACTCGGTGGCCCGCACCGGGGCAGCGCAGGCTGCCGGCACGGCGTCTACAACTGCGGCCTCCGGGGAGGCCGCAGCCTCGACCGGTTTCGCCGAGAAGGCGGCACTGACATCCTGGTCCTTCGGAACAGTGCAGCGCGAGGTCCGGGGCACCGTGAAGGGCCACACCGTCACCGGCTACCCTGCGCTCGTGGATGAGGGAGCGTCGGTGGCGCTCCGGCTTTTCCAGACCAGCTCCGAACAAGAGCAGGCCATGCGCGGCGGCGTCATCCGCCTGCTCGCACTGAGGGTGCCGCCGCCGGACCGCTACGTCCTGGAACACCTGAACAACGCGGAAAAGCTGACGTTCAGCCAGAACCCGCACGGCTCCGTGACGGCATTGATTGCCGACTGCGCCCTCGCCGCCATCGACAAGCTCACCCCTGCCGCTCTGCCGTGGGACGAAGGATCGTTCAACGCCCTGTACGAGAAAGTCCGGGCGGACCTCATCGATACGGTCTTTACGGTTACCGCCGTCGTGGAGCGCATTCTGGCCAGCACCCGGCGGATCGAGCGGGCGCTCAAAGACACAACGAGCCTGGCCCTGATCAGCGCACTCAACGACATCAAGAGCCAGCTGGAGCAACTTGTGTTTCCCGGTTTTGTGGCACGCACCGGCTACAGCCAGCTCAGCCAGCTGCCGCGCTACCTCGCGGCGATCGAGAAGCGCCTCGAGAAACTCCCAACGAACGTCGCGCGGGACGCCCAGCACATGGCCGCCGTCCAGGCACTGGAGGACGACTACGACGACGCCGCGTCGGCACTGCTGCCGGGCAGGCGGGCCGGGACCGAGTTAACCCAGGTCCGCTGGATGATCGAGGAGCTCCGGGTGAGCCTCTTCGCCGTCGAGCTGGGGACAGCCTATTCCGTCTCGGAAAAGCGGATCCGCGCTGTGCTTAACAAGGCGCTGGCACCGGCCTGACGACCCGTTGGGGCCGTCAGGCCGGTGCCAGCGGCTCCGAACGGCTACGCCTCAGGCGTCCGGAACGTGTGCCGAGTGCCCGGCTTTCCGGAGCCCTTCGCGGAGCTTTTCGGCGTTGGCGTCCAGCCGGGCCGGATCGGGATTCTGGTCCACCGAGCCAAAGTCGAAGTCCGCCATGGTGCGGGACGGCCACACATGGACATGGAGGTGGTTGACCTCGTAGCCGGCCACAATGAGGCCGGCGCGTGCCGCGTCGAACACCCCGACCTGGACTGCCCCGATCGTCTGGGCCACCTGCATCACGCGGGCCAGCATTTCAGCGGGCGCATCGGTCCAGCGGTCCACCTCCGCGGTTGGCACCACAAGGGTGTGTCCGTCGGCGAGCGGGCCTACCGTAAGGAAGGCCACAACGTCGTCCTCGCGCCAGACGAAGCGGCCGGGGATCTCGCCGTTGATGATCCTGGTGAAGAGAGTGCTCATGCGTCTGCCCTTTCCGAGGGTGTTCCGAGGGTACTGGTGTCCAGGACAAAACGGTACTTCACGTCTCCGGCCACCATGCGGTCGTAGGCCGCATTGAGGTGGTCGGCGCGGACCAGCTCAATGTCGGAGGTGACACCGTGCTCGGCGCAGAAGTCCAGCATTTCCTGGGTCTCGGCGATGCCGCCGATCAGTGAGCCTGCGTACGCGATCCGACGGCGGATCAATGCGCCCGGGTTCACCGGTGGCATCTCCTCGGAGGGCAGCCCCAGCTGGAAGAGCGCCCCGTTCACGCGCAGGGTCCGGAAGTACGGGTTGAGGTCATGCGGCGCGGCGACGGTGTCGATGATGACGTCGATGCTGCGGTTCGCGGCGTCCATCGCGGCCTCGTCGCGGGACAGGATGACGTCATCGGCGCCGAGTTCGCGGGCGGCGGCGACCTTGGACTCCGAGGTGGTGAAGACCTTCACTTCGGCGCCCATGGCCTTGGCGAGCTTCACAGCCATGTGACCCAGTCCGCCGAGGCCAACGACGCCGACAACGTCCCCCGCCTCGAGGCCGAAGTGGCGCAGCGGGGAATAGGTGGTGATGCCTGCACACAGCAGCGGGGCCGCGGCAGCCGGATCAAGGCCGTCCGGGATATGCAGGACGTAGCGGCGGTCCACAACCACAGAGGTGGCGTAGCCGCCCTGGGTGATGGCGTCCCGGTTGCGGCGGTCCTTCGCGCCGTAGGTCCCGGTCATGCCGTTTTCGCAGTACTGCTCCAGGCCGTCACGGCAGCTCTCGCATTCACGGCAGGAATCGACCAGGCACCCGACGCCCACCCGCTCGCCGAGGCTGAACTCGTCGACTGCGGAGCCGACACGGCTGACCCGGCCCACGATTTCGTGGCCGGGAACCAGCGGATAGTTCTGGGTTCCCCATTCGCCCCGTGTGGCATGGACGTCCGAATGGCAGAGTCCGCAGAACTCGATGGCGATTTCGACGTCGTCGTCCTTCGGCGCGCGGCGCGCAACCGTCAAGGGAACCAGCCCGCTGTCGCTGGCGGTAGCGCCGTAAGCGGCGGCAAGGCTCGGTCCCGGCGTGAGGGTGTCAGTGCTGTCGGTAGTGCCAGTGGTCAGATCGGGAAGCGGCTTGGCAAGGGGCGGCGGTACGGGGCGTCCTGGTGTCATAGCCTGACGCTACCCGCGGGAGCGGCCGCTATGCCACTCGCCGCGGGAAGTCGGCGGTTGCTTGCCGCAGCCCGGACGTCTGTTCAGCAAGGAAATGCTAGTTCAGCGACAGGACAAGGTAGAGGAGTGCGAGGACCAGTACTGTCGGGGTCATAGTAAGTCGTTCGGGTTTGCTGCGGGAGATCCCGTTCATCACAACACCCAGGGCGAAGTATGCCGTCAGTGCCCAGGCGGCGGCCGCGGTCACGTCGTCGTTGATCACCGGCGGGGCGAGCCCGGCCTTTGCCAACGCCGTGTAGGCAAACAGGCCATAGAGGACAACGGACACGGCGCTCCCGATCCTGAGCTTGGCGGGCAGGACGGTGTGGTTACCGCCCCACGCCATCCTGCCGAGCGGAGCTCCGCAGATGAGTGCAAGCTGAAAAATCCCGAGGCCGGCCAGGATAACGCAGGCGGCTAACGCGGCAAGCTGATCTACCGGCACAACGAACCCCCGCTCGGGTCCGGTGCCGGGACCTCCCGGCCCGGCCGCCGGGCTTCTTCGGGCCGGAGGACGCGCAGGGCATTATCGATAATCCGGTCGAGCTGTTGAACCAATGCTTCTTCATCCACGCCCGCATCGACTCCGTCCTGATGGGTTTCGAGACCCTGCCACGCACTCGCCAGCAGCGCGGTTCCCTTGGGCGACAACGAGATCGTGTTTGCCCGGGCATCCCGTGGGTCCGGTCGCACGATGACCAGATCGTCGCCGATCAGCCGTCCCAGCCGCTGCGTGATGGAAGCCCGGGAGACGTCGAGGGCGTCCGCGATCTGCCGTTGAGCCTGCGGCCCGGAGGTGCCGAGGGTGAGGAGGACCAGGAAACCCGAGTAGCCGATTCCGTGATGTTCCAGAAGGTAGCGGTCTGCTATCCGGTCCACCAGGGCCGTAGCACGGTGGAGCTTGAAGACTGCACTGCCGACGATGTCGTGATGTTCGCTGTTAGTCATTTCGTTAAGTAGTTAACTAAATGACCCAGGGATTGTCAAGGGTTGGGCACCACGGCAAGAGCCACAGCCCGGGCCGGGGCGGGAATACGAACGAATGGCTAGCGCGGTGAGTCCCCGGAACTGTTCTCGCCGTACGGCTCGTCCCCGGTCACCACAGGGTGGGAAACACTGTTGCACCACTCGGAGAACGAGCCCGGATACAACGCAGCAGGGAATCCGGCGATCTCAAGGGCTGCAATTTCGTGGGCCGCCGTGACGCCGGATCCGCAGTAGACCGCGATGGGCACGTCGGCGCGCGCCCCGAGACCGGCGAAGCGTTCCCGCAACACGTCCGGGGGCAGGAACTTACCATCCGCTCCAAGGTTGGCCGTGGTGGGTGCGCTCACTGCGCCCGGAATATGGCCGGCTCGCGGATCCACCGGCTCGAATTCGCCGCGGTATCTCTCCCCCGCCCGGGCATCGAGCAGCAGTCCGTGCTGCCCCCACGTTGCCGCCTGGCCCGCGTCAACCACCTCCATGGCAGGCCCCGTCAGCACCACGTCGCCTTGCCCCGTTGCAGGTTCTCCGCTTTCGACGTCGAAGCCCGCGTCGAGCCAGGCGGCCAGGCCGCCGTCGAGCAGACAGACATCGCGGACCCCGGCCTGGCGGAGCATCCACCAGAGCCGGGCGGCGGCGAGGTTGCCGCTGTTGTCATAAACAACCACAACGTCTCCGGTGCGGATGCCCCAGGAGCGGGCTGATCGTTGGAAGTGGTCCCGGCTCGGAAGCGGGTGGCGGCCGCGGCGCGGGTCCGCGGGCCCGGCCAGTTCATTGGCGAGGTCCACAAAGACCGCCCCGGGCAGGTGTTCGGCGAGGTAGTGCTCCCGGCCGTTCGGGTCGCCGAGCGCCCAGCGCACATCCAGCAACACGGTCCGCCGTTCCATGCTGTCTGCGCCGAGGCGGTTATGTAGGGCCGCGACGTCCATAAGGGTCTGCATGCCCCAACTCTAACCAGGGGAAACTGGCGCCGCAGGTAGGCTTGGGCAGTGATCACAGCGCGAGAGCAGGACAGGGCCTGGGCCGATGAGGCCATTCGCAGAGTCAACGCAGAGAACAACCGCTCCGCCGACACACACTTGTACTCGGTCCCGCTGCCCGAACAGTGGGGCGTCCGGCTCTACCTCAAGGACGAGTCGACCCACCGGACCGGAAGCCTTAAGCATCGGCTGGCCCGCTCGCTGTTCCTGTTCGGGCTGGTGAACGGCTGGATCTGCGAAGGCACCACGATTGTTGAAGCCTCCAGCGGCAGCACGGCAGTCTCCGAAGCCTACTTCGCCCGGTTGCTTGGGCTGCCGTTCATTGCGGTGATGGCCCAGACCACGAGCCGCGAGAAGATCGCACTGATCGAACAGTTCGGCGGTTCCTGCCTGCTGGTGGACCACGCCTCGGAGGTCTATGAGGCGGCCGCGGAACTCGCACAGCGGACCAACGGCCACTACATGGACCAGTTCACCTATGCCGAGCGTGCCACGGATTGGCGGGGCAACAACAACATCGCCGAGTCAATCTTCGACCAGCTCGCCTTGGAAGAGCACCCGGTCCCCCGCTGGATCGTGGTTGGCGCCGGCACCGGCGGCACCAGCGCAACCATCGGCCGCTATCTCCGGTATCACCGCCACAACACCGAACTGGCCGTAGTGGATCCGGAGAATTCAGCGTTTTACCCCGGCTGGCTGGAAAGCCGGGGCACGCCCGCCGGCACGCCGGTGCCCGGCAGGGCCGCGCTCGCCGCGCCGGCCGGCGATTGCCAGCCGTCACGGATCGAGGGCATCGGCCGGGCGCGGCTGGAACCCAGCTTCGTCCCGGCCGTCATTGACCACATGATCCCGGTTCCGGACGCGGCGTCGGTGGCCGCGATGCGGCACCTGCTTGTCCATACCGGCCTGCACGCCGGCCCTTCCACTGGAACCAACCTGTGGGGTGTGTGGCAACTCATCGCAGGGATGATCGCCCAGGGACACCGGGGCAGCGTGGTGTCCCTGATGTGCGACGGCGGAGACCGCTACGCCGGAAACTACTACAGCCCGGAGTGGCTGCGGTCCCAGGGCCTCGACCCCGAACCGCATGAAGTGACCATCCGGGAATTCTTCGCCAGCGGAGCCTGGCCGTCCTAGGCTGGACGCCTTCCTAAACCTCCACTGCGTCACCGGTCGAGAGGTGCAGGTATTCGGTGTCGTACTTGGCTCCGAAGCGGGATACATGCCCTTCCACCAGTCCGCGCCCGCTCTCATTGAGCAGGGCATCGTGGATCGGGTAGGCCTTCCGGGCCCGGACGCCGATCACAAAATCGATGACCTCCCCCACCTTGCTCCAGGGCCCGTGGATCGGTACCAGCAGGGTCCTGACGTCCACACCATCGGGCACAATGAAGGAATCGCCCGGGTGGTAGACGTTCCCGTCCACGAGGTAGCCGATATTGGCCACCACCGGAATCTGCGGATGGATCAGTGCGTGCTGCCCGCCGAAACTCCGGACGGCGAACCCGGCCGTTCCAAACTCGTCGCCGGGTTCCACCGGGTGGACCCTTAACGCCGCCTCGGGCGCCTTTTCCCGCAGTTGCGCTGCGACCCCGGCCGGCGCGAAAAGCTGCAGGGTGGCGCTGGCAAGAAGTGCGGCAGTGACGGCCTCGACATCGATGTGGTCGGCGTGTTCGTGGGTGATCAGCACCGCATCCGCGCCGGCGAGGGCCCGGTCTGTTTCCGAGAAGGTCCCGGGGTCGAACACCAGCACCTTGCCGTCCTTCTCGAGCCGGACGCAGGCATGGGTGAACTTCGTGAGCAACATCAGGCCAGCCTAAGGTCCTGGCCCGGCGGTGTCCATGTGCCCGGCTGGTAATCTGGGACCTTGCCATCACACCGTATCCAGACCTCCACCGAAGCGAGTTCCACCATGTCCCACGGCGCCTCCGCCGATGGCGCCCGGGCTACGGTGCCTGCCCAGGCCCCGGCTCCGGCCAAGGAGCAGCGTGTCACCCGGCAGCGCCTAGCGGTCAGCGCCGTCCTGGACGAACTGACCGACTTCGTCAGCACCCAGGAGCTGCACAGGATTTTGCAGGACCGCGGCGCCTCGGTGTCCCTTGCCACCTCATACCGGATCCTGCAGTCCCTCTCGGATGAGGGCCTGGTGGATGTCCTCCGGAACGCCGACGGAGAAGCCGTGTACCGCCGCTGTGCCGTCACCGGGCACCACCACCATCTGCTGTGCCGCAGCTGCGGCAAGGCCGTCGAAGTAGAGGCCCCCGCCGTCGAGGCCTGGGCCGCGCGGACGGCAACCGAACACGGTTTCACAGTGGTGGAACACACCGTCGAGATTTTCGGGCTTTGCCCGGATTGCACTGCCCGCCAGGCTGGGAAGTAGCGCCGGCGGCAGCTCAGGCCGCCGGAACGGCGGCATCCCGCAGTACGCGTCCATTCAGTCCGCGTTTGGCCCGGACCCCGCCAACTACCCGGCAGATCACGTAGATCAGGAACGACAGCGTCGTCACATACGGACTAATGGGGATCCGCCCGCCGAGGGCCAGCATAATGCCCCCGACCGTGGCGGTCATGGCGAACGCCACGCTGAGGATTACCACCAGCCCGGGTGAAGACGTCAACCGCATGGCCGCAGCAGCGGGTGTGATCAGCAGTGCCAGCACCAGCAGGGCGCCAACAATCTGGATGGAAAGCGCAACGCTGACACCGAGCAGCAGCATAAACCCGAGGGCAAGCGCCCGCACGGGCACGCCGCGCGCGGACGCAACGTCGGGGTCCACACTTGCGAAGGTCAGCGGCCGCCAGATGCCCACCAGGGCAAGCATAACGACGACGGCAACCACAGCCAGCACCTGGAGCTGGACGGTTCCGACGGAGACGATCTGTCCGGTCAGCAGCCCGAACTTATTGGCGGCCCGGCCCTCGTACAGGGAGAGGAAAAGGATGCCCAGGCCCAGGCCGAACGGCATAATAACGCCGATGATCGAGTTTTTGTCCCGGGCCCGGACTCCCAGCAGGCCCAGCAGCAGCGCCGCCACAACGGATCCCACCAGGGAGCCCAGGATGATGTCAGCCCCGATCAGCAAGGCAAAGGCGGCACCGGCAAAGGAGAGTTCTGAGATTCCGTGGACGGCGAAGGCCAGATCCCGCTTCATTACGAAGGTTCCCATTAGTCCGCCGAGCAGGCCCAGGACCGCCCCGGCCCAGAGGGAATTCTGGACCAGCGCGAGCAATTCGCCGTAGTTCTCGAAGTTGAAGATTGATGCCAGCAGGCTTTCCAGGTCCATCTAGCCCACCTCCCCCGCCACCACATGGGTGTCCTCGTGGTGATGCGTGGCGCCGTCCGGCAGCCCGACCACAATCAGCCGTCCGTTGGCGTGGATCACTTCGACGTGGCTGTCGTAGAGATCTGAGAGGACCTCGGTGGTCATGACTTCCGCTGGCGGGCCCACCCGGAACCGTCCGCCGGCCAGGTAGAGGACCCGGTCAACATAGTCCATGATCGGGTTGATCTCGTGCGTGACAAAAACCACAGCACTGTCCCGGTCATGGCACTGCCGGTTGATGAGCGCACTCACGGCCTGCTGGTGCTGGAGGTCCAGGGACAGCAGTGGCTCGTCGCACAGCAGCACCTGCGGGTCGGTCGCCAGTGCCTGCGCCACCCTCAGCCGCTGCTGCTCGCCGCCGGACAGCTGGCCCACCGGGACCATCGCGTAGTCGGATGCCCCCACCAGCTCGAGCAGCTCATCGATCCGGCGGTTCACCTTTGCCGCGCCCAGCCGCAGTCCCCACCGGTGGCCGTCAACCCCCAGCCCAACGAGGTCGCGGGCGCGCAGGGGTGTGTCGGGATCAAAGGATTTCTGCTGCGGAACGTAGCCGATCCCCCGGCTGCCCCGCTCTACGGGCCGGCCGGCGAGCACGGCCGAGCCGGAGCTAAGCTCCTGCAGTCCCAGCAGGACCTTGAGGAAGGTAGTTTTTCCACTGCCGTTAGGTCCGAGCACAGCGAAGAATTCACCCGGATTAATGTCCAGGTCCAGGCCCTCCCACAACGTCCGCTTGCCGAACGTCAGGGAGGCCCCACGGAGGCTCACTACGGGTGTCAACTTGGGTTTCCTCGAATTCTTCGCAAGCCCGGGACTCGCGTTCTCTGGGTGGGCTGTCGGATCGGCGGGTCCGGCCAGGGGCCTGCTAGCACTGTCCCGCCCATCTTAGGCCCGCGGCTACCCGCGGGCCTGCGCCGGTGGTCCTGCCGCCGGTGGTCCTGCCGCCGGGGGCGGCGTTTAGGCCAGGGCCTTGGCGATGTTGTCGACGTTGTCCGTCATCCACTGCAGATAGCTGTTGCCCTCCGTCAGCGTCTCACTGAAGTTCACGACCGGGACCCCAGCGGCCGCTGCCGCGTCTTTGACGGCGGCCGTTTGCGGCCCTTCGGTCTGCTGGTTATAGGCAAGCAGCCTGATCTTGCCCGAGCCCATGAGGTCGGTCGTGGCTTTGAGCACCGCCGGCGGGACATCCGTGTCTTCTTCGATTGCGGCGGTGTAGTCGGCCGGGGTCTGGTTTTCCAAGCCGGCAGCCTCCAACAGGTAGAGCGGCACAGGTTCCGTCACGGCGACGGGCGCCACGCCGGTGCTGGCCTTGATTTCCGCCAGCCTGGTTTCGAGCCCGCCGAGTGAATTCTTGAACGCCGCAGCATTGCTGCGGAAAGTTCCGGCCCCGGACGGTTCAAGCTCGCCAAGCTTCGCCGCGACGGCATCAGCGAGCCTGGCCATGGCAGGCAGGCTGTACCAGACATGCTCGTTGAAGCCGCTGCCGCCATGCCCGTGCGTCTGCTCATCGGCAGCGGCCGATGCGCCTGCGTGCTCCTCCGGGGCCAGTCCGGAGAGCTCCACCGCATTGAGGATGTTGTTGTGGTCCAGTCCCGTGTCCTCGGCCAGCTTCTGCAGGAAGTCGTCGTAGCCTCCGCCGTTCTCCACCACCAGCTCGGCCTTGGACACAGCCAGCTTGTCCTGCGTAGTGGCTTCATAAGAGTGCGGGTCCTGGCTGGTGCGCGAAATGATGGAAGTCACCCGCACCTTGTCTCCTCCGATGGTGCCCACGATGTTGCCGAACACACTTGTGGAGGCGACGACGTCGACGATTCCGTCGCCCGCACCCGCAGCGGAGTTCCGCGGTGTTGGGGTGCAGGCGGTAAGCATCAAGGTGATGCCGGCAACGGCGGCAACGACGGCACGGGCGGCAGGACGACGCACGGGTAACCTCGGATCAGTTATTGAGAATCAGGAGCAATAGCAATAAGCCGAGTGTATCCCTAAATAGGAATGATTCCTATTTAGGGATACACGAAGCCTACTGCTGGTCCTGGCCCAGCCGTCGGTAGCCGGTCGCCTGGGTGGCGTCGCGGATCTCCCCGACCAACTGCTCAATAACGTCCTCGAGGAACAGCACACCCTGGGTCAGGCCGTCCGGTCCGATCACGCGCGCCAGATGCGACCCGGTGCGCTGCATCACGGACATGGCCTTCTCGATCTCGTCGCTCATCGCCAGGTTAGCCAAGGACCGGATATGGCTCTCAGCGATGGGCTGGTGGTACGCGGCGTCCGGGATGGACAGCACGTCCTTGATGTGCAAATAGCCGGAGAGCATACCGTCGTCGTCGAGCATCGGAAAGCGGGAAAAACCGGTGCGGCTGACTGACTTCTCGAACTCCGCCGGCGTGGTGTTCGCCTTCAGCATCACGAGCTTGTCGAGCGGGACCATCACATCCGAGGCCGTGTGTTCAGAGAACTCCAGCGCCCCGGTGATCAGCCCGGCGTCGTCGTCCACCAGTCCGTGGCGGGTGGATTCCTGCACGATCGACTGGACCTCCTCGAGTGTAAAAGAGGACGTGATCTCATCCTTCGGCTCGATCCGCATAAGTTTCAGGATGTGGTTGGCCGCCCAGTTGAGCGCCACGATCACAGGTTTCACGAGTCGCGCGATGAAAATCAGCGGCGGGGCCAGCAACAAGGCTGCACGGTCCGCCACCGAGACCGAAATGTTCTTCGGGACCATCTCACCGATGGTGACATGCAGGAAAGTAACCAACAACAGCGCGACGGCGAACGCGACGATGTCGGCGATCTCCACCGGAATGCCGACGGCTTCCAGCGGCACTGCCATCAGGTGGTGGATGGCCGGCTCGGCAACCTGCAGGATCAGCAGCGAACAAACCGTGATCCCGAGTTGCGCGCAGGCAAGCATCAACGAGACGTTTTCCATGGCCAGCAGGGTGGTCTGCGCCCGTTTGGATCCTGCCTCGGCGAGCGGCTCAATCTGGCTTCGGCGCGCGGACATAACTGCAAACTCAGCGCCCACGAAAAAAGCGTTGCCCAGCAGCAGGACAATGAGCCAGAGGATTCCTGCCCAGTCGCTCATGCGGCACCTACCTGGCCGCGGGAGTGCTCCTCGCGGTGCACGGGGACGGGCTTGAAGCAGATCCGATCAATCCTGCGCCCGTCCATGCGGGTCACAGCCAAGGTGCCTCCCGCGACGTCGACGGTGTCCCCCACAGCGGCAATCCTGCCCAGCTGGCTCATAACGTAGCCTCCCACCGTTTCGTAGGCAGACTCATCGGGCACGGTCAGGCCCGGGATCTGTTCGGAGAGTTCATCGGGACGAAGCAGGCCGGGGAAGTACCAGTCGCCCGAGGCGCTCTGCAAGAGGCCGGGACGGACCTTGTCGTGTTCATCGGCCACTTCCCCGACGATTTCCTCGACGAGGTCCTCCAGCGTGGCGATACCGGCGGTCCCGCCGTACTCATCCAGGACAACGGCCAGCTGCAGGTTGCCTTCGCGGAGTTCCGCCAACAGGGCATCAAGGTGGATGGTTTCCGGAACCCGGAGCACATCAGTCATGATGGCGCCCGCCTCCAGCTTGGCGCGCCGGTCCGCGGGAACGGCAATGGCTTTTTTGATGTGCACCACGCCGCGGATGTCGTCCGATGACTCACCGATAATCGGGAACCGGGAGTATCCGGTGCGGCGTGCGGCTTCCACGATGTCCGAGACCGGCTGGTGGCCGTCGATTGTCTCGATCCTGATGCGCGGGGTCATTACGTCCGCCGCAGTCCGGCCCGAGAACTTGAGCGTCCGGTCGATGAAGTTGGCGGTGCCGGCGTCGAGGGTTCCCATCGCCGCCGAGCGGCGCACGAGGGAGGCCAGCTCGGCCGGCGTCCGCGCACCCGAAATCTCTTCCTTGGCTTCCAGGCCGAAAATATTCAGGACCTTGTTGGAGAAGCCGTTGAGCACCACGATGGCGGGCCTGAAGATCGCCGTGAACATCAGCTGCGGACGGGCCAGTGCCTTGCCGACCTGGAAGGACAGTGCAATGGCCATATTCTTCGGGACCAGCTCGCCGATCAGCATGGACAGCAGGGTCGCGAAGGCCATCGCCAGGACCAGGGACACGGAGGACGCTGCCGCCGCCGGCAATCCCAGGACGGCCAGCGGAGCTTCGAGCAGCTTGCCCACCGATGGCTCCATCACGTAGCCGGTGAGCAGGGTGGTGATGGTAATGCCCAGCTGGCAGCTTGAGAGCTGGGTGGACAGCGACTTGAGGCATCGGAGCAGTGGCGCCGCGGCGGTATCGCCGTTGTCCACGGCCCGCTGGACCGAGGCCTGGTCCAGGGCGACAAGGGAGAATTCAACGGCTACAAAAAAGCCGGTACCGAGGATGAGCAGCAGGCCTGCTGCGAGAAGTAGCCACTCCATTTAGCGGCCTGCTTCCGGGGCTGCACCGCGGGAGGGTCCCGGCGGAGGATGGTCGGCCGGGGCCGACCCTGTTTCCTGGAACGACCGGGTGCCCCTGAAGGCATGTGGCCGGCGTGCCGCCGGAGAATGGTGGGAGCGTGAACGGGGTTTGCCGGCTCTTCGGGTCAACTGCGCGGGAAGGGTTTCCGTTCCCCGCTGACAGCCCCCAGGCCGGCACCTAGATTTACTGTCCATAAGGATTTCAGTCTACAGGAACGCCTGCGTCCGCCGCCGACGCGGCGACCCCGGATGGGGCCCGGCGGTTGCCCGCGCCGTCGGCACGGCTACCAGCTCTGCGGGACAGGCCGGCCTTCCTCGTAGCCGGCGGCGGACTGGATGCCAGCTACTGCGCGCTCCCGGAACGAGGCAAGATCGGCAGCTCCGGCATAGCTCATCGAGCTGCGCAGCCCGGCCGTGATCATGTCCAGCAGATCCTCAACGCCGGGCCGGGCCGGATCAATAAACATCCGGGACGTGGAGATCCCTTCTTCGAAGAGGGCCTTGCGGTCCTTTTCGAAGGCGCCCTCACGCTGGTTGCGGTTCTGCACGGCCCGTGCAGACGCCATGCCGAAGCTTTCCTTGAACTGCCGGCCGCCGGCGTCCTGCTGCAGATCCCCCGGGCTTTCGTGCGTCCCGGCGAACCAGGACCCGATCATCACCTGGCTCGCCCCGGCAGCCAGTGCCAACGCAACGTCGCGCGGGTACCGGACACCGCCGTCGGCCCAGACACGTCCGCCCGCGGCCCGCGCGGCGGCCGAGCACTCCAGCACGGCGGAGAACTGCGGCCGGCCCACGGCCGTCATCATGCGCGTTGTGCACATGGCACCCGGGCCCACCCCGACCTTCACGATGTCCGCGCCGGCCCGGATGAGTTCCCGGGTTGCCTCAGCCGTGACCACGTTCCCCGCCACCACGGGCACACCGGGGTTGAGTCCCTTCACCGCGGCCAAGGCGTCAAACATCTTCTGCTGGTGCCCGTGGGCGGTATCAAGGACCAGCACATCGACGCCGGCGGCGAGCAGTTCCGCTGCACGCCCGGCAACGTCACCGTTGATTCCGACGGCGGCGGCGACTTTTAGCCGGCCGCGCGCGTCCAGCAGCGGCCGGTACAAGGTCGAACGCAGCGCGCCCTTCCGAGTGAGCGCCCCGGCAAGGACACCGTTCCGCTGCACTGGCGAAAAGTCGCTGCCGGCGGCGTCCATGGCGTCGAAAGCGCGGCGCAGACCCGACCCCGCCCCGGCGCCGCCGTCGGGCGCGTCCTCCAGCAGGGCAGCGTCCAGCACCAGCGGCTGGACGCGCATGACCGAGGAGAGCGAGGCGAATCGGTCCTGGCCTTCGAAGTCCGCGGCCCGGACGATGCCGGTCACGGCCCCCGCATCGTCGACCACCATAATGGCCCCGTGCGGACGTTTGCCCATCAGATGCAGTGCGTCGATGACTGTACTGGACGGCGAGAGTGTCACGGGGGTTTCCAGGACGGGATGGCGTTCCTTGATCCAGGCCGCCACGTCACGGATCACGTCGAGCGGCACGTCCTGGGGCAGGACCGCCAGCCCGCCGCGCCGCGCCATGGTCTCCGCCATGCGCTTGCCGGTCACTGCAGTCATGTTGGCCGCGACGAGGGGAATCGTGGAGCCCGTGCCGTCATCCGCCGAGAGGTCCACATCCAGCCGGGACGTGACCTCCGAACGGGACGGCACAAGAAAGAGGTCCGAGTAGGTCAGGTCAGTGGTGGGCTCGGTCAGAAAACGCACGGCTGCTCCTTAGGTAGGCATTCCGGTGCTGAACGGGTTCTCCCTGCGATTGTATCGAGGCTTTTGAACGGCCGCGGACCCCGCCCTTCCCGGCGCTCCGACGCCACGCGGCGGTCGGCCGGAGGCCCCGGGAGGACTGGATTGGGTGACGCGGAGACGCGTTGAGTCGACTCGATGATTTGAGTCACCCTTATTGGCGGTTTGGCGAGAATCGTCACTAGACTGGCATGGGTCTGGGTTCACTGGACGCGGAGACTGGTTCAATCGCCGTGCTGACGCACCGTGACACCAGTGGGAATCAAACTCATGGAAGAGGCGTAATTCAAGTGCCAGAGCAGCCTAGCCACCGTCTACCAGAGGAATTTGGCGGAAACGAGTGGCTCGTTGACGAACTGTACGAGCGTTTTCAGCAGGACAAGAACACCGTGGACGCCAAATGGTGGCCCTTGTTCGAATCCTTCGACGCCGGAGACAGTTCCGTCACCAACGGGGCCTCGGGCGCAGCGACAGTTGCGCACCCCGCCACCCGCGAACTTCCTGTTGTAGCCCACGTTGCGACGACGGCAGCGCAGCCGTCCGCAGCCCCGGCGGCCGCACCCGCTCCGGCGGCCGCACCCGCCCCGGCGGCCGCACCCGCGACGGCCGTGGCGCCTGCAGCCGCGAAGAAAGCCCCGGCAACCGTCGCCCGCGACGGCTCCAAAACATCGGAGGCCGGCCCCGGCGCGGCGCCCATCCCGGCTCAGCTGCCGAAGAACGTCAAGGCGCCGACGGCCCCCGAGGAAGACGTGGTATCCGTCCTTCGCGGCCCGGCCAAGGCCATCGCCACCAACATGATCACCAGCCTCGAAGTTCCGACCGCCACCAGCGTCCGGGCGATTCCCGCGAAACTGTTGATCGACAACCGCGTGGTCATCAACTCCAACCTGGCCCGCGCCCGTGGCGGCAAGGTTTCGTTCACGCACCTGATCGGCTACGCGGTCATCCGCGCCTTGGCCCAGTTCCCCTCGATGAACGTCTACTACGACGAGGTCAACGGCAAGCCCGTAGCCGTGCAGCCGGCGCATGTGAACTTTGGCATCGCCATCGACATGCCGAAGCCCGACGGCAGCCGCCTGCTGATGGTGCCGAACATCAAGAAGGCGGAGACACTCAACTTCTCCGAGTTCTGGCACACCTACGAGGACCTGATCAAGCGTGCCCGCGCCGGCAAGCTGACCGCTGACGATCACTCCGGCACCACGGTGTCGCTGACCAACCCCGGCGGCATCGGAACGGTGCACTCGGTGCCGCGCCTGTCCAAGGGCCAGGCTGCCATCATCGGTGTCGGCGCGCTTGACTACCCGGCGGAATTCCAGGGCGCCAGCGCGAAGATTATCGCCCAGAACGCCATCAGCAAGGTCCTGACGCTGACCTCCACCTACGACCACCGTGTCATCCAGGGCGCCGGCAGCGGCGAGTTCCTGAAGCTCGTGCACCAGCTCTTGCTGGGCGCGCAGAACTTCTACGATGACATCTTCGAATCCCTGCGCATCCCCTATGAGCCGGTGCGCTGGAGCCCGGACCTCCAGGTGGACCCGGCCGACGAAATCAACAAGGTCGCCCGGATCCAGCAGCTGATCCACGCCTACCGGGTGCGCGGCCACCTGATGGCCGACACCGATCCGCTGGAATATGTCCAGCGCAAGCATCCGGACCTTGACGTCCTCACCTACGGCCTCACGCTGTGGGACCTGGACCGCGAATGGCCCACCGGCGGTTTCGGCGGCAAGCCGATGCTCGCCTTCCGAGACATCCTCGGTGTGCTCCGCGACGCCTACTGCCGCACCACGGGCATCGAATACATGCATATCCAGGACCCCGAAGAGCGCAAGTGGTTCCAGGACCAACTGGAGCACCCATACTCCAAGCCGAGCCGTGACGAACAGCTGCGCATCGTCTCCAAGCTCAACGCCGCCGAGGCTTTCGAGACGTTTCTGCAGACCAAATTCGTTGGCCAGAAGCGCTTCTCGCTGGAAGGCGGCGAGTCGCTGATCCCGCTGCTGGACGCCATCATCTCCGATGCGGCTGAGGACGAACTCGACGAAGTGGCAATTGGCATGGCCCACCGCGGCCGGCTCAACGTGCTTACCAACATTGCCGGGAAGACCTACGCCCAGGTTTTCCGCGAATTTGAAGGAACCCAGGACCCGCGCTCCGTGCAGGGGTCCGGCGACGTCAAGTACCACCTCGGAACCGAGGGCAACTTTACCTCGGACAACGGCAAGCAGACCAAGGTCTACCTTGCTGCCAATCCGTCCCACCTTGAGGCCGTGGACTCCGTCCTTGAAGGCATTGTCCGGGCCAAACAGGACCGCCTCGATCAGGGCGAGGCTTTCCCCGTCCTGCCGATCATGGTGCATGGCGATGCTGCCTTCGCCGGCCAGGGCGTGGTCGCGGAAACGCTGAACCTTTCCCAGCTGCGCGGCTACCGCACCGGCGGCACCATCCACATCGTGGTCAACAACCAGGTCGGATTCACCACCGCCCCGTCATCGTCGCGTTCCTCCACCTACTCCACGGACGTCGCCAAGATGATCCAGGCGCCGGTGTTCCACGTCAACGGCGATGACCCCGAAGCAGTGGTCCGGATCGGGCAGCTCGCCTACGAATTCCGGCAGCGGTTCCACAAGGACGTTGTCATCGACATGGTCTGCTACCGCCGCCGCGGCCACAACGAGGGCGACGACCCCTCGATGACCCAGCCGCTGATGTACAACCTGATCGAAGCCAAGCGTTCGGTCCGCAAGCTGTACACGGAATCGCTGATCGGCCGCGGCGACATCACCGAAGAAGAAGCCGAACAGCTGCTGCGCGACTACCAGGAACGGCTGGAGCGCGTCTTCGCCGAAACCCATGCAGCGCAGACTTCCCCGATTCCGATTATCACTGCCGATTCCGCCGCGGTGTCCGATCTGGAGCGTCCCATGGCCCAGCAGTCCGATTCCGGTATCAACGCCCCGGCGTCGACCGCAATCTCCGCTGCGACACTGGCACGCATCGGCAAAGCGCACGTTGATATCCCCGAGGGCTTCACCGTCCACGCCAAACTCAAGCAGTTGCTGGAGAAACGTGAAGCGATGTCCCGTGAAGGCGGCATCGACTGGGGCTTCGGGGAGCTTGCGGCGTTCGGCTCTCTCATTATGGAAGGTGTTCCCGTCCGCCTCGCCGGGCAGGACTCGCGCCGCGGCACATTCGTGCAGCGTCACGCCGTCTTCCACGACCGCGCCAACGGCGACGAGTGGCTGCCCCTGGCACACCTCTCCGAGGACCAGGCCAAGCTGTGGATCTACGACTCCCTGCTCTCGGAATACGCGGCGATGGGCTTCGAATACGGCTATTCGGTGGAACGACCGAACGCCTTGGTGCTGTGGGAAGCGCAGTTCGGTGACTTCGTCAACGGCGCGCAGACCATCATCGATGAGTTCATCTCCTCGGCCGAACAGAAGTGGGGCCAGCGTTCCTCGCTTGTGCTGATGCTGCCGCACGGCTACGAAGGCCAGGGGCCGGACCACTCCTCCGCCCGGATCGAGCGGTTCCTGCTGATGTGCGCCGAAGAGAACATGGTCGTGGCAAACCCCACCACCTCCGCTTCGCACTTCCATCTGCTGCGCCGGCAGGCGTACAGCCGGCCGCGCAAACCGCTGATCATCTTCACACCGAAGCAGCTGCTCCGGCTCAAGGCCGCAGCGTCTTCGGTCGAGGATTTCACCACGGGCGCCTTCCGGACCGTCATCCCCGAGCATGAGCAGCTCCCGGCCGACGCCGTCGAGCGTGTCCTGCTCGTCTCCGGCCGCCTGTACTACGATCTCCTGTCCACACGGCAGAAGACCGGTGACAAGACCACAGCGATCGTCCGCGTTGAGCAGCTTTACCCGCTGCCCGCCGCCGAGATTGCCGCCGAACTTGCCAAGTACCCGAACGCCGAAGTTGTCTGGGCGCAGGACGAGCCCGCGAACCAGGGGCCGTGGCCCTTTATCGGCCTGAACCTTCCCGACGCCCTGGAGCGCCGGGTGCGCCTCATTTCCCGTCCCGCCTCGGCTTCCACGGCGGCAGGATCGATGAAGCGCCACGCGGCCGAGCAGGATGCTCTGCTCAAACAGGCGTTCGCACGTAAGTAAGGTCATCGCTGCCCGGCCGGAGGTGCACCTACACAACTCCGGCCGGGCACCGGTGTTTAACCGGCGGTGTCCCCCGCCATCACGGATGGTCCCGGGGAACGGTTTATTGGACGCTCTGGAGTGAAGAGGTAGTCGTGGAAGATCGAAAGCTGCGGATCGCAGCCGTTGGCGATGAAATGCTGGCCGGGCTGGGTGATCCCCGCGCACTGGGCTGGCTGGGCCGGGTGCTGGCGCGCACGCCGCAGGACGGGTTGTCCCTGGAATGCTATTCCCTCCCCTGCCCGCAGGAAGGCACCGAAGGGCTGGCAGCCCGTTGGCTCGCGGAAGCCGGCCGGCGCTTCAACGACCACTGCGAAAACCGCCTCGTAATTGGACTCTCCGGCCGGGATGTCGAATTTGGGCTCTCGACTGCCCGGAGCCGGCTCAACCTCGCCAACATCCTGGACGCGGCCTCGCAGAACAAGATCGAGGTCTTTATCGTGGGCCCGCCGCCAACATTGGATCCCGCGCAGAACCGCCGGCTCGGCGAACTGAACACCGCATTTGCGGACGTCACCACCCGGCGCAAGCACCTCTACGTCGACACCTTTTCGCCGCTGCTCAATCACGAGCAGTGGCGCCAGGACCTGGCCGCGAACGGCGGCACCCCCGGCCAGGCCGGCTACGGCCTGATGGCGTGGCTCGTGCTGCACCGCGGCTGGTTCCAGTGGCTGGGGATTGACGCGCCGGCGTAGCCGCCGGTATCCGTCCCCGGGAAAACTCCGCGATATATCTTGACCGTGCCAGGACGGCGATATATCGTGACTTATGAGTCACGATATATCGCAACTATCCGCACGAAGTATCGCCCTCCTGGAGGAGCCATGACAGAGAACAACTGGACCGTCACCGGTCCGCAGACCATCGACGTCGACGGCGTCAGCTCGCTTAAGCTCGGCATCGTCCGGGGACGCTTCGACATCGTCACCCATGATGATCCCGTCACCCGAATCGAAGTATCCGAGGTCCATGGCGACCCGCTGGCGATCAGCCTCGTGAACGGCCGCCTCGAGGTCCGCCACCAGCTGCACGGGCCGCAGGGGTGGTTCAAGAACCTTATGGGGACCGTCAACAACAGCAGCAGCAACTCGCTGGTCATCAGCATCGCCGCGCCGGCCGGGATCGACATTGAGGCCGGGACCGTCAGCGGCGACGGTATGGTCTCCGGGGTCAGCGGGCACACCCGGCTGAACACGGTCTCCGGTTCCGTGCTGGCCGACGGCACCGCCGGGGACCTCTCACTCAACACCGTCAGCGGCGAAGTGATCGCCCGCAACCATCGCGGCGTGCTGACGGCCAAGAGCGTCTCGGGCGAGGTCACGGCTTCGGGTGACCTCAGCAATATCCGCGCCAACACCGTCAGTGGCGACCTCAATTTCGACCTGCACGGCTTCGCCCAGGACTTTGGTGCCAATTCAGTCTCCGGAGACGTCACCATCCGGCTCCCGCACGATGTCGGCGTGGACATCATTGCCAAGTCCGCCAGCGGCACCATCGTCATTGACGACCAGAAGTACAATCAGCCAGGGGGCACGGTCCAGACCATCGCCGGCCCGGACACCCAACTTATGCTGGTCCGGACCAATTCAGTGTCCGGCAGGACGTCGATCTTCCACGGCCTGCCCGGCGCGGACACCGTACAGGAACGCTGATGCCCCCGGTCTTCGCCCACGGGGCCCTGCGGCTCTATCTGCTGGCACTGCTGGAATCGGGTCCGAAGCACGGCTACGAGCTGATCAAGGCGCTCAGCGAACGTTTCGGCGGAACCTACTCCCCCAGCGCCGGAACGATTTATCCGCGGCTGGGCAAGCTGGAGGAGGAAGGGCTGGTGGACACCCACAGCGAGGGACGCCGTACCTACTACAGCATCACCCCGGGCGGACTCCTGGAGCTGGAGCGCCGGCGGGACGAACTTGCAGGCGTGGAAAAAGATATCAGCGCGTCCGTCCGGCGGCTGGCCGACAACCTGCGGCAGGACATCAAGGTCAACATGCGCGGCCTCCGGGCCGAGCTGGCTGCAACGGCCGAGGCCGCGCGTTCCTCGGCCCGCGCAGCTGGCTCAACAGTTGCCGCGTTGGCCGGGCAGCGCTACTCACCGGAAGGCGACACCCGGCTGCGGGAGGCCGAGATGCTGGTGCAGGCCTTCCGCGACGACGTCCGGGTGGAACTGCGCCGCCACGGCGGACGGCACCCGATCACGCCGGTGACGCTGGAGACTGTCAAGACGGTACTGGACCAGGCACGGATCTCCATCCGCAGTTCCCTCGAGTGATCCGCCCGCCCCGCCGGTTCGCGGCGGGTGCCCCGATGTGGGAGACTTGAGGGCAGCTCTTTTGAGTACCAAAAATTAAGGAGGCCAGCTATGAGCAAACGTGCACGTAAACGTCGTGACCGTAAGCGTGGCGGCGCGAACCACGGCAAGCGCCCCAACGCCTAAGCAAAGCTTGGAATGACAGCTTTGGACGAATGACCCCGGAACCTCACGGTTTCCGGGGTCATTCGTTTTTGGCGGTCGAGCCGAACCTTGGGCCCGCTCAGGCCTCAACCGGGTTGCTCGAGTGGATCCGGTCCAGGATCGCGTTCTTGAGGTTTTCCGGGGCTGCCTCGCTGCAGGAACGCTTCACCATGACCCTGATGACACATTCGAGGTCGTACTGCTCAAAACATTCCGGGCAGCCGTCCAAGTGGTCCTTGATTTCGGCGATGTCATCGTGGGTGAGGGCACCGTCGAGGTACTCGTAGATACGTTGCATCCGGGTGTCGTCGCAGTCGCCCAGTCCCTGGCAGTCGCTCATTTCCTGTTCTCCTGTTTGTCGCTTCCGGCAGCCGCGATTGCATCTGCAGCCCTGAATCCGCGCTCGGCGGCGTAGTCGCCGAGCATATCCCGCAGCAGCTTCCGGCCGCGGTGCAGGCGGGACATCACGGTCCCGATCGGCGTGTTCATAATTTCTGAAATTTCCTTGTACGCGAATCCCTCGACGTCGGCAAAATAGACCGCCAGCCGGAACTCCTCCGGAATGGACTGCAGCGCCCGCTTCACATCCGAGTCCGGCAGGTGGTCGAGGGCCTCGGCTTCGGCCGACCGCAGACCCGAGGACGTATGCGACTCGGCCCGGGCCAGCTGCCAGTCCTCAATGGTGTCCGAGTTGGACTGCAGGGGCTCGCGTTGGCGCTTGCGGTAAAGATTGATGTAGGTATTCGTCAGGATGCGGTAAAGCCAGGCCTTCAAGTTGGTGCCGGGCTTGTACTGATGGAACGCGGAGAAAGCCTTGGTGTACGCCTCCTGGACGAGATCCTCGGCGTCGGCGGGGTTTCGGGCCATCCTCATGGCCGCGGAGTACAGCTGGTCAACATACTGCATGGCGTCGCGTTCGAACCGCGCCCGGCGTTCCTGCGTCGTTTCAGTCGCAGTGTCCAGCGCCTGACCGTCCACGATCGTCTCCCGCGCCGCCGCGTCCAGCCCGGCGTCAATCTCCGGGGCAGCCCCTGACGGTGCGCCAGCAGGACTGGCGGCGGGTGGCTTGGCGGGTGTGGCACCGTTTCCGGCGACCGTGTGCTTGGCCGTGACGGCCGGATCCATGGTGCTCATTGCCCCCAAGTCTACTGTGAGAGTGCGGCGGCCGTCCCGGCCTGCCGGCATGGTTGCCTGCTGCAGGGCATCAGCCCACAACTGCCCGCCTCCTAACGCCGGTTTCCCGCTGGTCGCCAAGAGACTGTTCCTTAACGGCGTATCCTTCACCAGAACCATAGTTCCGCCTTCCTGCGCCACGACTGACTCGTTTGCCCGTGGCACCGTGTTCCAGCCAGTCGTTCCGGGCCGATCTGACTCTCGCTGAACCTACATCCAGCCCTAAACCAGGGCCTGAAATCTGCTATTGACAACCCCGCCCGGCGGGCAAATATTCCACAAAAGTGCAAGACTAGAACCGGTTCTCCCGCTTCATTCCCGCGGTCCGCCCACCCAGGAGGAATTTCATGTCGTTTGTCCGCTTTCTCGCCCGGCCCATGCTGGCGTCCAGTTTCGTCCTTGCCGGGCTGGACAAGCTCAAGAACGCGGATGACACCGCCACGCAGCTCTCACCCCTGCTGCGCCGCGCGGCGGAGTCCCTGCCGTTCCAGACCAGCGAAAAAGTCCTCGCCCGGGTCATCGGCGGCACCCAGGTCGGGGCCGGCCTTATGTTTGCCCTCGGCAAGTCGGCACGTCTGGCCGCAAGCATCCTGGCTGTCATCTCGGCGCTCAACAGCTACGTCGAATGGCGCAGCGCGGACATCACCTCCACTGAGGGCCGCAACGCCCGCCGCAAGCAGCTGCTCAAGAACGTCTCACTGACCGGCGGCGTCCTGCTCGCCGCAGTCGACACGGACGGCCGTCCCAGCCTGGCCTGGCGGGCTGAGCACCTTGCGGCCGATGTCCGGAAGAGCACCGGCAAACAGATGAAAAAAGCCGACAAGGCCGTACGCAAAGCCGTAGACCACACCGTCGGAGCCTAAAGCAGCAATGACCGGCACCACCCCCACAGCAGCCGCACACCCCCTGCCGGCGAACGCTGCCGCCCTCTGGCCGGCGCCCTTCGCCGGACACCCGGTGGACGCAACAGTCACCGTTCCGGGGTCCAAGTCCCTGACCAACCGCTATCTCGTGCTGGCCGCCCTCGCGGACGGGCCCTCACGGCTCCGGGCTCCGCTGCACTCCCGGGACTCCGCCCTGATGATCGCGGCGCTGCGGCAACTCGGGGCCCGGATCACGGAAGTGCCCGGCGACGGCGATTTCGGCCCGGACCTGGCCATCACGCCCATCAGCCAGGCGGCAGCCGGGGGGACGGGAGTGGTGGACTGCGGGCTGGCGGGGACGGTTATGCGGTTCGTGCCGCCCCTCGCGGCCCTGCGCCCGGGGCTGACGCTGTTCGACGGGGATCCGCACGCGCGCGAGCGCCCAATGGGCCCCATCATCGAAGCCCTCACCGGGCTGGGCGTCAGAGTCAGCGCGCCCGACGGAGGCCCGGCATCCTCGCTGCCGTTCACCGTCGACGGCGCGGCCGCCGTGCGCGGCGGCCACCTCGTTATTGACGCCAGCGCGTCCTCGCAGTTTGTGTCCGCACTGCTCCTGGCCGGGTCCCGGTTTGTGGACGGACTGCACCTCGAACACCAGAGCCACGAACACCCAGGGATGCCCGTTCCCAGCCTTGACCACATCACCATGACCGTCGCCGTGCTGCGCGGAGCCGGGGTAGCCGTTGACGATTCCCGCCCAAACCACTGGGTTGTCTCGCCCGGACCCATCCGGGCCTTTGACGTCAGGATCGAACAGGACCTTTCCAACGCCGGTCCGTTCCTGGCGGCGGCCCTGGCCACCCGAGGCACCGTACGCATCCCGAACTGGCCGGCCCCGACGACGCAGGTCGGCGATATGTGGCGCAGCGTGCTAGCGGAGATGGGGGCCACCGTGTCGCTCACCGACGGTACCCTGACCGTCACCGGCGGCCCGGAGCTCACCGGCGGGAACTTTCACGAGACCAGCGAACTTGCCCCCACTGTCGCCGCACTCTGCGCGCTAGCCAGCGGTCCCTCCCGGCTCAGTGGCATCGCCCACCTCCGCGGGCACGAAACGGACCGGCTGGCCGCCCTTGTGGCGGAGATCAACCGGCTCGGCGGGGACGCGGAGGAGACCTCTGATGGCCTCATCATCCGGCCCGCCCCGCTGCACGGCGGCGTCGTCCGCAGCTACGCCGACCACCGTATGGCCACGGCCGGCGCCATCCTCGGCCTGGCCGTAGCGGGCGTCGTTGTCGAGGATATTGGGACCACGGCGAAGACCATGCCCGACTTCCCGCAACTGTGGGAGTCCATGCTTGGCCTCAGCGCAGGAAACACGCCTCCCGCAGGGGCCTCCCCGGCAGAGAAGGACGCCTCCGGTGGCACGCAGCACTGATTCCTGGGACGAATCCGACGCCCGGATCCGCCCCAACAAAAAAGGCACCCGGCCCCGCACCAAGGACCGGCCCAGCCACGACGATGCCGTGACCGGGCGGATCATTACCGTTGACCGCGGACGCTACACCGCCGTCGTCGCCGAAGGCGCGGGGGCAGAACGGAAGATCATCGCCGCCCGCGCCCGCGAACTGCGCCGCAACCCGGTAGTGGCCGGCGACTTCGTTTCGTTGGTCGGCGACGTCAGCGGCGAGCCCGACACCCTGGCCCGGCTGGTCAGGATCCAGGACCGCAGGACCCTGCTGCGGCGCAGCGCCGACGACACGGACCCGATCGAGCGCGCCGTCGTCGCCAACGCCGACCAGTTGGTGATCGTGGTGGCGGCCGCCAATCCCGAGCCGCGGACCGGATTTATCGACCGCGCCCTGGTGGCCGCGTACGACGCCGGGATCGATCCGCTGCTGCTTGTCACCAAAGCCGACGTCAAGGATCCTGCCGAGCTCCTCGCCAACTACCAGCACCTTGCTTTCCCGGTGATTATTTCCAAGACGGCGGACTCCGCCGCCTCGGGCATCGATGCCCGCTCCGATGACGGGCTCTCCGCCCGGCTGGACAAGGACGCCGTCGCACAGCTGCGCGCCTACCTCGACGGGAAGGTCACCGTGATGCTGGGCCATTCCGGCGTCGGCAAGTCCACCATGGTTAACGCCCTCACCGGCGCCGAACGCGCCACCGGCGGTGTCAACGCCGTGACCGGGCGCGGCCGCCACACCTCATCCTCCGCGCTGGCCCTCAAAGTCAACGATGCGCCGGCGGGGAGCTGGATCATCGACACCCCGGGCATCCGCTCCTTCGGGCTCGCGCATGTGGACCCGGACCGGATCCTGCGGTCCTTCCCCGACCTCGAGCCCGGCACCGACGACTGCGAACGGGGCTGCAAGCACGATTCCAGCGCCGTCAACTGCGGCGTGGACGCCTGGGTGGCCTCCGGCCAGGCAGGAGAATCCGGTCCGGCCAGGCTCGCCTCACTGCGCCGTTTGCTCGGGACAGACCCGCGGTTGGAAGCCCAGGACGTTAAGGAACTGGGCACCGTCTCCTAGCAGGCCGCGGCGCCTACCGCTTCCCTGCCCGCTTTGACGGTAGTTTGGAAGCATGAGTCAACCCGCTTCGAGCTACAACGACGACCTGCGCCTTGCCCATGTCCTGGCAGATTCCGTAGATGCCCAGACCATGAGCCGCTTCAAGGCGCTCGACCTTCGGATCGAGACGAAGCCGGACCTGACGCCGGTCACTGACGCCGATAAATCCGCCGAGGAGGCCATCCGTGGCCAGCTGTCGCGGTCCCGGCCCCGCGACGCCGTGCTCGGGGAGGAGTTCGGCAGTTCCGGCCACGGCTCCCGCCGCTGGATCATCGACCCGATTGACGGGACCAAAAACTTCGTCCGCGGCGTCCCGGTCTGGGCGACGCTGATCGCCCTCGTCGATGAGGGCGAGCCGGTGGTCGGCGTTGTCAGTGCCCCGGCGCTGGGAAAGCGCTGGTGGGCGGCAAAAGGCGCCGGTGCGTACATGGGCCGTTCACTGGCGGCCGCAACCCGGCTGAAGGTCTCCAACGTCGCGAGCCTGCCGGATGCCTCGCTGTCATATTCCAGCCTGGGAGGTTGGAAGCAGCGCGGCAACCTTGACGAGTTCCTGGGGCTCACCGAAGAGGTGTGGCGGACCCGCGCCTACGGCGACTTCTGGTCCTACTGCCTGGTGGCGGAAGGTGCCGTTGATATCGCCTGCGAACCCGAACTCAACCTCTACGACATGGCCGCGCTGGTTCCGATCGTCACCGAGGCCGGCGGCCGCTTTACCTCCCTCGAAGGAGAAGACGGTCCCTTCGGCGGCAACGCCCTCGCGACCAACTCCATTCTGCACTCCGAAGTCCTCAAGCGTCTGAACCCCGGGCTGGACGACCTGCTGTAAGCGCGTCCGGCGCCGTTCGGCAGCTTCGGTACCGGCCCGTCACAAAGGACTTCACAATCCTGCCCTGCCTTTTCCACGGAAGCCGGCATGGCCTAGGCTCGAACCAGGTCACGAGTGCCAGCGCTAAACCCCGGTTTGCTGGCCGGCAACCCTCCATTCGCGGCGGGGTGCCCCGGGTGACGACCTGGCCGGTCCGGAACGGACCCGGCAAGCGCGGATCCCCGGTGCGTGGGGTCCTTTTCGAGCGAGGTCCCATGACGACTGCCACCATTCCTGCCGCCGCCGAGGTTCAGGCCGACACCGGTCCGGCACATCCCGATCCGCGGTTCGCCGTTGCCCGCCGGCCGCTGGCCGCGGTGACCGGCGCCGAGATCCAGGCGCCTCTCATCCAGGGCGGACATGTCCGCTACGCCAACCTGGACTACGGTGCCTCGGCTCCGGCGCTGTCCGTGGTCTCGGCCTACCTCAACGAGATCCTGCCGTTCTACGCCAGCGTCCACCGCGGCGCCGGCTATGCCTCCCAGATCAGCACCTCGGTCTACGAGAACGCCCGCGGGATTGTCCGCGACTTCGTTGGCGGCCGGCCGGACGATGCGGTGATCTTCACCAGGAACACCACTGATTCGCTGAACCTGCTGGCCGGCTGCCTGCCGGTCGTCAACGGCGAGCATACCGGCGAGGTGCTCTACCTCGACATTGAACACCACGCCAACCTCCTGCCCTGGCAGCGGGTACCCCACCGCAGCGTCATTGCCGCCCCCACCCTCGCGGCCACCCTGGAGCTGCTCCGCGAGGAACTCGCACACGGCGGCGTCAGCCTGCTTGCCGTGACCGGTGCCTCCAACGTCACCGGCGAGATCCTGCCTATCCGCGCCCTGGCAGCGCTGGCGCACGACTACGGCGCCCGGATCGTCGTCGACGCCGCCCAGTTGGCCCCGCACCGGCGGATCAACGTCTCCACGGACGATCTCGACTACATCGCCTTCTCGGGGCACAAGCTCTACGCACCCTTCGGTGCCGGCGTCCTGATCGGGCGTCCCGACTGGCTCGACGCCGGCATCCCGCACCTCGCGGGCGGCGGGGCCGTCCAGGACGCCCGGATCGACACCGTCAGCTGGACCACGGGACCCGCCCGGCATGAGGGCGGATCCCCGAACGTGCTCGGCGCCGCCACCCTGGCCCGGGCCGCGCAAATCATCGCCGGGCTGGACCCGGACCAGTGGCACGCGCACGAGAACGCCATCCGGTCCTTCCTGGTGGAGGGCCTCGCCCGGATCGACGGTGTGACGGTCCACCAGATCTTCTCCGACAGCGGTACCTTCGACGCGGCTGCAGGGCCGGGGGCGGGCACCGGGTCACAAACCCTTCCCGGCGCCGGCACCATCGGCGTCGTCAACTTCTCGGTGGAAGGCTACGACGCGGGCCTGGTGGCAGCCTACCTGTCCGCCGAGCACGGTATGGGGCTGCGCGACGGCAGGTTTTGCGCGCATCCGCTGCTCCGGCGGCTTGGCCTGCCCTCGGGGTCGCTTCGGGCAAGCTTCGGCTTGGGCTCCAGGCTTGATGACGCCCAGCGGCTGCTCACCGGAGTCCGGGAGCTGCTCGGGAACGGCCTCGGCTGGGACTACGTGGTGGACGCAGGCCGCTGGGTACCGTCCAACGACACCCGCAGCTACCCGCACTGGGCCCCCAATACCCCCGGCACGGCCGGGGCGGCGCCCTGCACGCTGGACTAACGGCCGCCGGTGCGGCGGCGCTGGCTCCGGCGGCGCCGGCAGACACGGCCCCTGCAAACGCGGCCCCTGCCCGGTGCGGTAAATTCACAAGGTACGTACCCGGACCTGCCGAAGGAGATCAAACGTGGCACGCGGCGGACCCAAGCTGCCCCAGGGGCGGCGCCAGGAGCTGGGGCACAGCTTTCAGGACGGCGGGGAACACTACGACCGCGTCCGGCCCGGGTATCCCGAGGAATCGGCTGGCTGGCTGATCCCCGGCGGCGCAGCGGATGCCGCGGACCTCGGCGCCGGAACCGGGAAATTCACGGCGCTGCTGGTCGGGCGCGGCCTGCGCACGGTGGCAGTGGACCCATCCGCGGACATGCTGGAACAGCTGCGCCGGGCGCTTCCCGGGGTCACCGCCGTCGAGGGTACCGCGGAGCGGACGGGGCTGCCCGACGGTGCTTTCGACGTGGTGACAGTCGCCCAGGCCTGGCATTGGTGCGATCCGCTGCTGGCCAGCACGGAAATCGCCAGGATCCTCCGCCCGCACGGTGTCCTGGGGCTGATCTGGAACCAGCTGGACACGTCTGTTCCCTGGGTGCACCGGCTCTCGCGCATTATGCATGCCGGCGACGTGCACAAACCGCACTTCACACCGCCGCTGGGACCTGAATTTACGGGACTGGAGAGCCATCTCACCCGGTGGGAAGATCCGGTGCGCGGCGCAGACATCCTGGCGCTGGCGAAGTCCCGCAGCTACTACCTGGCGGCCGGCCAGGCCACCCGCACCAAGGTGCTGGGCAACCTCGACTGGTATCTGCACGAGCACCTGGGCCATCAGGGCGATGAAGTGATCCCGCTCCCCTACCTGACACAGAGCTGGCGGGCCGTGCGGTCCTGACACCGGCCGGAAAGGTCCTTTTGGAGCCGTCGACGTTGCCGCGGACAGCCACCGTGGCTTATGGTTTCGGTATGCCTAATAATTATTTGTAGGCGTTCGCAAACTTCGGCGCAGGCATCCACCCGCCGTTGCCGCCCGCGTCGACGGCGACGCACCTAGCAGGGGAGCCCAGTGCTGGACGTAACAGGACACGACGGCGCGGGACCGGCGACGGCCGCCCGGCCGAAACCGGCCGGCCGCCGGGCCATGATCGGCCTGCTGGGGCCGGCATTTGTTGCCGCGATCGCCTACGTGGACCCCGGCAACGTGGCGGCCAACCTCACCGCCGGAGCGCAATACGGCTACTTGCTCGTTTGGGTCCTGGTGGCCGCCAACATTATGGCCGTGCTGGTGCAATACCAGTCCGCCAAACTCGGGCTTGTCACCGGCAAAAGCCTGCCGGAGATTCTTGGTGAGCGGCTGAAGCCGTTCTGGCGCCGGGCGTTTTGGGTGCAGGCCGAGATCGTGGCTGCTGCCACTGACCTTGCCGAGGTGGTGGGCGGGGCAATCGCGCTCTTCCTGCTCTTTGGACTGCCTTTGCCCCTTGGCGCCGTAATCGTCGGCGCCGTCTCCATGGGACTCCTCGCCGTGCAGGCCCGGAACAAGCAGCGGCCATTTGAGTTCATCATTATCTTCCTGCTCGGCATCATCACCATCGGGTTCCTGGCCGGCCTTTTTGTTAGCCCGCCTGATCCTGCCGGTGTGGCAGCCGGGCTGATCCCGGGCTTCCAGGGTCCCGAGACTGTGCTGCTGGCCGCGAGCATGCTCGGCGCCACGGTGATGCCGCACGCCATCTACGTCCACTCTGCACTGTCCAGGGACCGGCATCGTCCGGACCCGCACGTCCATGTTCCCGCCCCGGCCCTCGCCCGGCTGGTCAAGGCGACCCGCTGGGACGTGGTCGTCGCCCTGGCCTTCGCCGGTCTTGTGAACATCGGGATGCTGCTGCTGGCCGCATCGACCCTCGGCGGTGCGGACGGAACAGACACCATCGAAGGAGCCCATGCCGCCATCACCAGCAGCCTCGGACCCGTCATCGGCGTCATCTTCGCCGTCGGGCTGCTCGCCTCCGGACTGGCTTCCACGTCCGTTGGCTGCTACGCCGGCGGCTCAATTATGGAGGGGCTGCTCAAGATCCGGGTCCCCCTGATGCTGCGGCGCATCATCACCCTGGTACCGGCGGTGGTGCTGCTGAGCGTGGGTTTCGATCCTACCTGGGGACTGGTCCTGAGCCAGGTTGTCCTGAGCTTCGGAATCCCTTTTGTGCTGATCCCGCTGGTTGTCCTGACCAGTAACAAGTCGCTGATGGGCCGGTTCGCCGATGGAATGGCGCTTCGGATCGCAGCTGTCGTCAGCGTCATCCTGGTGGTCGCGCTTAACCTCGCACTGCTGTGGCTGACCTTCGCCAGCGCGGGCTAACGGTAGGCTGGATGCTGTGAAGACCAGCCTGCCCTCTTCCTCGATCGAGGACTATGTCAAGGTCATCTATTCCTTTACGGAGTGGCAGGACAAGCCGATCACCTCCACCCAGCTGGCACAACGCCTCGGCGTCGCCAACTCCTCGGTCTCCGAAATGGTCCGCAAGCTCAAGGACCAGGGACTCGTGGACCACCAGCCGTACAGCGCGATCACCCTCACCGCCGACGGTGTCCGGCTGGCGTTGTCCATGGTCAGACGGCACCGGCTCATCGAAACATTCCTGGTCCGGGAACTCGGCTACCGCTGGGACGAGGTTCACAACGAGGCCGAGCTGCTCGAACACGCCGTCTCGGACACCTTCATTGAGCGGATGGCAGCCAAGCTCGGGAACCCGCGGCGTGATCCGCATGGGGATCCGATCCCTGCCGCCGACGGCTCCGTCCTGATCCCGGTGGCGCACCGGATGAGCGAGCTCGACGATGGGCACACCGGCCGGATTACCCGGATCAGTGACGAAAACCCCGAGCTCCTGCGCTACCTTTCCGCGGAAGAAATCGACCTTGACGACGACGTCGAGGTGCTGGGGCGCAAGCCTTTCGGCGGCGCCCTGGTAGTTCGCATCGGCTCGGGCGCGGCCGGGCAGGAAGTGGATCTGGCCGAGGAAGTCGCCTCCGCCCTCTGGGTCCACAGTGACGTTACCCATCCCGGCTGCAGCCTCGGGCGGTCCTGAGTGCGGGCCGAGTTGACCGGAGCCGGGGTATGAAACACACGGCAAAGTCGCTCCCCCGGACGGCGGGTGCGGCGCATGACCGGTCGCCGGGCTGGCATGCATGGACGGCCGTCGCCGTCGGCGGCCTGATCGGAACGGAGCTGCGCTACGGGGCCGGCCTGGTGTTCCCGGAATCCGCCGGGACAATCCCTTGGACCACCTTGGCGATCAACGTCCTCGGCAGTTTTGTGCTCGCGGCCCTCACCACCGTCTGGATCGCGCGGCCGAAGACGGCGTTCTGGCTGCGTGCCGGACTCGGACCCGGGTTGCTGGGGTCCTTCACTACGTTTTCGGCGGTGGTGTTCGCCCTGGACCAGCAGTTCAGGGCCGGTTTCCAAACCAGCTCGCTGGTTTATCTGGGACTCTCACTCGTCCTGGGGCTCGGTGCGGCGGCCGCGGGGTGGAAGACCGGAAAGGCAATGGCTGATCTGACCGGCCGGGCATCATGATCACGGCACTGCTCGTCGGAGCCTTCGGTGTTGCCGGCGCCCTGCTGCGCTTCGCCGTCGACTCCTGGTTTGCTAACTCCTTCCCGGCCCGTCATTCCCACTGGCCCTGGACCACCCTCGCCGTCAACGTGACGGGTTCCTTTATCATCGGCGCGGCCATCGGCGGCACGGCACACTGGGGACTGGGGCCTGAGTGGCAGTCCGGCCTCGCGACGGGACTCGCCGGCGGCCTCACGACATTCAGCTCCTGGACCACCGCCACTGTCCGGCTTGCGAGCGAAAGCCGCTACCGCGCCGCCACCCTCAACGTCGCCGCCAACCTAATCCTCGGCCTCGCCGCAGCAGCGCTCGGGCTCTCCCTCACTGCCCTGTGACGAGCCTAACGCCGGCCTCCCGACTGCGATGACGGAGCATCCGATCCCGTATCGTTGAAGCATGGTTACCCGACGTGAAGCAGCCCAAGTCCTCGACATTCCGCTGGAAATGGCTCACCGTCACGGCATCCCGTCCCGGCTGAGCGAAACCGAACTCGGCGAACTCCTTGACAACCCGCCGCAGTGGCTGGTCCAGTCCAAGGCCAACCGGACCGGTAAACGCCCCGTCTGGGTCCAGCTTTCCTGTGCTGTCTGCGGCTTCTCCGAAGCGGCCCGGCCGAAGAAATGGTGGCCGGACTTCACCTACGTCTGCTGCGAACACCACGCCTCGTTTGAGCGTCCCGCAGCCGCTGCCGGCTTGGTCCGCAGCGAGTATGAGGGTGTGGGCAGCCGGTTCGTTGGAATCGTCGACGTCGCGGTGCCGGAGGCGTAGCTTTATCTTATGGGGCCATTCCGGCCCCGCTGTGAGGGAGCACCCGCATGCCTGACAAATCACCGCACCGGAGCATGGCCAAAAAGCCGGTGAAGACCATCAAGGAAAAACGGGCCGAGAAGAAGTCCAAAAACGTCGCGGAGACGCACGCGGACCCGGTATCGCACATCAAGAAGCACTGAGCGCAACCCGCCAGCCGGGCCGTGCAGGCAAAGCAAAAGGCCGGAAGCGTCAGCTTCCGGCCTTTTGTGTGGGACTTTACGGGGTGGAGCAACGTTTCCGGTGCTCCGATGGTGGAGATGGGGGGAATTGAACCCCCGTCCGATGTCGTGTTGTCAGGGCTTCTCCGGGCGCAGTTTGCGTTGGATTTTCTCGGCCCCAGCCACGCTACAAACAGCTGGCTGATCCGGGCCCAGTCATCAAAGAGTCCCGTTCACCCCGATGACGGGGGTTAACAGCAGTGGCTATCTAAATGACGCCAGGATCCGGGGCAATAGCAACCTCGGGCTGACGGACTGTCTTACTGCTTAGGCAGCGAGAGCGAAGTCAGTGCGTTTTGAATTGGCACTTATTGGTTTGCAGACAGCGTTTACGAGATAATTCTGCATCCTCGGCCCGCTTCACCTGTCGCGACTAACATCGTCGAAACCGATCATCCCCGTATTTTTTTATCAAACCAAGCTGCTATGTTGCCGAACCGTTTCCGTGCTGCTGAACCGGTACCGCACCATTGGCTGCCTGGCTATCAAGCATAACGCACGGCATCGCAGATTCATTCCACCAGGCCGGGGACGGCCACGGCTACCGCCGGTTCCGTTCGCGCATCACCCGCAGGGCCTCACGCTTGTCCTGCTGCTCGCGCAGGGTATGACGCTTGTCGTATTCCTTCTTACCGCGGGCTACGCCGATCTCCACCTTGGCCCGCCCATCCACGAAGTACAGCTGGAGTGGGACAATCGTGAAACCGGATTCGCGGATCTTGTGCGAGATCTTGGTGAGTTCGTCCCGGTGCAGCAGCAGCTTCCGACGGCGGCGTGCGGCGTGGTTGGTCCAACTCCCCTGGTGGTATTCGGGGATGTGGATGCTCTCCATCCACAGCTCGTCGTTGTAGAAGGTGCAAAAGCCGTCGACCATGGAGGCGTGGCCCTCCCGAAGGGACTTCACTTCCGTCCCCATCAGTGCGATTCCCGCCTCATAGGTATCGAGGATGTGGTAGTCGTGCCGGGCCTTGCGGTTGGTGGCCACTACCTTACGGCCACTTTCTTTCGGCACGGTAGAACTCCTTGAATCGACGGGTGTGCCGTACGCCGGAACGGCGCAGGCTTATGCCAGTTTACGGCAGAGCAGCAGCGCACCGGCAGGGCTTCCGCTCCGGGCGGATCAGAGCAGGTTCATCGGATCCACGGCTCGGCCGTTAAGCCAGGTCTCGAAGTGCGAGTGGCAGCCGGTGGAGTTGCCGGTGGTTCCCGAATAAGCAATCAGCTGGCCCCGGCTGACCTGCTGGCCCGGCGAGACGACAACTGAGGTGTTGTGGTAATAGATGGTGGTCAGCGAGTTGCCTTGGATCACACCATGGGAGATCTTCACGTTGTTGCCACCGCCGTCATTGGCCCAGCCGGCGGAAAATACCGTTCCCGCCGCCGCGGCAAAGACCGGTGTGCCGCAGGCGGCGCCGAAGTCGATTCCGGTGTGCATATAGCCGCCCTGGCCGTAGAAGTCGATGGTCCCGGGAGGTGTCGAGCGCCAGCCGAAGCCGGAGGTGATCGGGACGCCATTGAGGGGATGCTGCAGGCCGAAGGCCGACGGGGATCCCTGGGGGGCAGGAACGTACGGTGCCGGCTTCGCCTGGGCCTGCCCCTGGGCGCGGGCGGCCGCGGCGGCAGCCTCCGCGGCCGCCTCGGCGATCCGGCGCTGTTCGGCTTCATAGGCCTCGCGCAGTTTGCGGTCGCGTTCGGCGATGTCCGCGGCAACGGCGTCCTGCTGGGACTTGACCTGGGCGAGTTGGGTCTGGATTCCGGGTTTGGCGGCCTGAAGTTCGGCGTCGATCCGGGTGGTGTCGGCGATGAGCTGGTCCACCTGGGCCTTTTTGGCCTCTGCCTCGCCGCGGGCTGCCTGTTCGCGGGCCAGCGCGGCATCAGCTTTGGCTTTAAGGTCCTTGATTTCGGCTTCCACCGCTTCGAGCCTGGCCTGGGAGTTGATGTTCGTGGCGTTCTGTTGGGTCAGCTTGTCCATGGCGGCGTTTTGGCTGCGCATCGCCTGGTCGGCCAGGTCAATGGTGTCCGTAAGGCTGCCGCCGTTGTTCGGGCCGAAAAACAGCGAAAGGTTGGACGGCACACCGCCGGACTTGTACGCCTGGGTGGCGATCTGCCCGATCAGTTTCTTCGTGTCGGTGATCTTCTGCTTGTCCGTCTCCAACTGCTGGGTGATCTTGGCTTTGTTTTGCTGCGCAAGGTCCACCCGGGCTGCGAGGGCCTCGGCTTCCTTGACCGCAGCTGCCACGCGGCCCTGGGCGTCGAGCAGGGCCTGTTGGGCACCGGGGAGCTGGCCTTGGTAAAGGACGAGGTCCGAGGCCGCCTGGGCGATCTTGGAGTCAACAAACTCCAGCGAGTGCTGAACCTTCGCCGCTTCCTCCCGGAGGGCTGCCTGCTGGTCTTCGAGGGAGTCGGCGACGGCCACCGGGGCCGAAGCTCCCAAGGCCGCCACCAGAACCAGGGCTAGCGCGGCACTGACGATGCGGGTGCGGCGGCCGGCCACGGCTCGCCGGAGGGGAACCGGCTGCGGGCCGGTTCGGTGCATCGGTGTCATGGGGATCCCTTTTTCGTTGCGCACGCTAAACCTTCAGGTATCGACGAAGGGTTAGGAGCGATGATACGCCTGCCAGCAGCACGCCAAGGCCAATGAGGGCCGGTGCGAGCACCAGGGTTTGGCCCGCGGAGATAAACGCGGTGTCCGGATACTGCTTGGAGAGGTATCCGCCCAGGAAGAAGTGCGCCACGGCCCACAGTGTTCCCGAGGCCAGCGCCGCGCCAATCACTGCGGCTATCACGCCCTCCAGGATAAACGGCAGCTGGATCACTATTTTCGATGCCCCGACTAAGCGCATGATCCCGGTTTCCCGTCGCCTGCTGAAGGCGGAGAGCCGGATCGTGGTGGCGATCAGCAAGATGGCGCAGATGATCATCACGCCGGCGACGCTGACGGCCACGAGGGAGGCAGCGTTCATGACCGAGAAGAGCCGTTCGAGGAGCTGGCGCTGGTCGATCACGGTTTCCACACCGGCCTGCGATGAGAAGGTCTCGCTGATGATCTGGTACTTTTCCGGGTCCTTCATATTGATCCGGAAGGAGGCCGGGAGCTGGTCCGGCGTCACCGAGTCAACGATCGGGGAATTGGAAAACTGTTCCTTGAAGTGCCTGTACGCATCGTCCTTGGACTCAAACTGGAAGTCGTTGACGTACTGGGCAACGGCCGGCGATTCCAGCAGCTTGCCCAGGTTGGCCTGCTGTTCGGGGGTGGCGGGCCCGCTGGCGCAACTGGCCGCCGTCGAACCGTCGCTGCACAGGAAGATGGCGACCTGGACCTTGTCGTACCAGTAGCCCTTCATTTGGTTGATCTGCAGCTGCAGCATGCCAGCGGCGCCGACGAAAGTCAGGGACACGAAAGTCACCAGGATGACGGAGACCACCATGGAGAGGTTGCGGCGCAGGCCGCTGCCGATTTCGGCGAGGACGAATTGGAGCCTCACAGCTGGCCCTCCCCTTGCGGGTCCCGCCCGCTGGCGTCGCGCAGGCGGCGCGACTGTCCCACGACCGGGATCATGGAGGTGTAGAGCGCCTTGGCCTCATCGCGGATCACAACGCCGTTCTTGAGCTCGACGACGCGTTTGCGCATCTCGTTGACGATGTCGTCATCGTGCGTTGCCATCACCACTGTGGTGCCGTTCTGGTTGATCTTGTCCAGCACCCCCATGATGCCCATCGAGGTGGTGGGGTCCAGGTTGCCGGTCGGCTCATCGGCGAGCAGGATGCCGGGGCGGTTGACGACGGCGCGGGCGATCGCCACGCGCTGCTGCTCACCGCCGGAAAGTTCGTGTGGAAGGCGGTTTTCCTTGCCTTCGAGCCCGACGGTCTTGAGGACCTCGGGAACGGTGTCCCGGATGACGCTGCGGCCCTTGCCAATGACCTGCATCGCGAAGGCGACGTTGGCGAAGACAGTCTTTTGGGGCAACAGGCGGAAGTCCTGGAAGACGACGCCGATGCCGCGGCGGAGCCTGGGCACCCGCCAGCTGGAAATGTTGGCAACGTTCTGGCCGGCCACGTAGACGGCACCGGAGGAGGCACGGTCCTCTTTAAGGACAAGGCGCAGGAACGTCGATTTTCCGGAACCGGAGGCCCCGACGAGGAAGGCGAATTCGCCACGGTCGATCTCAAGGTTGATGGAATCCAGGGCGGGGCGCGCCTTCTGGTCGTAGACCTTGGTGACATTTTCGAAACGGATCATGGCCCTAAATACCCTGCAGGACATGGACAGGTACATCCCGGTTCTGCTGCCGGCGCGCGGGCTTTCTAGTGGGGGAAGTAGAGCTCCGGCTTCTCGACTATACGCACGGGCCCCGGCGGATCGGCCCGAGTGCCGGGGCGTGTCGCAGGATTAGGCGGCCAGGACGGGTGTGCCGCGGAAGTAGGGCGTGTGTGCGGCTATTTGTCGGCGTTGCGGTTGTCGGTCCGCCAGCGGATGCCGGCATCAATAAAATCGTCGATCTCGCCGTCGAACACGGCCGAGGTGTTGCCGACTTCGTGCTCGGTGCGGAGATCCTTGACCATCTGGTACGGGTTCAGGACGTACGAGCGCATCTGGTCGCCCCAGGAGGCTTTTACATCGCCGGCGAATGCCTTCTTCTCCGCGTCCTCCTGCTGCTTCTTCAGCAACAGGAGCCTGGACTGCAGCACTCGCAGCGCGGCCGCACGGTTTTGCAGCTGCGACTTCTCGTTCTGCATCGACACCACGGTGCCGGTGGGGATGTGGGTGAGGCGCACTGCGGAGTCCGTGGTGTTGACCGACTGGCCGCCGGGGCCGGAGGAACGGAAGACATCGACGCGGATCTCATTGTCCGGGATGTCGATGGAGTCCGTCTGCTCGATCAGCGGGATGACTTCGACGGCGGCGAAGGAGGTCTGCCGGCGGCCCTGGTTGTCGAAGGGACTGATCCGCACCAGGCGGTGGGTGCCGGCTTCGACGCTGAGCGTGCCGTACGCGTAAGGGGCCTTGACCTCGAAGGTGGCGGACTTGAGCCCTGCTTCTTCGGCGTAGGAGGTGTCCATGATGGTGGTCGGGTAGCCGTGGCGTTCAGCCCAGCGGAGGTACATCCGCAGCAGCATTTCGGCGAAGTCTGCCGCGTCCACTCCCCCGGCGCCGGCTCGGATCGTGACGACGGCTTCGCGGATGTCGAACTCGCCGGAAAGCAGGGTAACCACTTCGAGTTCCGTCAGTGCCTTGCGCACGGACTCGAGTTCCGTCGCCGCTTCACCCATGGAGGCGGCGTCATCCTCGTCCTGGCCCAGCTCCACCAGGACCTCAAGATCGTCTATCCGGGAGGCCAGCGAGTCAAGGCGTGCCAGTTCGGACTGCCGGTGCGAGAGCCGCGAGGTAATCACCTGCGCGGCCGCGGGGTCGTCCCACAGATTGGGTTCGCCGGCCCGTTCGCTGAGTTCGGCGATGTCCTCCTTCAGCCCCTCAACATTCGAAACGTTCTCGATCGAGGCGTAGGTGGCTCGGAGGGCGCGGATTTCTGCGGGAAAATCAATGTTTGCCATGGTTTTTTAACCCTACGCTATCCCCGCAGGCGGCCCGGACTGGGCTGCCTGGCAGCGCCGGGGCTCTAACGTGAAAGCCGGGAGCGCGCCGTCGAACTCGCTTCGATCCTGATGCCGTCGGGGATCAGGAAGTTGACCATGGGCGGGTGGACGGCGGCGCTGAGCACCACGACGGCGGTGGCCCCGTCCGGGCTCCCCGTCCCCGGGCCAACGGTGAGGCCGGCGAACCGGGTGAAGGCATTGCTGCGGTCCAGGAACTCGATGGCGGTTGCCCGCACGCGGGCGCCGGTCAGCACAGCGGTGGGGTTGCCGCGGGCCGCTTCGAGCTGTCCGAGTGTGAAGCTGTCTGCCGCGGCTACCGAGGCGCCGTCGGCCATCGACAGGAGCTTTTTGTGCTCGATATAGACACTGGAGGCGGCAATGACAACTGTCGAAAGAAGCACGGCGAGCAGCACGTACCCGATGATCAGCACCATCAGTTGACCGTCGTCGCGGCGCTGGCCGGAGCGTAGTTGCGGTGCCCCGGAGCCGCTCATCGGAAGCGGCCCACCAGCTGCGTGGCGGAGGCGCTGAGCTGACCGGCGTTCAGGTTCAGCACGTCGCCGAAGGGGACAAAAGGCAGCGGTACGGTGAGGTGGACGGTGACCGTCACGGCCGTGCCCGCGGCCATACAGTCGGCCGGGGCGCATGTGGTCTCGACCCGGGCATCCGCCGCGGGGTGCCCGTGGTCTGCGAGCGCCAGCAGCACGGCCTGCTCTGCGGCTGCCCGGGCGGCAGCGCCGTCGGGCTGCGCAACGAAAACCTTGGCGGCCTGGTCCGCGGCACCGACGACCGCAAATGAGCCGCTTTGGAGCGCTCCCATGGTGATGATGAAGTAAACCAGCGGCACCATCAGCAACAGCGACAGGAACGTAAATTCGACGACAGCGCTTCCCTGTTCTGCGTTCTGCGGGAGGCCGGCGTTGACTGCGCGGGACCCGCCCGCCGACAGCCTGTGCCGAAACTGGCAGCGCGGTGGCTGCCAGTGCGCTGAATGCCAGTGCGGTGAGAGCCAGTGCGGTGGACGCTCAGGGCTGAATGGCAGCATGCCCTTTCACCTCCAGGGCTGCGCGGGGACCGATCAGCCCGATCACGGGCAAGGGCGCGCGCACAGTGACTTCCAGGGTCCGGATACCCTGGTACGTGGCCTCGCTGGTAGTGACGTCGGTGGCAAAATCCTGGTTGAGGGCGACTCCGATCAGCTGGACTGTCCTGTCCCGGGCATCCGCGGAACCGCGGTCCGCGAGGGTGCCGTATCTGGCGCCCGAGGCCGCGGCGTCGACCAGGGTATTCCGGACGTGGATGACAAGGGTGAGCTGGATGATGGCGAGGAAGAACAGCGTCAGCAGTCCACCCACAAGCACAAAGTCCACCACTGCCGAGCCACGTTCGTCAGTCCTGCCCCAGCCGCCTCGGGGCAGGGGCACGTGTTTTACTGCCCTACCTTGTCCATGGCCTGGTTGAACAGTGCCTCCAAGGCCGGGCCGGCGAGGGCGAGGAGGGCGGCGACGAGGATGGCGGACATCAGGGTAATCATCACCCAGCCCGGCACGTCGCCCCGTTCGCTCGGATCGCTGCGCCGTTCAGGATGCTCTCCGGCATCCTGCGCCGTGGAATGTCTTGCCGGTACGGGCAGCATGCTGATGGTGCAAAGCAACAGTGTCATCTGGTTGCGGATCTTTTTCACGTTCACTCCTTGGTTCGCATGTTCGGTTGATTTCGGTGTTTTCCTTTGCTGCGGTTAGAGGCCCATGCTGATGGCGGCGAGTCCGGGAAACACGGCGAATACGACCGTCAGCGGCAAGACGCCAAACACGACCGGCACCATCATTCCGATTTCCTTCTTTCCGGCCGACACCATGAGCTCGCGTTTGGCGGTATCCCGGACGTCCTGCGCCTGGGCCCGCAGCACTTCAGCCAGGGGGGTTCCCCGTTCGACCGCCACGATCAGCCCGTCCACAAAACGGAGAAGAGGGCCGAGTTCGGTCCGAGCGGAGAACTCCTGCAGGGCGTCCACGAGCGGCGTCCCCGCCCGGGTCTCGGCGAGGACCAGGGCGAATTCTTGGGAGAGCTCGCCTCGGGCGCTGCGGCACACTCTGTCCAGTGCCCCTGTGGCACTCTCGCCGGCGCTGACAGCCAGCGCCATCAGTTCGGCGATGCTGGGGAACTCCGCCATCATCCGCGCTTCGCGCTTTTTGATCCGGACGCCCAGCAGATAGTCCCGCAACAGAAACCCTCCGGCGGCGCTGCCGAGGACCAGCACAGCGGCGACCAGCGGGCTGAAACGCCCGGCCGCACCGAACAGCACGACGGCGCCGACTGCGGCCGCAAAGCCGCCGGCTCCCCAGAGAAGTTGTTCTGCCCGGAAATCGGCTGGCGACGCGGCACTCCCTGCCCTGGACAGACGGCGGTTCAAGGTCAAGGAAACCGGATTCAACCGCCCCAGCGACCTCACGGCGTCGCCGATGACCGGGCGCAGAATTCTTTCCAGCGGCCCGAACGGTGTGATGTTCCCCGGCGCCGTGCGCAGCAGCCGGGATTCCAGATTGTGGGCCTTCAGCTGCGGGCTGATGCGTTCCACGAACGTTGTCGGCCGCATAAACGGCAGCCGGACAAGCAACAGCCAGAGGCCAATGCCCAGGACGACTCCGCAGACAACAGCTGCCGCCATCAGGCCGGTCATCGAAGGACCCGCTCGTCCGCAGGGAGGGCACCGATGCGGAGCATGGTGGTATAGGAGATCAGGGAAACTGCCAGTCCGCCGAGCAGTACAGCGGCACCGAGGGCAGTGTTGTAGGCAGCTACCGCTTCGGGGCGGCTGGCCATCAGCACCAGGACAAGCCAGGGGGCGGCGACCGCAAGCCGTGCTGCGTTGACGGTCCAGGACTGTCTGGCCTCCAGTTCGCTTCTGGTGCGGGCATTCTCCCGGAGGAATTCCGCCAGGGTTCCCAACAGCCGACCCAGATCGGAGCCCCCCACCTCCTTCGTCAGACGGAGCGCTTCGATAATCCGATCGGCGACGGGGTCCGCCAGACGGTCCTTCAGCCGGGTCAGGGAGGGGCCGAACTGCCCGCCGGCACGGTAGTCGGAGCCAAAGTCACGGAACACCTGCCGGAGCTCCTCGGGCCCCTTTTCGCCCAGCTGGATCAAAGCCTCCGGCAACGACAGGCCGGCCCTAATCGCCGAGCGAAGGTGGTCAACGACGTCGGGCCACAACTGTCGCAGCACGGCGGTCCGCTTCCGTGCGCGCCACGAAACGATGGCCATTGGCAGCCAGCCACCAAAAAGGCCAAAACAGCCCGCGATGGGCCATGACCGGGTCACCGCGAAGAAAACAAACATTGTGAACCCACCGACACCCAGGCACGTCGCCGCCAGGCCCGAGCCACTGACCTTCTCGATTCCGGCGGTGCGCAGAAGATCCTCCAGCCGGCTGCTGCGCCGTGCGGGGCTGGCTGGCTTGGGCTGTTCCCAGGCGGACCACCAGATCAGCAGGAATCCGGCGCCCGCCACCATGCCGATCAGTGCAGCCATCAGCGCGGCTCCAGCAGGGCTGCGACGTCGTACCCTGCCCGGGCAAACTTCTCCGCTGCCGGCATCGAATTGGCACTGGGCTGCAACTGGCCGTCAGCGAGGGCAAAGACCATGGAGGATTCGATAATGCCGTTCTCCACACGCCGGCCCAACGACAGGATCTCCGTAACTTCGCGGCGTCCGCTGGCGTGCCGGGCGCAGTGGACCACGAGGTCGATGCAGGATGCGACCGTAGGCACCACGAAGGCGCTCGAGATGTTCTCGCCTGCAAGCAAGGGCAGCGTGCAGATCTTGGTGACGGCATCGTGGGCGGAGTTGGCGTGGACGGTGCACATGCCGGGAAGGCCGGAGTTCAAGGCAATGAGCATGTCCAGGCTCTCGGCCTCCCGCACCTCGCCCACCACCAGGCGGTCGGGGCGCATGCGCAGTGCCTCCTTGACCAGCCGGCGCATGGGGATTTCACCTTCGCCTTCCAGGTTGGGTTGCCGGCACTGCAGCCCCACAACGTCCCGCAGCGGAAACTGCAGCTCAAAGATCTCCTCGACAGTAATAACGCGCTCGCGGGTACCGATGCTCGCGGCCAAACAATTCAGCATGGTGGTCTTACCCGCCTGGGTGGCGCCGGAGACCAGGATATTCAGTCCGCTTGCCACGGCCGCACCGAGGAACCGGGCGGCCTGGGGCGTCACGGTGCCCAACTCCACCAGGTGCTCAAGCCGACTGGCTTTTACAACGAACTTGCGGATGTTAATGGCCCAGTGCTTTCTGGTCACGTCAGGAATGACGACGTGCAGGCGGGAACCGTCGGGCAGCGCTGCATCCACGAACGGAGAGGACATGTCGAGCCGTCGCCCGGAGCTCTTCAGCATCCGTTCCACAAGGTCCCGTACCTGCTGGTCCGTGAGCGAGACCGAGGTGAGCTCGGATTCACCGTTGCGGGCGACGTAGATCTCGTTGGGCGCATTTAGCCAGACCTCCTCAATGGCGGGATCGTCGAGCAGGGGTTGCAGTGCCCCAAAACCGGCCACGGCGTCGAAGACAAACCTCCGGGCCGATTCAAGCGGGCCGATGGGCGGGAGCGGGGCCAGCAATGCGCGCTCGTCGTAATCCAGGACGGCGGCCTCGACCAGGCGTCGGACCTCACCGGCCTGCCGCATGGGGTCCAGGCCGCGGCGGCGAATCAGCTCGCGGACCTCGTCCTCGACAATGCGAACAGCCTCCACAATGGCCCCCAGTTTGCCTATTCGCCCTGCTCCGGGGGCGCTGCAATTGGGTTAAAACTAGGGCTCCCCGCGCTTCGGAACAAGAGTCCGGTGCGGCGGATGTGGAAAACTACCCGCAGTTTTACAACAATTTTCACATTGGTAACACAAGAAACTCTGGTTTCACTACTTTCCCCAGATAAGGTGAGCCCGACAAGTCAGACATTCTCACCACCCTGCAGCCTTGATGTGCTGATTCTCGGGCGCGTGACCAGCGTGGCACGGCCGCAATCGTGTCGTTGTTCCGGAGCGAAAAATGAAGCGGACCCTACTTCCCCCTACCAGTCACCTGGGCAGCCGGGTCGGAGCCACCCTACTGGCCCTCTGCCTCGTCGCCGGACCGGGCTTGGCTGTTCCCGCCGGTGCCGTTGAACCGACACCGAGCGTCACCGCGACTCCCCCGGCCGCAATTCCGGCCCCGGGGGTCACTACCTCGCCGGCACCGGCCATTGCCGAGGCCCAGCCGACCGCTTCCGGCCCGGCCATACCGGCCCCGCCTGCGACTGCCGCCACAGTGCCCCCCACAACACCGGATCGGTCCAGTGCGGGATACCGTGCAGCTATGGCAGCAGCGACGGCCGGAGGCGGGGCAGAGATGGGCCAGGGTCTGGCGCCCAGCCCCGGTGCAGCCGCAAAAACGCTGACCACGCAGGGGACCTGGATGCCAACGTTCGGCGTTCAGGGTCTCGATGTCAGCCAATACCAGCCCTCTGTGAACTGGCAACAGCAGTGGAACATGGGCGCAAGGTTCGCCTATATCAAGGCGTCCGAGGGCAACTATTACACCAATCAAATTTTTGACTCACAGTACAGCGGGTCACGGGCGGTCGGGATGATGCGGGGCGCCTATCACTACGCGAACCCGGCCGCTTCCTCCGGCGCCGACCAGGCCAGAATTTTCGTGCAGAGCGGTGGCGGCTGGACTGGCGACGGCTATACGATGCCGCCCGTGCTCGATTTCGAAGGCAATCCCTACGCAGGCCAGACCATCAACGGCTACTACCAAGGCAACGCTTGCTACGACATGTCGCCGGGCGCACTTACTGCCTGGGCCAGGGACTTCAGCAACACCATGTATGCCCTGACGGGACGGCTGCCCGTCATTTACACCGGCAATTACTGGTGGAAAGACTGCGTCGGGAACCCCCTGGGCTTCGGCGACAACCCGCTATGGCTAGCTTCCTACCCGAGCTCCTTCTCGAACGACGCCGGCCCGGTCCCGGCCAGCTGGTCGACCTACAGCATCTGGCAGTACAGCGACAAGGGGCCCTTCGCCGGCGATTCCAATGTCTGGGCCGGCGACTACGCCAGCCTTCAGCGCTTCGCCGCGGGGAGCCCGCCACCGGTGCCCACCGACGCCACCCGGAAGGTCATCTCCACCGGGGACTTCGATGGCGACGGAAAGTCTGACCTCATTCAGCGCAGGGCCGACGGTGAGCTTTGGCTGTATTCCGGTGACGGGACCGGCCGCTACCCGGTAAGCCGTCGTATCGGCGCCGGCTGGCAGATCTACGACAGCGTGGTCGGCGTCGGGGACTACAACGGGGACGGCAAGAACGATCTGCTGGCGCGGAAGTTGGATGGATCCCTATGGTTTTACGCCGGCACGGGCTTCGTTTCTGGCAGCAGCGAAGGCTACCGCGGGGCGGTCAAGATCGGCGCGTTCGGCTGGGACGTCTTTAATGCAATCCTTGGCGTCCGCGATTTCGACGGCGACGGGAAGGCTGATCTGCTGGCCCGCACGGCGGACGGCGCCCTGTATCTTTACTCCGGAACCGGAACCGGCCAAACCGGAACGGGCCGGAAGATCGACTTTGGCTGGGACGTGTTCAACCAACTAGTGGCAATCCAGGACTTCGACGGCGACGGCACCAGCGACCTTGTCGGCAGGAAACCGGATGGCACCATGTGGTTCTACTCCAACACCGGCAAAGCCGTCTTGGTCAACCCCCGCCAGATCGGCACCGGTTGGGGCATCTACGACCAGCTTGTGGGAACCGGAGACAGCAATGGGGACCGGCTGGCTGACTTTGTAGGCAGCCAGACCGACGGCTCCCTCTATTTCTATGCCGGAACCGCCATGCGGGACCAGGGCTATCAAAGCGCCCGAAAGATCGGCGACTTCGGCTGGGGTGCGTTCGACACACTCGTCGGCACCCCGGACTTCAACGGCGACGGAACGGCCGACCTGCTGGCACGCATGCCGGACGGAAGCCTGTGGTTCTACCCCGGAACCGGAACCGGAGCCTACGGAACTGCGCGGAAAATTGGAAACTTCGGCTGGGACGCCTTCGACTCCCTGACCGCCGTCGGCGACTTCAACGGCGACGGCAAGAGCGACCTACTGGCGCGCAAGCCGAACGGTAGTCTGTGGATCTACGCCGGCACCGGACGTGTGGATGCCAGCAACAGCGGCTACGCTCCTGCAGTGCAAATTGGCAAATTCGGCTGGGACATGTTCGATTCACTTGTCGGAACCGGCGATCTTGACCGCGATGGAAAGAACGATGTCCTTGCCCGCGGTAAGGATGGCTCCCTTTGGCTCTACCGTGGCACCAGCAAGGTTGACGCCCTTAACACCGGATACCAGCCGGGCGTTAAGATCGGGGCCTTCGGCTGGGAAGTTTTCGCGGAAATCGTCGGCGTTGGTGATTTCAACAGCGACCGTAAGAACGACGTCCTTGCTCGCAGGCCAGACGGCACGTTGTGGTTCTATGCGGGAGACGGGACCGGAAAACTTTCGCCGTCGCTGCGGGTAGGAACGGGCTGGAACGTCTATGACAACTTCGGGTCGGCACGGAATCTGGATGCTGACGCGAACCCGGACCTTGTTGCCCGGCGGCCGGACGGCTCACTATGGAGCTATTCCGGGACCGGCATGAAGCCAAGCCAGGGATATTTGGGCAGGACGTTCGCAGGCAGCCTCTAGCCACCCGCCGCGGCACCGGGTTGGAGCCGTCAACCCGCCGATGCCATTGGTGATAGCTTCTATGATCATGCACTTACAGCGTTCAGGCCGCCGGCCGGAAGTCCCTCTGGCCCGGACGAAATATATACCCGCCCTCGTCACGTTCCTCATCCTGGGCACCCTGTCCACCCTGTGGTCACTGGCGTCGCCGCTTATGTCAATACCTGACGAGCCCGCCCACACCATCAAGGCTGCGGCGGTGGCGCGGGGGCAGTTGCAAACCCAGGAAAGCGGCAAGCAAGGCGACCCGGCAATTGTGAAAGTTCCCGGCTACGTAGCCGAACTCGGCAACCAATTGTGCTACGCCTTTAAAGTCCAGGTCTCTGCCGCCTGCTCGCCAGACATCAACGGCCAGAACACGGCGCTGGTCCCCGCGACGACGACTGCTGGAAACTACAACCCGCTCTACTACCTGATCGTGGGTCTCCCATCGCGCTTGTTGTCCGGGGAAACTGCGGTTTATGTCATGCGCATAGCAAGTGGCCTCCTCTCAGCAGTCTTTATGACGATGGCAATCATGGCTGCCCGGCAAATGCGGCATGGCCAGTGGCCGCTCGTGGCCGCTGTCGTCGGGCTCACGCCGATGGCTCTATACCTCGCCGGCTCGATCAACCCAAATTCCCTGGAAGTGGTCACCACGGCCGCGTTCTTCGTGAATCTGTGTCTAGCCCTCGAGAACTCGAAGTCTCTAGCGGCCACCCGGGCCCCGCTAATTGCCGTTGGCGTTTCTGGCGCCGTACTCGCCAACACCCGGGCCTTGTCCCTGCTATGGCTGGCCATAGCCTTTGCAGTAGCCCTCATCGCCTACGGGTGGCGGCCATTAGCCGAGATCTTGCGGAGTAAGTTCGGTGTGGCGATGGCCGGCATCGCGGTGCTGGGTTGCGCCGCCGGGCTCGGGTGGCTGGTTGTTGCGGACAGCTTCAAGAGTTTGGGCGGGATTCCTTCCAAAGTGACACCGGACCAAGCCTTCGTAACGATGCTGGACCGGACCTTTGACTATGTCAGCGGCTACATCGGCCTGATGGGCTGGGTGGATACGCTTACACCGTCCGGTGTTCAGGTATTTTGGCACTTCGCCTTCGTGGCATTGGTCTTGGCCGCAGTGACCTCACGCCCACTGAGGAATCGCTGGCTCCTGGTTCCCGTTTTCATCGGGGTCCTTGTGCTTCCCCCCATCCTTCAGTCGCAGGTCATCCAGGAGCTGGGTTACATCTGGCAGGGACGATACCTCCTCGCGCTGGTGGTCCTGATGATGCTCGCTTGCGGTATGGCCCTTCGCTTTCACTCGTTCCCTCTTTCCGACCGGGCCAAATCAATTGGCCGATGGACTTTGGTTGCTGCAGTGGCAGCCCATGTCTACGCCTTTGTTTTCACTCTCCGGCGCTACACGGTGGGCCTGTTCCCCGAGCACGTAAATTGGAGCGAAATGTGGGAAACAACGTGGCAGCCACCGCTCACCTGGCAGGGTTTGTCAATCGCTTACCTGATCACGCTTACGGCCGGCGCAGTTCTCCTGTACAGGGCGCTCTTCCCGAAGCGGCATTGGCGCAGCCGGACGTTCGGCGCGGAAGCCCGACCCATGCCCCAAGGATCTTTGCCGCAGCCCCGCGCCTCCCGGCTGAATGCGGCCGCACCGGCTCAGGCTAAGGTTGATGGAAACCGCAATGGCTCTGTCAAGGTAGCTGACGAAGGGGATCGACGGAATGCGCTGTAAGCCTCGCAGGCAGGTACTTGCCCTGCTCGCATCGGTGTGCGCGCTGGGGCTTGCCTCGTGCAGCGCGGCCGAATACGGCACTGGCGTCACCGGCTCCCTGACGGCAATAGGCAGCATCAGCCAGATGGGCTCCATCTCTGCCTGGCAGCAGGGCTGGAGCAAGGAGTTTCGGCAGACCTCCCTGCGGTTCTCGCCCGATGGCGATGCCAGCGGCAGGGACGCGCTATTCCGGGGGATGGCCCACTTTGCCAGCCTGGATTCCCAGTTGACAACCAACGACTGGGAACTGTCAAAGGCCGCGTGCGGGCCGGAGGGAGCCTTTGCCGTACCGACATCCGTTACCGCCGTCGGGGTCGCCTACAACGTTGCCGGGTTGCGGAATGTCCGCTTGGACCAAGCCGTTCTGGCAGCGATGTTCGAAGGCAAGATCACACGCTGGGACGACCAGAAGATCGCGGACCTTAATCCGGGCACCGCATTGCCTGATATGAAAATCGTGCCCGTCTGGGCTGCAGGCGGCTCTGGACTCACCCAAGCCGTCGGCGACTATCTACGGTCCTCCCCTGAAACGGCAGCGAGACCGCCCATAACCGGAAAATGGCCCGCGGACACCGCTGGGCAGTCCGTGGGCACTTATGCCGATCTGGCAACGAAGGTGGACGCTACCGCAGGAGCCGTAGCATTTATGGACCGGGCATCAATCGGAACGCGGTTCTCAACAGCGACGGTGAAGTTCGGAGAAGATTTTGTCAAAGTAACGGACGATGCTTTAGGCACGGCAGTCGACAGCGGCACCGTCAGCGAGGCTCCCGGCGGCGGCGTCCAGTTGACCCTCCATACCGGTCGAGGTCCAGGCTATTCCCTGGGGTTCGTCGGCTATCAGGCATTCTGTCATTCCTATAAGAATCCTGCCCTGGCCCGCCTGGTAAAGTCCTGGGCCGAATACGTCACTGGTGAAGGCGGACAAGCCAATTCGTCCTACTTCGCCCAGGTCGTCTCGCCGAGCGTTGCGGCGCTGGAGCGGTCCCGTTCGGCAGTCGGAACGATCAGTGTGGAGCACGATGATAAGTAACAAGGCCAAGCCCTTGGCAGGGCAGCGGACCAATCGTGCGGCGTCCGCGCCGATTCCGGGTGCACCCGGAGCCACTGCATCTGCCCCGGTAGCTCTCGGGGGACGGCGCAAACACGTGCTGGGACCATTTATTCGGATCTTCACACTGCTTGCCTTACTCACCACTCTGTGGTCGCTGGCCACCCCTTTGATGGCCTATCCGGACGAGCCCTCGCATACCATCAAGGCAGCCGCGGTAGCACGTGGACAGTTCGTGGTTCAGGAAGGACAGTCCTTTGGCCACGGCGTCCATGTTCAGGTTCCCTCCTACATAGCCAACCTCTCCGCTCAGACGTGCACAGCCTTCAAACGCGATGTCACCGCAGCGTGTGCACCCGCTGTGCCCATGGACGATAACTATCTGACCATCGGTGTAACCTCCGCCGGACTGTACAACCCGATGTACTACTGGCTGGTGGGCCTCCCCAGCCTCGTCCTGACTGGTGCGCCCGCAATCATCGGCATGCGGATCGCCAGCGCCCTCCTTTGCACCGCTTTCCTGGCGGCCGGCTTGACTGCCTTGACTAAGCTCAGAAAACCCAAATGGCCAGTTGTAGCGGCCGCTGTTGCCATAACGCCGATGGTGCTGTTCCTCTGCTCCGGAATTAATCCGAACGCGTTGGAAGTAGCCGCGACCATGGCAGCGTTTTGCGGACTTCTCGTGTGCCTGGAAAGCTCAGCACGCCTGTCAGAAGTTAAACCCGCAATTGCCACGGTCGGAATCTCCGTTGCCGTGCTGGCAAACACGCGGAACGTTTCGCTTGTCTGGCTGTTGGTTGCCTTTGTAGTCGCCGTGGCTTTCTTCGGGTTCGGGAGCCTGGGCCGGCTTCTGCGGAACCGCACCGTGCTGGTCACCGCGGGCTTGATGATAGTGGGCATTGGACTGGGCCTGCTCTGGATTGTCCTGATGCTCTTTGCCCCGGGTTCAACCGCGGCAGCCCCCGAGGGCATTACGAACCTCGTGGCCGGCGTCAGGCCGCATCAGGCATTCCTGACCATGATGGATCGCGCCTTCGATTTTGTGCCCCAGTACATCGGCATCATGGGCTGGCTCGAGGTCCCGGCTCCGCAGGCCGTCATTCAGTTCTGGAGCATGCTCTTGATGCTGGCGCTGCTTGTACCGTTCACTGCACGGCCGCGGCGGAACGCGGTCGGGTTCTGGATCTCCGTGGCCGCCCTGGCCGTTGTGCCGGCCGTGGTCCAGGCCGGGCTGATCAGCTCCGTGGGGTATATCTGGCAGGGGCGCTACAATCTGCCTCTGTTTATGGTCGCCATAATCTCGGCTGGCATGGCCGTTCGATTCCGCGCCTTCGGAACCGCGCCGGGCTTCCGGAGCATCGCCCGTGTCCTGATAATTTTCGCCGCAGCGGCCCACATCTATACGTTTGTCTACATTCTGCGCCGCTACGTGGTTGGGCTGAAAGACTCCGGCAACTGGCAGGTGATGCTCACGAATCCGGACTGGCAGCCACCATTTGGCTGGATCGTGCTCACTGTTGTCTACGCAGCCTTGATCTACCGGGGGGCGTCGGCCCTCTACGGCTATCTTTTTCCGGGTTACGTCCTGGCACGCCTGCCGGGGCTCCCGTTGCGGCGCCACGGCAACAACGCCGCGAAGCCCGCTCCGGACCCCGTGCTTGATACTCCGCGGGAGCAGTCCCAGCACGTTTGACTTGATACTCCGCGGGAGCAGTCCCAGCACGTTTGACTTGATACTCCGAGGGAGCAGTCCCAGCACGTTTGTCTTGGCCCGCTGCGATCCCACGATGAGCCGGCGACCAGGGGTCTCGTTGAACTCATGGGGATCCGCGCTGCGCGGGGTCGGTCAAGGCTCTCCCCGTGCTTGCAGGGGTCCGCGGCTTCAGGAAGCCAGACTGACAGCCGGAAAGGGTGGTCCGGAGCTGAAGCGGTAAGGTCTACTCCGGGCGTTCATGAGCGGCGGAGGGTGTCCCCGCCGCCGTCACGTCGATGTGGTCGTCCGCGACTGGCGCCGCCTTGAAGATCCAGTGCTTGTACAGGAGGAAGTTCCAGCCTGTTGTGGCAACAGTCGCAATGACCTTGCCGATCGCGTAAGACTGTCCGGAGCCTGCAACCACGTTCACGATGATGTCGGTGGCGACTACGTTAAACACCACTAGCGCCCCGTACTTCAGGAAGCTTACGTGAGCTCGCTCATCAGACTGGAAGGTGAACTTTCGCTGGACGAGGAAGTTGAACACCAGGCTGGCAAGGAATGCCACGGGGGTGGCAATCCACAAATCCACACCGGCACCTTCGTGCAGCAGCGCAAGAAGTCCGAGATCGATGGCAAAGGAGGCCGCGCCGACAATAAGGAATTTGACCAGGTGCCCGTTGCGCACAAAATGTTGAAAACGCCGGACGAGGCTCATGGAACTATCCCGCATGATTCGAAAATACCGCCCGTACTCGTTGGATTGTCCGCACCGTCCTAGGCCAGTGACACCAAAACAGTCTAGACCAGGCGACTGCAATGTCCATTCAGGAACGCTGGCGAACGTTTTGCCGTCGCTGCCGCGGGAGCGACGCTGGCTTGTAGAGTGAGGTAGGACCTGACGCCGTACCAGAGAGAATCATGCCTTCCTTGCCTGCCTTGAAAACCCGAAAACTTCCCATCGGCCTCCTGCGGTTCTTCGCAGTTTTTGCGGTTGTCGGCCTGCTGACAACCCTCTGGTCCGTGGCCAGCCCGCTGATTTCGGTACCGGACGAGCAGTCACACGTTATCAAGGCGGCTTCGGTTGTTCGGGGTCAGCTGCAGGGTGAATCCGGCACAGCCCAAGGGGAACGGTCCCAGGTTGATGTCCCTGCTTACATTGCCGCAACCGACGGGCTCCCCTTCTGCTTCGCATGGAAGTCTCTGGTCTCCGCCGGTTGCAGCCCGCCCGTCACGTCGGACACAACGATCGTTAAGGCACTCACCAGCGCCGGGAACTACAACCCCATGTACTACGCAGTTACAGGCCTGCCGAGCCTTTTCCTGTCAGGGGCCAAAGCCATCTACGCGATGCGCATTGTCAGTGGGCTGCTGAGCGCTGCTTTTATAGCCATTGCCATGATTTCGCTGGCAGGGCTGCGCCAGTGGCGCCTGCCGCTGTTCGTCGCGTCGTTCGCACTGACGCCCATGGTGCTTTTCCTTTCCGGCGCGGTGAATCCCAATGCCCTCGAAATCGCGACCTCCATGTCCGTATTCGCCGCACTGTGTCTTACGTGGGACCGCCTCCAGTCGAACGGTGCCTGGAAAGGCCCGCTCGGCGCGGCTACTCTGTCCGCAGTCGTCCTGGCCAACACGCGCGCCGCGTCGCTGCTGTGGTTGGCCCTGGCTGTGGTGGCTTCGCTGATGCTGTTCGGCTATCGGCCACTGCTGTCATTGTTCCGGCAAAAATTCGGCTGGGCCATGATCGGAATCGTAGCTATCGGTTGCGCGCTGTCCCTCGTGTGGCTCCGTGTGGCCAACAGCCTGCAGAACCTTATGGGCCAAGGCATAGACGCAACGCCAACTCAAATTGCGACAATCATGTTGGACAGGACCTTCGACTTCGCTGTCGGCTATGTTTCTTACCTTGGCTGGCTGGACACCCCCGGGCCGGCAGGGGTCCTTGCCGTATGGGCAACGCTCATCATCGGCTCGATCTTCATCTCCTGGTCTGTCGCGGACAGGGCCGGACGCTTGACCGTGGCCTTTCTCACGGTGGCCGTTATCGCGCTCCCGCCCCTCCTTCAGATCCCGCTGGCGAAAGACGTGGGACTCATCTGGCAGGGCCGCTACATCCTTGCCCTCGTGGTTGTACTGGTCACGGCCTGCGGCGTGGCCATGAGGTCATTCTCCGTCGCAAACGCCGGAGTTGGCCGCCGGGCGAGCGCCGCTGTGTTAACCCTGCTCGTCTTTGGCCATTTCTACAGCTTCATATACGGTCTGCGGCGCTACGTTATCGGCCTGCAGGACAGCTCCAACTGGCGTGACATGGTTGAAGCACCGCAATGGCAGCCGCCCTTTGGCTGGATCACCCTGGCCGTCCTCTACCTGGCAGTCCTTGTGGCAGCTGCCATCCTCCTGCACCGCTGGGTAACCGTCAAGCCGCCAGCAACAGCTGCCGCTGCGCACACCGGCACCGCTGTGGAAGCCAACGGCTCTCAGGCGCCGCACCACGACCCGCTGCCCACACCTGTTGCGACGCTGGAAACCTAGCCGAACGGTTCAGTCGATTCGATCACAGGCGGCAGCTGTGGCGAACTGTCTTCGGCGACCTTGTCAGCCGGCCCGGTTCTTGCCGCCGGCGGCCACAGCGGTCGCGGCGGCCCTGCCATTCTTGAAGGCCAGGGCGGGCTGCTCAACGTAGCGGCAGCTCAGGTAAGCCAGCGGAACGGTTGCAGCCACACTCAGGCCAACGAAGACCCACACCGGGAGACTGTCACCGGCGATCAAGGCCACCACCTGCTGCACCGGCCAGCCGTAAATATAGACACCGTAAGAGACGTCGAAGCGGGAACCGACCCGCTGCAAGGGGATGATGGCGCTCAGGACAAAGAGAAGGTAAGTGAAGGGCAACGGTGCCAGCGTGGTGGCTGTCTGTGTCAGCACGGACATAACGAGCATCCCCACAGCGCCCGGGACGGCCCACCGTCGAATGAACTTTTCGTCGTAAAGGAACATCACGGCGCCGCCGGCAAAAGCAGCCAACATGGGCAGCGTCCTGGTGATCAGGAGGGGCACCACGGGATTTTGCTCGGCCGCGAGAGTTGCCACCGACGCGATGACGAGCGTCGCTGCCAGCAATGGACCCAGCACACGCCTCGGCAGAAGGCTGGCCGCTACCCCCACAAGCACGTAGCAGCTCGCTTCCCAGAACAGCGTCCACAGTGGACCGTTCCAAACATCAGTGAACGGCACCGCTGACAGCGTTGAACCGATGTCGTACTGGCCGAGGAACGGCGGATAGAGGAGGATGTTCCGCAGGATATAGCCGAGTTGGTCAAGGATGGAGAAGCTGCCCGCCGGATCCCACAGCCTCGACAGTGGCGCGAAGACAAATGCGACTGCGAGCAGACAGACAAGGAAACCAGGAAACAGCCGGAGGAACCTGGCCCTGTAGAACTGGCGGACGGAATGGCCGGAGAGCCTGCTTCTGGTGATCAGGTACCCCGAGATTCCGAAGAATCCGAAGACAGCCCACGTACCCAGGTTTGCGCCCCCGAGCTCTGGCTCAGCCCCGGCACCACCAAGAGCCCACGAATGGGAAACCATGACCAAAAGGGCCAGCCCGAGCCGGATCGCATTCAGCGAATTAGAGCGGGGGTCAAACGCGGATTTCAAAGACATAAGTACCTGCGGCTGGTTCCAATGACGCAGCCAAAAGGGCCGCCGGTCCGAGGGCTAGACTACGCCACGGCTACTCTGCACCCAATTTTGACACGACGGGCTAGCATGACCGGCCCCGTCCGCCCGGAGCCGGCCGCTGTTCAGCCGGCAGCGGGCAGGCGGGTTATCCCTTCGTCAAATACGTCTGCAAACGATCGGCCGCCGTTGCCGGCACAAAGCCTGCGGCTGCTATTTTTGCCAGATCCAGGATGCTGTTGACCGGACGGGGCGCAACGGATTTTCCGCGGAAGTATTCTTCCGTGCTGACCCCGGTGACGGCGTCCCGTGACTTGCCGGAGAGTTCGTAGACGTCGGCGGCGATGTCCGCCCACGACTGCGGAGCACCTTCGTTGGAGAGGTTGTAGGTCCCGAAGGGCGCGCCCGTTTCGAGCAGGTGCCGGATGCCGGCGGCAATGTCCTCGGTAAAGCTCAGCCGGCCGATCTGGTCGTTCACGACTGACGGCTCAATTCCGCGCCCGGCGAGCGATGCCATGATCCGGACGAAGTTGTTGCCCTCCCCGATCACCCAGCTGGTGCGCACGATGTAGTGCCGCGGCACCACGGAAACGACGGCGTCGCCTGCGGCTTTGGTCTGCCCGTAAACCCCCAGCGGGGACAACGGCTCGTCCTCGGTGTGGAGCTCTTGGGTGCCGTCGAAGACGTAGTCGGAAGAGACGTGGACCAGAACCAGGTCGTGCTCGACGGCGGTTCGAGCCAGCCGTGCGACGGCACTGACGTTTGCCGCCCAAGCCGCGGCCCGGCCCTGGCCCGACTCGGCCGCGTCGACTGCGGTATACGCGGCGGCGTTGATGATCGTGGAGTAGTTTTTCCAGTTCCGGGCCGCAAACGCGTCCGCGCTGCCGAGGTCAAACTCGGTGCGGCCGGCGAACTCAACGGAAGTATCTCCGTCGTAGAGTTCCCGCAGCGCCTTGCCGAGCTGGCCGTCGGCGCCGAGGACGAGGGTCTTCTTCGGCGGCATCGGGACGACATCCCCTAGCCGCGGGTGGGCCTTGTCCTTGTCGGAGAGTTCGGCCTCCTCCAGCGGCACGGGCCAGGCGATCGCGGCGCTCTCGTCGGCGAGGTTCAGGAAGGTGTACTGGCCCTGGGCGTCGGCGGACCAGTGGTCGTTGACCAGGTACGTGTAGGCGGTGTTGTCCGCCAGGGTCTGGAAGGCATTGCCGACACCGCGGGGGATAAAAATGGCCTGGCTGGCATCGAGTTCGGCCGTGAACACGGCACCGAATGAGGCACCCTCGCGCAGGTCAACCCAGGCACCGAATATCCGGCCGGTGGCGACCGAAATGAATTTATCCCATGGTTCGGCATGGATCCCGCGGGTGGTTCCGGCCTTTTCGTTGAACGAGATGTTGTTCTGCACCGGCCGGAAGTCCGGCAGGCCCAGGGCCACCATTTTTTCCCGCTGCCAGTTCTCCTTGAACCAGCCCCGATTGTCGCCGTGGACCGGAAGGTCGTAGAGGACGACGCCGGGAATCGGGGTTTCGTGCGCGGTGAGCTTTTTCGAGAACTCGATCGACATAATCTACTGGCCCTGTTCCGTGTACTTAGCTTCCGTGGCCGCCTTCTGCGGACGCCACCAGTCCTCGTTGTCCCGGTACCAGGCAATGGTGTCCTCGATCCCGGCGTCGAAGTTGGAAAAGCGCGGCTTCCAGCCGAGCTCATCGCGCAGCTTCGCGGAGTCGATGGCATAGCGCATGTCGTGGCCGGGACGGTCCACCACATGGTCGTAGGCCTCCGGGGACTGGCCCATGTGCTTGAGGATCAGTTCGACGACGTCCTTGTTGTTCTGCTCCCCGTCCGCGCCGATCAGGTAGGTCTCCCCGATCCGGCCCCCGGCGATGATCGCCAGGACAGCGGAGGAATGATCATTGGCGTGGATCCAGTCCCGGACATTCTCGCCCTTGCCGTAAAGCTTGGGACGGATCCCGTCGATCACGTTGGTGATCTGGCGCGGAATGAATTTCTCCACGTGCTGGTACGGGCCGTAGTTGTTCGAGCAGTTGCTGATCGTTGCCTGCAGCCCGAAAGACCGCACCCAGGCCCGGACCAGCAGGTCCGAGCCCGCTTTGGTCGACGAATAAGGACTGGAAGGGTTGTACGGGGTGCTCTCGGTGAACCGCTCCGGATCATCGAGTTCAAGGTCGCCGTAGACCTCGTCCGTGGAGATGTGGTGAAAACGCTTGCCGTGCTTCCGGGCCGCCTCGATCAGCGTATACGTGCCGATGATGTTCGTATCAAGGAACGGGCGCGGATCATGCAGCGAATTATCATTGTGCGACTCCGCCGCGTAGTGGACCACAACGTCGGCCTCGGCCACGAGCCCATCGACCAGGTCCGCGTCGCAGATGTCACCCTTGACGAACTCCAAACGCCCCGCCGGAAGGCCCTTCAACGAATCCAGGTTGCCGGCGTAGGTGAGCTTGTCCAGGACGGTCACGTGATCGTCTGTGTTCTCAACTACATAGTGGACAAAATTGGAACCAATGAAGCCGGCGCCGCCGGTGACAAGGAGTTTTTGCATTCAGTCAGCTTACCGTCAACCGAAAAGCTCCAGCGATCAGGGCATTGGAGCGAGCTACTTCGGTGCGCGATTTTGCCCCGCAGTGCGCCGCAGGGCCTCCCCCATCAGCCGTAAAAGGACCAGCCTCGCGGACACGATGACCCGGAGGGAGCGCCAGCCTTCCGGAGTCGCGTTCGCGCCGTGGATTCGACGCAGCAGCGTCGACTCGTCCAGGTGGCCGATCGAGCCAAGGACGTTTCCGCCGATCGCAAGCCACAGGTCATGGGACTCTTTCAAATACCGTGGAACGGGAGCAAATAGTCCTAGGACCTCCCGACGGAAGGCCATGCCGCAGCCGTAGTACGCCCGGTAGCCGATCAGGATGCCGGCCAGGTTGGGGACGCGGCGGTTGGAGTCGGCACTTCGCAGTCGGGCAATAGCCGGGCGCGGACCACCGCCAAGCACGTCGAAATTGCTCGCAACAACCGCATACTTGTCCAACGCCGCCAGCATCAGCTCAAGACGGCCTTCGATCCAGATGTCATCCTGGTCCGCCAGGAAGATACGTGACCCGCGGCTGGCCAGGACCGCCTGCTCAAAGGACCTGACGTATCCCTGGTTTGACGCCGCCTCAAGGAGCCGAATGCGGTCGTCACCGAAAGCCCGCACGGCGTCTCGGGTTCCGTCAGTAGACGCGTCGTCAACGATGACAACCTCGTCCGTCGGTCCCAGCTGCTCCAGGATGGAAGCCAACTGCTCGGTAATGTACGCCGAGCCGTTGTAGCTGGCCATGCACACGCTCGCGCGGACGGCGGCCACATTGTTTGGCTGTAAAGAACTCATGGACTCGCTTCGCTCGGTTGGGCACAATGCCGACGGGAAACCACGGCAACCCCGTCAATTCATCCTAAGCGACCTCGATCTGCCGGAGCTGGTGCAGGCGGCGTCCCGTGAGGGAAGTCCCGTAAGATCGAGGCAGACTTCCAGACCGACAAGGACCCGCCCACGCATGAAGACCGTACTGCTGCGCCTGACCGGGTTTGCGATCCTCCCCCTTCTGTCCTTAGTCACTCCCCTGCTGCTCCTTCCGGTGATAGCAAGCGTCGTGGGCGCCGAGGGCATATCCAGTGTCATCTCTGGTCAAGCCATCGGCACGTTCGCCGCCACCATCCTGCTGTGGGGCTGGAATGTTGACGGACCGGTCGCCATAGCCCGCGCCGCAGGCAGCCACGAGCGCAGTGAAATCTACTTGCGGAGCATGCGCACGCGGCTCCTTCTGATGATCCTCGTTATGCCGAGCGCCGGAATCGTTGCGGCGGCGGTCGCCGTACCCGGCTTCCGCTACGAAGCGGTGGCAATGTCGTGGGCTGTCGCCCTGGCCGGGTTGTCGCCTGCGTGGTTCTGCATCGGCGTCGGGCAACCCCGGCTACTGGCCCTCTATGACACGGTGCCACGCTTCGTCGCCACCGCGGCGGCCGCGCCGGTTCTGCTATTGACCCACCAGCTCTGGTACTACACCATTCTCCTCGCGGTAGCGACGGTCCTGGCCCTCGTCGGCTTCCACCGGCGCTACTCTGCAGGTGGCCAGTGGTTGCCAGCGGACCTGCGCGAATCCTTCGGCCAACTCAAGACCCAGGCGAAAACAGCGGGCATCAGCCTGGCAGGCAACGCCTATGCGTCGACTCCGGCCCCCATCGCCACCGCCACCACCGCCCCGCAGGCCTCGGGCAGCCTGGCGACCGCAGACACGCTCTACCGGTTCGGGCTCTTTACGGTCGTGGCACTGGGAAATGCCTTTCAAGGCTGGACCATTGAAAGGGGTGCAACGAACCCTGCCCGCCGTCACCTTGCTGCCATTTGGGCGCACGCCGGACTCGGGGTCCTCGGAGCGCTCATCCTTACGGTGTTGGGCCCATTCGCGAGCAGCCTGCTCTTCGCCGGCAAGCTGCAGGCGAGCACCGAGCTCTGCGCATACTACGGACTGGCGTTCGTGTTCCTCAGCGCCAGCACCCCGTTCATCCGCAATCTGCTGATTCCGGCCGGCCGCCAGTCACAGGTCCTGCGCTGGACCCTGATTTCAGCCGTCGTTGGGGTCGCCACCATGATCTATGCCGGCGCGAACGGAAATGCGCCTGGTATCGCACTTGGCATGGCCCTGAGTGAAGCGGTGCTGTTCGTTGCCCTGCTGATCCCGGGCCTCAAGCTACTACGTAGAGAAAGGGCATCCGACCATGCCTTCGAATGACCAACCAGGCCGCACGGCTGCCGTGATCGCCGCCTACTCACCGCCCGAGTCCTTGGTCGAAGCCATCCGGCGGCTTCGAGGCCAGCTGGACCACATTGTCGTCGTCGACGACGGGTCTCCTGCGGATTCGGCACCAGTATTCGCCCGCCTTGCCGAGCAGGGTGCCACGGTGCTGCACCAGGGGACGAACCAAGGTATTGCGGTTGCCCTCAACACGGGGATCCGGACCGCCTCGGAGAAGTGGGCGCCGGAGTTCTTCCTGACGCTGGACCAGGACTCGCTGGTCACCGATCGATACGTGGAGCTCGCCCACAGAACCTACGCCGACGCGAAGGCAAAAGGCCTTGACGTTGCCTTCGTTTGCGCGGCCTCTTACAGCGGCCATGCGGTACCCACCATCCCGAGCCACGATGGCTTTTTGCATGCATTCGACCCCATGCAATCGGGATTCGTGATCCCGCGCTCGACGATCGACCGGGTCGGCGCGTTCGACGAGGGCCTCTTTATCGACGGCGTCGATTCCGAGTTCACAGTGCGCTCGCGCACCGCCGGACTGGACGTGCTTGTGGGTGCCGGCTGTGACATCGACCACGACCTCGGCCAGCGGCGTCCCGGCACTCTCTTCGGACGTCAGGTGCGGATCGGCGGAACGATGCTCTCATACAACTACCACTCGCCGGGGCGGGTCTACTACATCTGCCGCAACGGCACGATCCTCACCAAGCGTTATGCGCTGAAAGCACCCAAATGGGTGGCCCGCAGGCTTGTCGAAGAACTCAAAGCGCACCTGCTTCGTTTCGCTTTCAGCCCTGGCAGACTCACCCTTCTGCGCGCTGCGGCACGCGGGTTCTGGGACGGCGCCAAAGGTGTCTCGGGCCGCATTCCGGTAGAACTTGAGCGCCGGATCCGCTGAACCGCGCGGCGCGGGGCGGCCGGCCCTGCCAGCGCCCCGGCTATAGAGTCCGCCCGACATTGATATAGTTTGGACACCATGGAACCCACTGTCCCCCCACGCGTTCTGGTCATCATGCCCGCTTGGAACGAAGCCGAGGCAATCGGCCAAACCGTTCGCGAGGTATTGACTACCAGCAACCGCTACGACGTCGTCGTAGTCGACGATGGCTCGACAGACAACACCGCGGCGTTGGCCGCGGCAGCTGGCGCTACAGTGCTGCATCTGCCCTTCAACCTCGGTGTGGGGGGAGCCATGCGAGCCGGTTTCAAATACGCGCGCCGCTATGGCTACCACCAAGTCATCCAGGTCGACTCGGACGGCCAGCACGATCCAAAGAACATCGAAGAAGTACTTGCCGGCCTCGAGCATGCAGATATTTCCATCGGAGCCCGTTTTGCGGACAAGGGAAACTACACTGTCAGCGGCCCGCGCAAGTGGGCGATGGTATTCCTTGCCCGCGTTATTTCTTCCCTCGCAAATACCCGTCTGACGGATGTCACCAGCGGTTTCCGTGCCGGCAACGAACGCGCCATCAGCCAGTACCTTGATCATTATCCGGCTGAATATCTTGGCGACACCATTGATTCCCTTGTCGTCGCCGTACGCTCCGGATGCAGGGTCACCCAAGTCCCGGTGGAAATGCGCGCCCGGCAAGGCGGGAAGCCCAGCCATAACCCGGCCCAGGCTGCGGTCTATTTGGGACGGTCTGTTTTTGCCCTGCTCTTTGCGTTGACGCGCAAGCGATCCCATGTAACCGTGCCGACGCACGGTGTGAAAGGAACCTAGCCTTGGGCAACATAGCTGCCTTTCTCTTGTCTCTGGCAATCGTCGCACTGGTCGTCGAAATGCTTCGCCGCAAGAAGCTTCGGGAGAAGTACGCCGTCCTTTGGCTGGTGGTCGGAGTTGCCACACTTGTCCTGGCTGCCTTCCCGAGGCTCCTAAACATCGTCGCTGAGTTTGTAGGGGTCCAGCTTCCCTCCAACCTGCTCTTCACCATGAGCATCCTGATGCTCCTGGGAGTCTGCCTGCACCTGTCCTGGGAGATCTCGGTTGTCGAGGACGAAACCCGCACCTTGGCGGAAGAAGTCGCCATCCTGCGGTCCCAAGTCGAGGCGCTGTCCGCGCTAGAGCCGGGCCTGCCCCCACACCGCGACGCCAGTACAACGGACGACTCCCGAACATCGCCGGTCCCTGCTGGCGAACCCTCAACTGAAAGCTCCGATTCCTAAAATGCCACTGGACATCTTCATCCCCTATTGGGGCGAGCCCGCCTACATGATTGAAACCCTCGAGAGCGTGCTGGCGCAGGAGAACCCGGATTGGCTCTTGACCGTGATCGATGACGCCTACCCCACCCTGGAGATCAGGGACTACATGGCTGATATCGATGATCCCAGGGTCAAGTACATCCGCAAGGAACACAACGAGGGAATCACGGAGAACTACCGTGCCTGCGTCGGACTCGCGAGCCAAGACGTGATGGTCATTCTGGGTTGCGACGACGTCCTCCTCCCGAACTACGTTGACGTCATACTGAAGGCCCACAAACGGTATCCGCACGCCGCGGTGATCCAGCCCGGAGTGGAGATTATCGACGAGAACAGCCGTGTTGTGACCACGTTGGCCGATACCGTCAAACAACAGCTCGTCAAGCCAAGGGGACGTGGCTGCAAGGTCGTTTCGGGCGAGGCCATGGCACGCAACCTGATGCACGGCGACTGGCTCTACTGGCCGTCGCTGGCATTCCGGACCGACAAGATCCGGGAGGTGGAATTCCGCGAAGGCTTCCCGATAATCCAGGATCTCGCGTTGGTCATGGACATGATTTTCCAAGGGCATCAGCTGCTGATCGAACCGACGCTGTGCTTCCGGTACCGCCGTCATTCCAACAGCGCTTCCGCAACGAAGCTGGTCGACGGTTCGAGGTTCGCCGGCGAGCGTGAATACTTCGAAGTAGCGGCCATCCAGGCCGAAGAACTCGGCTGGCACCGGGCGGCGCGGTCTGCACGGCTGCGTGTCACGTCCCGGGCCCACGCCGTTTACCTGATTCCCAAAGCCGCAATCACGCGGAACACCCCTGCAATCAAGGCCCTCGCCCGCCATGCTTTCGGCAAATAACCTGCCCGCTAAGAAAGGTCCCCAGTGACTTCTGCCTCAACTTCCGTCCGTCCGGGCGGCACCGTTCTAGTGACCGGCGGAGCTGGTTTTATCGGCTGCGCCATCTCCCCGTCATTGGCCGAGGCCTTCGACCGCGTCGTCGTCGTTGATAACCTGCATCCCCAGATCCACGAATCCGGCCTGCGTCCCGAACAACTGGACCTGCGCGCCGAACTTATTGTGGCTGATGTCGCTGAAGCAGCCACTTGGGACCAGGTCCTGCAGGATGTGTCGCCGGACGTAATCGTCCATCTCGCAGCGGAGACCGGAACCGGTCAATCCCTGGAGGAGTCCACCCGCCACACCCATGTAAACGTAGTGGGCACCTCCCAGATGCTGGATGGCCTCAACAGGCACCACAAACTGCCGCGCCGCATCGTCCTCTCTTCCAGCCGCGCCGTCTATGGCGAAGGCGCCTGGCAGGACGCGGAAGGAAAACCCTTCTACCCGGGACAGCGCATGAGCGCCACCCTGGATCAGTCCCAGTGGGATTTCCCCGGCGCCACTCCCCTGGCCATGAAGGCATCCGAGACCTTCCCTGCACCGGTCAGCGTGTACGGCGCGACGAAACTGGCCCAGGAGCATATCCTCCAAGCCTGGTCCAAGTCCTATGGTGTCGAAACAGTTATCCTGCGGCTGCAGAATGTGTACGGACCGGGACAGTCGCTGATCAACCCGTACACCGGCATCATGAGCCTCTTTTGCCGGATGGCAATGGGCGGAAAATCAATTCCGCTCTATGAGGACGGGGAGGTCCGGCGCGACTTCGTGCTGATTGACGACGTTGCCTCGGCCATAGTGGCTGGTGCCGTCTCAGCCACGGTCCAAGGCGAACCGATGGACATCGGGTCGGGAGAATTCCAGACAATTGGCACCGCGGCGAACCTGATAGCTGAGCACTACAACGCGCCGGAGCCACACGTCACGGGCCAATACCGGCAGGGCGACGTTCGACATGCCTGGGCTGATATCTCCGCGGCGCAGGAAGTGCTCGGCTGGTCTCCGAAGTTCAACCTCGCGCAGGGCATCGACCAGCTGGCGACCTGGATCGATGCGCAGCCCGACGTTAAACCTGCCTGAGGTGGACGGCGTACCTGTGCGCACAACCACCGCCGTGATCTCCTTGTTCAACCCAACCGAGGCGGTCCTGGCCAACGCCGCAGCATTGCTCCCCCAAGTTGACCGGGTTGTTGTGGTTGACGACGGGAGTCCAGAGGACCCGGCCAGGCTCCTTACGGAGCTGGAGGCGATGGGTTGCGTCGCGGTTCGGCTGAGCGAGAATTCAGGCATTGCGGCAGCGCTGAACGCAGGAATTTCGACGGCGCTCGCAGCCACACCGAGACCGGACTTCATCCTCACCATGGACCAGGACTCCCTTTTGGACCCGGGCTACGTGCAGGAACTGCTCACGACCGCCGCCGCCGCCTCGGCCTCGGGTGTGCCGGTGGGAATGGTTGCTCCGGGCTCGGTACGCGGCCTGCCGGTTCGGCGTGGACCTGTCCGGCACGGTGTCCAGCTCGGCGGTGAACCGATCCAGTCCGGACTCCTCGTCCCGGTCCCTGTCATCGAACGCCTGGGCCTCCTGCAGGCCAGTCTCTTCATCGATGGAGTAGACAGCGAGTTCTATCTCCGATGCCGCACCCACGGTTTGGCGGTGGCCCTAGCGCCCGGAGCTTCACTGCGGCACGCGCTGGGAAACAAAGTCCCGGCCCGGGTATTCGGGAGGAGCCTCTCCTTGGGCGGCCGAGTCCTCGAAGTCCGGACGGCGGCAACCTGGCGTTACTACTACATCTTCCGCAACAGGATTCTGCTGGCCCGGCAATACGGCCGTCACTACCCGCTCTGGACCATCAAGGGTTTCTTGGCCGACTACCGGCACCTGGCCATCGTGACGCTCCTCGCCCCCGGGCGATTTTCGCGGATCGCGAGTGCATTGGACGGGATCGCGGACGGATTCAGGGCCAAGAGCGGCAAGAAGCTGTCCTAAAGCCTGCACCATGCGGCACACAAAACGCTGCCGCTTGCCCAAGAACCAATGGACAAGCCAGCTGCGGCCCTAGCTGCTTTTCCTGGCCCGCCGCATCACCGGACGTTCAATGAAAAGCCAACTCGCCGCCGCTAACGGAATCGTGCAAAGTGTGGCAGCGAGGGTGAACCACCAGACGCCCCAGTGATACGCACCAAAGACTGCCAGCAACTGCTGCACCGGGAAGGCATAGATATATGCCCCGTAGGAGACATCGTGCCGCGCGACAAGCGATGGCTGGGGCAGCCACGTAGAGATCCACAGCAAGCCGTAGGCAATGAAGGGCGCTGCGAGCTGCCCGCCATATCCGTCGACGAAGCAGATGGACAGCCCAGCAATGGCGATCGAGACCGGGCCTGCGACGCGGTGAATCCCGATGCGTGAGCTCAGGACTTGAACCACCGCGCCGCCCAAAAAGTAAGGCACAAGCCGGGCGGCCAACTCAAAGTCGAGGTTCGACTGCATGTACGGTTTGATGGAGGCGATATTTGCCCACAGGAGCACACTTGCCACGTATGCCGTAACGACCGGCCAAGGTGTCTTCCGGGCCAGGGGAATGAATCCCACAACAGCAATGAGCAAGTAGCACATGAATTCGAAGTAGAGCGTCCAGAGCGAACCATTCCATGCCCCCGGGTAGGGCACGCCGGCTGGAGTTCCCGCCACGTCATAGCTCACGATCCGCAGCGGGAGGTTCGCGAAAATGGAGTTCAGCGGGGTGGTTGGTGTGGAGAGGAATCCACGCAGGGAGCCGTGCTGGATTGCGTAGGCGATGGGCGCGAACACAAAAGCCATCACTGCCAGGCAGACGATGAATGCCGGGAAGATCCTTGCCGCACGGTGAACCAGATACGAGCCGATCCTATTGCTGAACCTGCTCGCCGTGATCAGGTAACCGCTGATGCCAAAGAAGCCCGCAACGGCCCACCCGCCAAGGTTTTCGCCGCGGAACCCCGGGCCGTTGCCGGCGCCGACGATGTGCCAGCTGTGGGCAAACAGCACAGCAAGGGCCAAGACCAGGCGGATGAGGTTGAGGCTGTTGCCCCGCGGATCGAGCCGGTTCCCGAGTGAAGGGGCCGGAATCGCTTGGGGTTTAAGTGCAACGCTGCTCAAGTCCGGGCTTCCTTCGTCATATGTGCGGGCACTTAATTCTACACGGCGGCCGCTAACCGCTTCACCGGTCCGGGCCGACCGCCAGCGGATAAAAGGGTGCGCTATTTGCTGTGGCGCCGCCATTACGGGAGGATTGATAAATGCGTGGAATAATCTTGGCAGGCGGAACCGGATCGCGGCTGCACCCGATCACCTTCGGCATCAGCAAGCAACTCGTGCCCGTGTACGACAAGCCGATGATCTACTACCCCCTCTCCACCCTTATCCTCGCGGGGATCCGGGACATCCTCATCATCACCACCCCCCACGATGCAGAGCAGTTCCAGCGGCTCCTGGGCGATGGATCGCAGTACGGGGTGAGCATCACCTACGTCCAGCAGCCGTCCCCCGACGGCCTGGCGCAGGCGTTTATCCTGGGTGCCGACCATATCGGAGACGACACCGTTGCCCTCGTTCTCGGGGACAACATCTTCTACGGCCAAGGCATGGGTACGCAGTTGCGCCGGCACGCCAATATCGACGGTGGCGCCGTGTTCGGCTACTGGGTCAAGGACCCCAAGGCCTACGGCGTTGTCGAGTTTGACGACGACGGCAAGGCCCTCTCGCTCGAAGAAAAGCCGGCCAAGCCGCGAAGCCACTACGCCGTGCCCGGCCTCTACTTCTACGACAACGATGTCATCGACATAGCGAAAAACCTGCGACCCTCCCCCCGCGGAGAGCTTGAAATCACCGACGTCAACCGCACCTACCTGGAGCGCGGAAAGCTGCAAGTGGAAATCCTTCCCCGCGGCACGGCATGGCTGGACACCGGCACGTTCGACGACCTAAGTGATGCCTCGAACTTTGTCCGGACGGTCGAGAACCGCCAGGGCCTCAAGATCGGCGCACCCGAAGAGATCGCCTGGCGCAATGGCTTCCTCAGCGACGACGAACTGCGCGAACGGGCCGAGCCCCTCATCAAGAGTGGGTATGGCAGTTACCTGCTCGGACTGCTGGACCAGTCGATTTGATATGCCCGCCCCTGGCCTAGTCCTCGAACACCCCGACTTGCGGTTGTCCATTTGAGTTGGCTTGAAACTGTCCCCCTCATCCTCGCCGCCGCCGTCTTTCTCATTCTTCCGGGCGGCCTGGTCTCGTTTGGACTTGGCCTTCGTGGACTTCTAGCCGTCGCCGCGGCCCCGCCGATCACCGTCGCGGTCGCAGCCGTCTTGGCTGTGGCGCTGCCCTATCTCGGCATCAAATGGTCATCGGCGGCCATCTTGCTGGGCGGGGTCATCCTCGGACTTGGCCTGGCCGGCCTTCGGTGGCTCCGCCGCGACCGCACACTGGCCGAACAGTTGGCTCTCAAGTTCCAACCCGGACGCCAGTCCGTCTGGCTGGCGGCTTCCTTCGCCCTCGGCGCAGGCCTGATCCTCGTTCAGCTGGCTGTTGCCTTTGTTACCCCGGCCAGCTTCTCTCAGACCTTCGACAACGTCTTCCACCTCAACGGCGTGCGCTACGTCCTGGAAACGGGCAGCGCCTCGTCGCTGACGATGTCATCAATGGCCAGCGGAGGCGCGGCCCCCTACTTCTACCCCGCGGCCTGGCACGGTCTCGCTGCGGCCTTCATCCAGTTGACCGGGGCGCCGCTACCGGTGGCCGTCAACGTCCTCAACATGGCCATCGCCGCGTTTATGTGGCCGCTGGGCTGCATGATGCTGACCCGGATTGTGGCCGGCAACAGGCCGATAGCAATCGCCTCTGCCGCCGTACTCTCAGGTATCTTTTCTGCGTTTCCCATTATGTTGTTGGACTTTGGGGTACTTTATCCGAACTTCCTTTCGGTTTGCATGCTGCCTGCCGCTCTCGGCGCAGTCGCCGTCTGCTTCGGCCTCGGCACTGAACTCCACGTTTCTGCGTGGGCACGTTTCGGCCTGCCCTTGCTCTTGATTCCGGGGGTGGCCTTGGCCCATCCCAACGGCGTTATGTCCTTGCTGGTTCTTTCCGTTCCGGTGGTCGCACAATCCTATTGGCGGCGCTATATCGGCAGAAAGAAGGGGACCCAAGGCCGGGTGCCGGCCAGCTTGGGCCTGGTCGTTTTCGCAGGTCTGCTCCTCGTGCTCTGGAAATACATCCGCCCCCCGCAGGACGCCGCCTTCTGGGGCCCGGTGCAGTCAGCGCTTGGCGCAGGGTTCGAGGTGATGACCAACTCTGCAATGAACCGTCCCGTCGCTCCCGCGCTGAGCGTGCTGATGGTCCTTGGACTGGCACTGTCCTTGCGCCGCAGTCGCCACGCCTGGATTCTGGCTTGCTTCGGCATCACGGCAGTCCTTTTCGTGATTGTCTCCGGGACACCAATCAGCGACTTCAGGAGCCGGATAACAGGGGTCTGGTACAACGATAGTTATCGGCTTGCCGCGCTCTTGCCGTTGACTGCGGTCCCGTTTACTGCACTCGGCGCTGACGCCATAGCCACCCGTTTGCGCAGCGTGCTGCACCGCCACCGGGCGTCCGCAACTGTTGACGGCCGCAGTGTGACACCGAAGAGCACCCGAACCGTCCTGTGGGCCAGCGCTGCTGTGGTCGTGGCCGCAGCAGCACTAGCGTCCCAGCTGCCCTCGACTGCTGCCGCGGTGCGCTCGGCCCGCGCAAACTACCAGGAATCCCGGGACTCACCGCTTGTCTCCACAGATGAGCAGGCACTGATTGACCGTCTCCCGGAACTGGTCCCCGCTGGATCCGTCATCGCAGTTAATCCCTGGACCGGCGCCGCCATGGCGTACGCCCTAGCTGACCGGGAGACCACTGCAAAGCACGTCCTGACTGCCAATTCGCCAGCTGTTGAGCTCCTGAACGCCGAGCTCCGCGACGCCGACACCGTTCCGGCAGTCTGCGATGCCGCCAAGGCGACCGGCGTGCGCTACGTGTTGGACTTCGGATCTCAGGAAGTCCACGGCGGAAGCCACCGATTCCCCGGCCTGGAAAATCTAGCGGAATCCAAGGCCGTGAAGCTCGTTTTCGCACAAGGCGCAGCCAGACTCTACGAACTCACTGCCTGTGCGGTTATGTAGGGGCTACATCCGTCCCCGACTAGGGCAACGCAGCGACGGCGCTCAACTTCTGTTGCATCCCGTCAACCTGTGCCGCAGCTGCGGGAACCGCAAGTGAGATCCTTGTCACGGTCAGTCCGTCCACAACCTCAAGCACATACTCGGTCGAATCGCTGAGCCGGTTCAGTGAGTACCAGGCCTTGCTGCCGAGCCCGGACACGGGTTTTGGCTCCATCATAAGCCGGGGTAGCTCAAGCTTTTTGAAGGCCACTTCGTCATTGGCTGTCGTTGTGGCAATCAGCAACGAGTTGCCAGGCTCGGGCACTTGACCGCCCGGTATCGGCGCAAGGGCGAACGTGCAGGTCACGTCGGCCAGACCCGCTTTGGAGGATACCTTGGCGATGGGCAGTTGAAGCTGATCGGCGACAGTTCCGAGGACACCCCTGATGCCAACGACTCCGGGTGAACTGCAATCCTCAGGCCGGGCGGGCAGCACGGTACGGCCGTCGTGAGTCGTGGGTTCCGTGCCGGGTCCGACGTCGGAAGTGCCCGCCGGCGACGGGGGTGGGCGTCCTGCATCTCCGGACGCAGTCGCCCCGGAACCGGTAACCGGTCCAGCCGTGCAGGACGACAGCAGGAGGCCGCCCACCATAAGGAGCACGCACCGGCGCAATGCACTTTTGCCGGGGCTGTTAATTGAAGATGTCATTTGCAACTCCCATGACGAAACGGTCACCGGGATTCGCCGTTCGCATAAACTGCAGCAGGTCTCCGTCATTGAGTGAAATGCAGCCCCACGTCGGAACGTTGTTGCCATGCAGGAAGATGGCGAAGCCAGCGTTCATTACGATGGGCGAGTCCGGCGGACGGTTGTAGTTGATCACGACGCCCTGGCGGTAATCCCTCGAGGGCCTGGTGGCGTAGTACCACATGTTCTCGTCCGGGAAAACGTCGCCGCTCGACTCAAAGTACTTATTGTAGTTGCCGTTGAGCTGGCCGCCCCAGCGCGAATATGGGTTCAGGGTCCGGTAGGCGAGGCTGGTACCGGGGTTGCCCAATCCGAACGCCTCGGTCACGGTGAAACTTCCCGTAGGTGAGTACTTCTGCCAGGTCGGACCGGTGGCATACCCGGGTCCGGCGAAGCCCGACTCGCCCGCGGAGCCCAGCGCACCCCACTCGGTGGTGTACTGGCCGCTTGCTTGGCGGACGCAAGTGATGAAGTTGACCCGCGTGGCCCGGTAGTCGGCAGCGATCGCGAAAGATACTCGTGATGCTCCCCCGGTGGCGTACTTCACCGTGCCGGTATTGAGCGCCGGACAATACCCCGAAGTGGCCGGCATGAACTTGACTCCGTATCCGGTGACCCACTGAAGTTCGCCGAACTGGAACAGTTGCCGGCAATTTCCGCCCGAATCGCACATTTCACCGGTAGTGGGATAGCCGAGGACGCCGTCCTGAGCGTATCTCGAGGCATAGTACAGACCCAACCCGCCCCACACTGCCTGCGTCCCCGCTCCGATGGCAAAGTAAATACTGCCTCGTTGGAATGCTTGGGAGCATCCCCCGCCACGCAGTCCGCACTTTTCGTTGGCCACCGGGTAGCCGAGGTAGCTGGCGCTGCCGCCCAATGCGTCATAGCGGCCCTGGATACCGCCCCAGACCGGAAAGGTCCCCGCACCCGGCACAAAGTAGATGGTTCCCCGCTGGAACTTCTGCAGGCAGGCGTTGCCCGGCAAACCGCACTGCTCGGGAGCTACCGGGTAGCCGAGATAGCCCGACGAGCCGCCAAGACCTTCAAAAGTGCCCCCGATGGCTCCCCAAATCGGCCAGGTTCCACCGGGCCCGAAGTAAATCAAACCTCGCTGGAAGTGCTGGACGCAGTGCCCGGCAGGAACACCGCACACCTCAGCCTCGCGCGGGTAGCCAAGATATCCGGCAATGCCGCCCATGCCTTCATACCGCATGCTGACCCCGCCCCAGACAGGAAACGTGCCCACACCCGGCACGTCGTGAAGGGAGCCGCCGCGGAACTGCTGGCGGCAACTGTTGGCCTGCAGCCCGCACTTGCGGTCCTCACTCGGATAGGAGAGGTTCCCTCCGACGCCGCCGTATTTTACCCACGCCGCCTCGATTGGCCCGGCCATCAGGTGGGCGCCGGTTGCCGGACTCCACGCGATCGTGCCGTGGGCGAATGTCTGCAGGCAGCCGCCGTTGGCCAAGCCACAAAGCTGCGCTGCGGTGGCTGGGCCAACCGCCCCGGAGTCACCACCGAGCCTCTGATGCTCGGCACCGATGGGCCCGGGCACTGTAAACATTGCGGCGGCCGCTGCGGCCGGATCGGAAACTTCCAGGCTCGGAGCCACGGGGGCCGGGGTCGCCGTCGGCTCCGGCGAGGCTGTTGGCGGGGCTGGTGCTGCTGTCGAAGTGGGCGACGGAGCGGCGGGTGGGGGGTCAGCCGGCGGTGTCGGCGCCGGTGCCGTACCCGATGCAGACGGGCCCGGCTTTGTGGCCGATGGGCTGGCTGTGGGCGTCACAGTAACGGTTTCCGTGGCGGTATCCGCCACTACCGGCCCTTGGGCCATACCAACGAGGCAAAGGCCGCCGGCCACAGCTACCGCCACGGTCTTGCGGACCTTCGCCACTGCAGTGCGGCGTCGGCTCCCGGCCCATCGGTCCCGTTGTTTTTCTGGTCCCAACATTGTCATCGATCGCGCTCCCGTATCCCCCAGTACGGGGCACGTTCCCCGTTTCCGCCCCATCCTATTCGACGCCGGCCCGAGGTGGAATGCCACACGGCCGCTAGGCCACGGCTGATCTCCGCCGGAGCTCCGCAACGACGTCGTGCACCTCTGCGTCCATCACGACCTCGCCGTGTTCGAGCAGCACCCCGCGTTCACAGACCGTCGCCACCAAATCCAGGTCGTGGCTCACCACAAAGAGCGTCTTGCCCTTCTCGGCCAACTCCTGGATCTTCGCGATGCACTTACGCTGAAACGGCTCATCGCCGACGGCAAGGATCTCATCAATGAGGAAGACCTCCGGGTCGGTGTGCACCGCGATGGAAAATGCCAAACGCAGGTACATACCCGACGAGTAGAACTTCACTTCGGTGTCAATGAATTCACCGATTTCCGAGAACTCCACGATGGAATCAAACATCTCATCGATCTGCTTTTCCGACATGCCCAGAATCGCACCGTTGAGATAAACGTTGTCACGTCCGCTGAGGTCATGGTGGAAGCCCGCGCCGACCTCGATCAGCCCGGCGACCCGCCCCCGGGTCCGCACCGTGCCGGCGTCAGGCTGCAGCACACCGGAAATCAACTTCAGGAGGGTGGATTTACCGGAACCGTTCAGGCCCAGCAGGGCAACCGTTTCGCCTTGCTTGACCTCAAGGGAGACGTGGTTCAACGCCTGGAACTTCTTCGACAGATCTCCCTTGCGGCCCCTGACAAGCCAGACCAAGGCCTCCTTCAGGGAGCGCGTGTGCCGCAGGACGAACTGCTTGCGGACGCCAATACAGCTGATGGCAACGTGGCCGTGGGACGCCATTTCAGAGCTCCTGTGCGAAGTGGACGGAAAGCCGGCGGAACATCAGCTGGCCAAGGAACAGGATTGCCACAGACATGATCAGGGAAACCGGAAGCCAGAAGCTCAAGAGATCCGGGGGCATGGTATCCCCCACGAGCTGGTTCGCCTTCAGGGTCGGCTCCCAAAAAGCCCAGTGGAAAACTTCGACGGCGGTTGTCATCGGGTTGAGCTGATAAACCCAAAACCACGGTCCCATAACCTGTTGGACCATGGTCCACACGTAAAGAACCGGCGAAGCCCACGTGACAACCATAACGATCATGTCCACGATGTTTTCGGAGTCGCGGAAGTAGACGTTGACAGCACCGAACATCAGGCCCAGGCCAGTCGCCAGGATCGCCACCATCACAAAGATCAGGACCGCCGCCAATATCTGCACGATTGACGGTGTCCACCCGACAACCAGGCAGGCAGCAATAAGTACCAACAACTGAGGCAGGAAATGGGCGGCTGACACCCACACGGTTGCGACTGGAAACAGCTCCCGCGGCAGGTAGATCTTCCGAATGAGGTCGCGGTTGTCCACTATCGACCGGGTGGCGTTGGACAATGACTCCGTAAAGAAGTTAACCAGCACAATGCCCGAAAAGAGATAGATCGCGTAGTTGGGTGTCCCCCGCTCAAGATTTAGGAAAATACCCAGCGCGATGAAGTAGATCATGAACTGCATCAGCGGTTTGACATAGGACCACATCAGACCAAGCACCGAACCGCGATAGCGGATCTTTATCTCTTTGCGTACCAGCAGCTTCAACAGGAAGCGATCACCGTAGACATCGAGCAGTCCGCGGCCACGTCCGGGCTTGACCAACTGGTCCACAGCGCCGGCCATCTATTGCCCACCCTTGGTGTCGGCGTCGAACGTCCTTTTCCAGGCTTCCATCGAGGTAATTCGTGGAACGGCCTCCCGGTACTGCTCGGCCAACTTGTCCCACTCCCGGTACAGCCGAAGGTGCAAACGGGTGGCCTCGGCCAGCATCGACTTGAGCTTCTTGGGGTCACGCCGGTACCAGGAGGCACCTGTTCCCTCGGCGTTGGACACCACAACACTGTCGTAGTGGGCAAGCCTGAACCAGCGGTTGTCCCGGTGGGCCAGGAATCCCTGCGGACGTTCGGCGCTCTCCGGCGCGGGAGCCTTGACGAGCTGACGCGAGACTGTCTTGATGCCCCAGGGAACCAGGTCCTTTTTGCGCGGCATTCCGATCGGCGCACCACCCATTGGGCCGCGGCCCAATTTCGGAGCCGGGAAGTCGTCCACGTCATCCTTCAGCTGGGCGTCCGTGTACTGGGACTTGAGGGCGTTGATCTCCGGAAGCCTGGACGCCAGGACCTGATGCAGAGCGTCGGGTCCTCTGAAGATGTCTTTCAGTGCCTCGATGCGGCCGTGCTCGGTGAAATACTGCATCGACACAAGATGCTTGACGTCGGCCTGGACCGATTCCCTGAGGACCCGTCCGCCCTTGGGATAGGGGCTGTGAACGAGCGTGGTTATCAGCCGGTTGCGTTCGTGGAAGTACGACTGCCAGCCGACCATGTCGTCCTTATCCGCCCACGACACATGCCACACCGCTGCGCCCGGCAGTGACACGGTCGCGAACCCGGCTTCCCTGGCCCGGAGACCGTATTCGGCGTCGTCCCATTTGATGAACAGCGGGAGGGCCAGCCCGATTTCCTTGATCACCTTCGTGGGGACCAGACACATCCACCAGCCGTTGTAGTCGACGTCCACCCTGCGATGCAGCCAGGCGGTCTGGCGGAGGTTCGCGACGCTAAAGTCATGGCGAAGCTCCATGTCCGCATGTGGCTGCGCCGGCACAATCCGGTAAGGGTCGACCACCTCGCCAAAGGTGTGCAGGACGCTGCGGTTATACAGGTCAAACATGTGCCCCCCGATGATGGTGGGCTTCCGGCAGTGGTCGGCAAAGGTCAAGAGCCGAACGATACTTTCCGGCTCGACGACGATGTCGTCGTCGAGCAGCAACACGTAATCGCTGCCGTTCTCCACCGCCTCGTACATTCCACGGGCAAAACCGCCGGACCCGCCCAAGTTCGCCTGATTAATGACCCGTAGCTTGCCCCCGAGTGAGGCCTGGACCTCGGCGAACCCCTCTTGGTCTTCCACCTTTTGCGTGCCCTGGTCCACGATCAGGATTTCCTTGACGTTGGCCAGGACGTCGAGGTTAGCTGCGAGGATGCGGGCGTTGTTGAGGCAGTAATCGGGCTTGTTCATTGTCGTGATTTCGAGGGTCACCTGGCCGCGGCTGCCGGTGAGATCGTGAGACTCCCACTGGCCGGCCTCAAGCACGAGGTCCGTGGAACTCGCTGCCAGATCAAACCAGTACCAGCCGCCGTCGCCGAACGGCTTGAGCGATAACTCGAAAACCGAAGTGGACTCGCCGTCAACGTGGCGCCCATCGACCCGCTGAACCGACCCGCGGGCATTGGACTTGTAAACGGTGACCGCTCCGCTGCCGGTTGTCCGAACGACCAGCCGGATGTCACGGACCGAGGTCCACCGTCGCCAGTAGCTTGCCGGAAATGCGTTGAAATAGGTGCCGAACGATATTTGCTCGCCGGACCGCACCCGCATGGACTCACGCGAGAGCAAGTCCTCGAAGTGCGCCTCGCTCCCCCCGGAGCTGAACATCTGCAGTTTGTCCTCGGGCAGCTTCGGCGAGCGGGCAAGTTCGTCGTTCTCCCGCAGCCGGATGCCGCTGGCGGGCCCGGCGTCCACGTACAGCGGGATAGTGTCGGTCTGGTCACCCGACGGAAGGATTACCCGTTGGATCCGTGCCCAATCAGTAGTTTCGTCCGCGGCGCTCATGCGTCGACCCCTCCGCTTTCAATTTTGGCGCCACCATCGAAATGCGGGCGGATCTTATTATCGAACATGGTCAGTGCCGACCCGATGGCCATGTGCATGTCCAGATACTTGTATGTGCCCAGACGACCCCCGAACAGGACATCCTGCTCGGCGGCGGCGAGATCGCGGTACTTGAGCAGCCGTTCGCGGTCCGCTGCGGTGTTGATCGGGTAGTAGGGTTCGTCGCCCTTTTCTGCTGCCCGCGAGAACTCGCGCATAATAACGGTCTTTTCCGTCTGGTAGTCGCGCTCCGGGTGGAAGTGCCGTGGCTCAATGATGCGGGTGTAGGCCACGTCGGCGTCGTTGTAGTTGACCACTGACGTTCCCTGGAAGTCTCCGACGTCGAGGATTTCTTCTTCGAAGTCGATGGTGCGCCAGGAGAGGTCGCCCTCGGCGAAGTCAAAGTAGCGGTCGACCGGGCCGGTGTAGATGACCGGGATGTTGCCGACAACATTGTTTTTGCTGTACTCGTGCGACTCGTCAAAGAAGTCGGTGTTGAGCCGGACCTCGATATTCGGGTGCTCCGCCATCTTCTCGATCCACGCGGTGTAGCCGTTGGTCGGGAGACCTTCGTACTTGTCGTTGAAGTACCGGTTGTCGTAGTTGTAGCGAACCGGGAGCCGGGAAATGATGCCCGCGGGCAGGTCCTTGGGGTCCGTCTGCCATTGCTTGCCGGTGTAGTGCTTGATGAAGGCCTCGTACAGCGGACGGCCGATCAGCTGGATGCCCTTGTCGTTCAGGTTCTGCGGATCCGTGCCGGCAAGTTCCCCGGCCTGTTCCTTGATCAGTTCCTGGGCCTCGCCCGGGGTCAGGTTGGCGCGGAAGAACTGGTTGATGGTCGCCAGGTTGATCGGCAGGGAGTAGACCTCGCCCTTGTGAACGCCGTACACCTTGTGAACGTAGTTGGTGAAGGTGGTGAAGCGGTTCACGTACTCCCAGACACGCTCGTTGGAGGTGTGGAAGAGGTGCGCGCCGTAGCGGTGCACCTCGATGCCGGTCTGCTCTTCTCTTTCGCTGTAGGCATTTCCGCCAATGTGGTGCCGGCGGTCGATAACAACGACCTTCAAGCCCAGCTCTGTGGCGGCCTGTTCTGCGATTGTCAGGCCAAAGAAGCCCGACCCTACGATGACGAGGTCAGCGGTCACAAACTCTCCTGGTTCGAATGCGGGCAGCGCAATCTTGCGCATTGTCTGCTGGTCCAGCCTACCCGAGACACGGTGTGAACCCGCGAATCGCGGCCCGCGTCCAGGCCCGCGGACCGTCCTGTCGCGGGGCAGTTTTCCCTCCGTCGGCACCGCTTTCCACATAGCCGGATTCCCGCGTGCCGCAACGCCGCATCGCCGCCTACCGTGGGATCAAACGACACCCCGGGAAAGGACCCAACCCGATGCTGCTGCATTGCACACTGGTTCCCGCCCCGGGGTCGGCACTGACCTCCGGACCTGCGGAACTGGCCATCGAACTGCCGGCTACCTGCCCCGGCGCGGACCTCGAAGCGGCTATCTCCAGACGTTACGGGACCGGGGCGCTGACCGTGGACCGGGTGCCCGTGGCCGCTTTGACGCCCGGGAAAGTCCCCCTCGTTGCCGGTGCCATCCTGGTGGACGGCGCTGCGCCGCCCACGATTGTGGACCCGCCAACGCTCGTGCTGACCGTGCACAGTGGCCCGGGTGCGGGCCTGATCTTTCCGTTGCGGCGGGGGCGGTTCCGAATCGGTCGCAGCGGCACCGAGATCGTCATTCCGGACGCCGAGCTGTCCCGGGAACATGCCCGGCTGGACGTGACTGACTCCGCCGTCAGCCTCGTCGATCTCGGCAGCGCCAACGGGGTCCGCGTCGACGGACGGAAAGTACAGTCGGCGCCCGTCTCCACGGAGTCGGCGATCCGGTGCGGCGGTTCGTCGATGTCCCTGGTTTTCGGCGATTCCCTCGACGCCGGCATTCCGGCCTTTGCCGGGTCCGACATCTCAGCACCGTTGGTGCTCAGCAACCCCGCGGCGCACAGCAACAGGGCGGCCCTGCTGCTGTCAGCGGGCCTGCCCCTCTGCCTCGGAGTGGGCCTGGCCGTCCTCACCGGAATGTGGGTGTTCCTCGCTTTTACTGCCCTGTCAGCCGTGTCCATTCTGGTGCCCGTGTTTTCGGGCCGAAGGCAGCGCCGCGAACTGCGGGCCGCCGTGGCCGCCGCGGCGCGCCAGGACCGCGAACGACGGCGGCGAGCCGCGCCCTCCGCCGGCGAACTGTCGCTGGGGGCTCGTTTCCTTGCAGCGGATCGCGGGGTGTCATCCGCAATTGCCACAGGACCTGTCTGGTTGCGGCTCGGCCAGGCACCGCAACGCGCGAATATCGGTCTGGAACCACCGGATTCCGGATTCCAGCCACCGTTGCTCGGCCTGGTGCCTGTGACACTCAATCCAGCGACGAGGCTGACCACCGTGCGTGGCCCCGAAACCGCCGTGTCCGGACTGGTCAGATCCTGCCTGCTGCAACTTGCCAGCTACCCCGCAGCCGGGCGAACCAAAATCCTCATCCACGGCCCAACCGCCGCCCTTTATGCCGCACGCTTCCTGCCGTCAGTCGTGCTCTCCGCACAGGAGACATCCACGCTGGAGATCCTCGCAACCGGCCCGGGCCCGGGCTACGAGCGCGGGGTGCTGGTGATCGTCACGACAATGGGGCGGGACAGGCTGTGTTCGGCTGCGGCAGGCCACGGCTGGCAGGTTTTCCACTGCTCCGAAGGTCCTGCTGCTGCCGCCGCTGGTTCGGTCCTAGAGCTCACCGAGCGAACCGCCGTGCTTTCGTCCGGTCACTCCGCGGTGGAGTTCATTCCCGATCTTGTTCCAGCCGGCGTCTTCGACCGGGCCTGCCGCCGGATCGGCGGACAGAACCCTGAGCAGGCTCCGCCAAAAGGCCTTCCGGATGCCTGCTTCATGGCGGAGCTGATGCCAGCCTCAGCGGCGGAAATCTCCGCACGCTGGGCCGCCTCAGCACACGCCCCCGGACTTCCAGTGCTGGTCGGCGTCGGAACGTCCGGCCCACTGTGGCTGGACCTCCAGGCCGACGGCCCCCATTTCCTGGTGGCGGGGACCACCGGCTCGGGCAAATCCGAATTGTTGCGGACCATGGCGGTCGGGTTGGTGGGCCATTACCCGCCCGATCGCGTCAACCTGCTGTTTATTGATTTCAAAGGCGGCTCCGGCCTGCGACCGTTGGCAGCCCTGACACACTGCGTCGGACTGCTCACGGATCTCGACCAGGGTGAAGTGGAGCGCACGCTCGTATCACTGCGGGCGGAAGTACGCCGCAGGGAAGAGCTCCTTGACTCGTACCGGGCTGCCGACCTCATTGCCTATGAATCGCTTCAACCCGCGGCGCCGCCGCTGCCCCATCTGGTGCTTATCATCGACGAATTCAGAATGCTGGTAGAGGAAGCCCCGGGAGCGCTGGCCGAGCTCCTGCGGGTAGCTGCAATCGGCCGCTCGCTTGGGATTCATCTCATCATGGCCACCCAGCGACCCCAGGGCGCCGTTTCCGCAGACATCCGTGCGAACGTGACCAGCCGTGTCGCCCTGCGGGTCCAATCCGAACTGGAGTCCCTCGACATCATCAATTCACGGCTGGCGGCAGCCATCCCGATTGCGCGGCCGGGACGCGCCTACCTGGTCCGCGGCAGCGAAGCGCCGGAAGAGTTTCAGACCGCCACGACCACGCCGCTCCCGTCCGAGGCTGCCGGCTGGCCAAGTGTGATGGAGGTCAGTGAATTCCTCAACCGCCCGGCGGTCGAACCGTGCGCCGCCCGCGCCGCATCGCCACCGTCCCTGGCCATAACCCACCTGACGGAAACAGTCCGGGCTGCCTGGGCGGCAATCGGCGGTGGGGAGCCGCGCCGTCCGGTGGCAACACCGCTCCCCGGTAAAGTGCCGTTTCCGACGGATGGCAGCCGCGGCCGGATCCGGCTGGGGTTGTTGGACCTTCCCAGGGAACAACGAGTGGCAGAGTTCGACTGGCATCCGGGCACCCACGGCCACCTCGGACTGATCCCGGGACTCAATGGAGGTGCCGACACCGTCCTGGAGCTCATTGTGAATCAGCTGCTTGGCTGCGATGACGAATCCCACATGTATCTCTTGGATGCCACAGGTTCATTCAGCGCCATGTCCACCGCCGCTAGAGTGGGCGCAGTTGTCGGGCTGCACGAACTCCGGCGGGCCGCGCGGGTCCTCGAACGCGTCTCGGAAGAAATGACACGAAGGCTGGGCCTTGCCCAGCCGGCGGACCTGCCTGTCCTCGTCCTCGTCCTGTGCGGTTGGGGGTCCTGGGTGTCGGCGTTTCGGGCCGGACCCCTGGCCTGGGCCGAAGACCTGGTCCACAACATCGTCCGGGATGGTGCCCGCGCCGGGATTGCGGTGCTCGCGGCGGGGGAACGCGAGCTCGTGACCGCACGGTTCTTCGCCGCCGTGCCCAACCGGATTTTCCTGCCTGCCGGTTCGACCGAGGAAGCGCGGCTCGGTTGGCCCCGGCTGCCCGCCGGCGGGACGGCCGGAGATCGAGTGGTCGTTTTTGGACCAATGTCTGTCTCCCCTTCTCCTTCCGGGCACGTGGGACAACTCTTCGGGCCCCGCCCGCCGGCAGTCGGCGGCGAGGCCTGTCTCTCGCGAATCCGGCCGTTCCGCATCGAGCCCCTTCCATCACGGGTCACGGTCAGCGAAGTCCACGCGCGGTCCGGTCCAGTAAGTGCGGGCAGCAGCGAGGCAACGCCCCGCCCGGGCCCGCCTGCCTCGAACGGGCAGCTTTGCCTCGGCGTCCAGGGCGACGAACTCTGCGCTGTGGGAATCCCGTTACCTCCGGGCGCAGTCCTAGCGGTCCTCGGTGGGCACCTGTCGGGGAAGAGCTCGCTTCTATCGGCCCTTCCCGGGCTCAACCCGGCAGCCACTTGGCTCCGGCCCCCGTCGGCGACGGATCTGGAGGAGTACTGGGCAGGCACGTACGACTCCGCGCTCGCCGGGGTGCTGGACCCTGCGGCGGTCCTGCTGGCGGACGACCTCGACCTGCAGTCAGCTGAAACCAATCGCCGGCTGGTCCTGTTGAACAACCTGGGCTGGCGCGTGGTCCTGACGGCAGGCTTTAACCCCGCCATTCGGCAACGGGTACCACTGGCCCAGAATGCCGCGGGCTACGGAAGGGGCGTCCTGCTCGCCCCGCGGTCGGTGCTGGACGGTGACTTGTTCGGAGTCAGGTTCGATCTGGAGCCCAGCCCTCCCCCGGGCCGCGCGGTCCTGATTTCGGAAGGTCGGGCCCGGGCGGTGCAGTTGGCGTTCGATCCTGCAGCAGACAGCAGCAGGGATCAGACGGGACCTGGCTAGAGGGCCGGCGGAGCCCCGCCTGCCCGTGATGCGAACACGATGACTCGCTTGTCAAACAGCAAAATAATGGCGGTAACCGCAGGCACCAGCAGGGCCAAGCCCGCCAGGGGATAGCCGCCGGACATCGTGGGAAAGCCGATGGTGAGCGCAAAAAGCTGGGCCACCAGCGCACCCGATCGCGGCCACCGGTACCCGCGGAACAGGAACGTGGACACGGCCACAAGCCAGGCAGCGAAGACCAACAGCAGCCCCAGCGTGAAGACTGCACCCCAGAAGGAGAGCACCGGGGCTCCGGTAACTAACTGGCTTCCGTACCAGATGGCGGCAACCAACAGCGCGGTCGCTTCCAGCGCCACGATGACAGCAATGACCAGGATTCCTGCCGGCCGGCCGCGAACGCTGCCGGCGGGCCCGCCGGAAGGGCTTCCCGCAGGGCCGTTCCCGCGGTCAGCGGCAGGTTCGGAGGGGTTTTCAGAGGCTCTTGACACACTGGCACAGTACCGGACATAGTCGACTGGACGTGAGGGCCCGGCCGCACATTGTGATGCATCGCTCACGAGGGCGCGGCATTTTGCATGCTAGTACCCCTTGTTTACGCAGCGTTAACATGACACGCTTAATTCAGATGATCGAGGGGGCCCCACCGGGCCCCTTTCTTATGAAGCCTCTAGTGAATAATTTCACAAAGGCAAAACTGACTGCCCAGGAAATGGAGTGACTGATCAGCATGGATTGGCGTAACCGCGCAGCGTGCCTTGACAAGGACCCGGAGCTTTTCTTCCCCGTAGGAAACACCGGCCCTGCCCTCCTGCAGATCGAGGAAGCCAAAAGTGTTTGCCGTCGATGCCCCGTCGTTGACACGTGCCTTCAGTGGGCCCTCGAATCCGGGCAGGACGCCGGCGTCTGGGGCGGCATGAGCGAAGACGAGCGACGTGCCCTCAAGCGGCGCGCGGCTCGTGCCCGCCGCGCCTCCTGACACCAGCTACTGGCCGCCGGTAGAACCGGCACCCAGCCTTTACAGGCAGGAACAAGAAATGGCCGCAGACTCACGTCTGCGGCCATTGCTCGTTAACCGCCATGGTCCCGCCCCCGGCGTCCGCCCTGGCCGACGGGCTAGGACGGGCTAGGACGTGGCCAGACTCAAGACGATCTCGACTGCCGTCCCGCCGCTGTCACGGGCCTTCCACTGGATACTGCCGCCCAGTTCGCTCGTCACCAGGGTACGGACGATCTGCAGACCGAGGCCCTCCACATAGGGTGTAGCGGGGATGCCGACGCCGTCGTCCGCTACCGTGACGGTGAGCAGCTCCTCGCCGTCCTCGCCCTCGGAGCGGTCCGCCATTAGCCAGACCGTTCCGGTCCTGCCCTCCAGCCCATGTTCAACGGCGTTGGTCACCAACTCGTTGATCACTAAGGCCAGCGGCGTCGCAAAGTCGCTCGGCAGCTCACCAAACAGTCCCGAGCGTGCTGTCTTCACCTGCTGCGACGGCGACGCCACCTCAGCCGAGAGCCTGAACTGGCGTCCGATAAGTTCGTCGAAGTCGACGCTCTGGGTCAGGCCCTGGGACAGCGTCTCATGCACGAGGGCGATCGTGGCCACTCGCCGCATCGCCTGCTCAAGCCCCTGCTTTGCCTCATCGCTGACCATGCGCCGCGACTGCATCCGCAGCAGCGCGGCAACGGTCTGCAGGTTGTTCTTCACCCGGTGGTGGATCTCCCGAATCGTGGCGTCTTTCGTCACGAGCTCCATCTCGCGGCGCCGCAGTTCGCTGACGTCGCGGCAGAGCACGAGGGCGCCGAAGCGCCGCTGTTCATCCCGCAGCGGAATCGCCCGCAAGGACAGACTGACCCCGCGGGACTCGATTTCACTGCGCCACGGCATACGCCCTGTGACGACCAGCGGAAGGGTTTCATCCACCAGACGACGGTCCTTCAGCAAACCTGCGGTTACCTCGGCCAGGCTCCTGCCCTCAAGTGACTCGCCGTCTCCCAGCCGTCGGAATGCGGACACCCCGTTGGGGCTCGCGTACTGGACGATGCCCTCGGCGTCGAGCCTGATCAGACCGTCCCCAACGCGCGGCGCCCCGCGGCGCGAACCGGTGGGCGAGGCGAAATCGGGCCACAGCCCCAGTGTTCCCATCCGCAACAGATCGTAAGCGCATTGCCGGTAAGTCAACTCCAGCCGCGACGGCATGCGGGAGCTGGAGAGATCCATGTGGGTGGTGACGATGGCAAGGGTCCGGCCGTTGCGGACCATTGGCACGGCCTCGACCCGAAGAGCCGTATCGCTGCTCCAGTTGGTCTCGTTGGAGCGCTCGATAGTCCGGCTCTCCCACGCCTTCTCAACGAGGGGCAACAGGTCCGAACGGATCCCCTCCCCCACGAAATCGGCGTGGAACACCGTATGCGTGGTGGAGGGGCGGACGTGCGCCAGTGCCACGTAGCCGAACTCGGGATGCGGAAACCACAGCGCCAGGTCAGCGAACGCCAAGTCGGCGACCATCTGCCAGTCCCCGACGAGCAGGTGGAGCCACTCGGCATCCCCCGGCCCGAAATCAGCATGCTCCCTGATAGGGTCCGTAAAGATTGCCACAGCACCTCCATAGTCGAACGCCGGCGGCTGCCTAGCGTCGAACGATTGACCTCAAGAGCCTCAATGCTACCGACAGTGAAGCCATGTCATCGGCCTCAAGCGCGTTCACTTCATCAAACATGCTCTTCGCCCGGCTCAGCTGCTCCGCATTCTGGTTCTCCCAGGCCACAAGCCGCTCCTCTGCCGGTACACCCCGCGGCGTTGCCTCCAGCACGGCCGTCGTCATATCCGAAACGGTCGAGTACAGGTCGTCGCGCAGGGCCGCCCGGGCCAGAGCCTGCCAGCGGTCCCGCCGGGGCAGCTTGGTGATTCGCTCAAGCAGGGAATCGGCGTGGAAGTGGTTGAACAGGGCGTAGTAGACATGCGCGATGTCCTCTACCGGTTCCGGGCTGGCGTGGACGATCTTGGCGATGTCGAGCAGCACAAAGCTTTCGAACAGTTCGGCCCACCGATGGGCCAGTTGCTCCGGCAGGCCCCACGCGCGGGCCGTCTCCAGCCATTCGGCCACCCGGTCACGGTCACCGCCGCGCAGGTAGTCCAGCAGGCGCGCACGCATCGGATCCATCAGCGGCTTGAACTCGGCCACGGTCTCGGCAATTGGCCGGGAGCCGTTGCTTTGGCTCAGGACCCACCGCACGGCCCGGTCCAGAAGCCTGCGGATATCCAAATGGACGGTGCTCCAGTGCTCCGTCGGGAAAGAAGCGGGCAACGCATTGAGCTCCCCGACCATAACGTCCAGTTCATAGACTTCACGGAGGGCCAGGAAGGCCTTGGCAACAGCGGCCTCGGACGCGGAGGTTTCTTCCATGGCACGGAAGGCAAAGGTGATGCCGCCCATGTTAATCATGTCGTTCGCCACCACTGTCGCGATGATTTCCCGGCGCAGCGGATGGGTGTCCAGCTCCGCATCGAACCTCTCACGCAACTGCTTCGGGAAATAAGCACGCAGGGTTGACCGGAACCACGGGTCCTCGGAGAGGTCGCTGTCCCGGAGCGCCGAGGCAAGCTCGATTTTGGCGTAGGCCGCCAGGACGGACAGCTCCGGTGAGGTCAGTCCCTGGCCCTGTTCGAGCCGCTCGCGCAACGTCTCCGTTGTCGGCAGCGCCTCCAGATCACGCTTGAGGTCGGCCGACTTCTCCAGCCAGTCCATCAGGCGTTCGTAGCTGGGGCTCCATTCGGAGACCCGCATCCGGTCATTGAGCAGCAGGATGTTCTGGTCGATATTGTCCTCAAGGACGAGCCGGCCGACTTCGTCGGTCATCGAGGCCAGGAACTCCGATCGCTCCGCAGGATCCAGCTTCCCGGCGGCAACCATCCGGTCCACGAAGATCTTGATGTTCACCTCGTGGTCGGAGCAGTCCACCCCGGCAGAGTTGTCGATCGCATCGCTGTTCAGGATGACGCCCTGCAGGGCGGCCTCGATGCGGCCGCGCTGGGTCATGCCCAGGTTGCCGCCCTCACCGACCACCTTCACGCGCAGTTCACGGCCATCGACGCGGATGGAGTCGTTGGCTTTGTCACCGACCTCGGCATTGGTTTCCGTAGCGGCCTTGACATAGGTGCCGATCCCGCCGTTATAGAGCAGGTCGGCCGGGGCGAGCAGGATCGCTCGCAGCAGTTCGGGCGGGCTGAGCCTGGTCGTCCCGTCGGGAAGCCCCAGTGCGGAACGGACCTGGGCCGAGACCGCGATCGACTTCGCCTGGCGGGCAAAAACTCCGCCACCTTCGCTGATCAGCGTTTTGTTGTAGTCGTCCCAGGATGAACGGGGCAGCTCAAAAAGACGCTGGCGCTCGGCGAAGGAGACGGCCTCGTCCGGGGTCGGATCGAGGAAAATGTGCCGGTGGTCAAAGGCCGCGAGCAGCCGGATATGCTTCGACAAGAGCATACCGTTGCCGAACACGTCCCCTGACATGTCGCCGACACCGACGACCGTGAACGGCTCGGACTGGGTGTCCAGGTCCAGCTCGCTGAAGTGCCGCTTAACGGATTCCCAGGCACCCCGGGCGGTGATGCCCATCGCCTTGTGGTCGTAGCCGACCGATCCGCCGGAGGCGAAAGCGTCACCAAGCCAGTACCCGTACTCCGCGGCGAGGCCGTTGGCGATGTCGGAGAATGACGCAGTTCCCTTGTCAGCTGCAACTACAAGGTAGGAATCGTCGTCGTCATGGCGTACGACGTCGGCCGGCGGCACCAGCTGCTCGCCGGCTGTTGTTGTCACGAGGTTGTCCGTGATGTCCAAGAGACCGCGGATAAACGTCTTGTAGCTTGCGATGCCCTCCGCCATCCACGCGCTGCGGTCCGCCGCGGGGTCGGGGAGCTGTTTAGCGTAGAACCCGCCTTTGGCGCCGGTGGGCACGATCACTGCGTTTTTGACCGTTTGGGCCTTGACCAGTCCAAGGATCTCGGTGCGGAAATCCTCCCGGCGGTCCGACCAGCGCAGGCCGCCGCGGGCCACCTTGCCGAATCGCAGGTGGACGCCCTCTACCCGGGGCGAGTAGACCCAGATCTCGAACATGGGAGTCGGGAACGGCAGGCCTTCAATTGCTGACGGGTTCAGCTTGAAACTCAGGTGGGCCTTGTTCTGGTAGTAGTTGGTCCGCAGGGTCGCCTGGATCAGGTTCTTGAAGGTCCGCAGCACGCGGTCGGCGTCGAGGGTTGCGACCCGCTCGATCGCAGCATCCAATCCGGCGATGACCTCGTCCTGCCGGCTGCGGCGTTCGTCCTCACCCAACGAAGGATCGAAGCGGGCTTCGAACAGTGCACTGAGCCCGCGGTTGACGTCGGGGTTAGCCAGCAGCGTATCTGCCAGGAATCCGTAAGAGTTGGTGTTGCCCATCTGCCGCATGTACTTGGCGTACGCGCGCAGGACGACCACCTGGCGCCAGCGCATCCCTTCGCGAAGCACCAGCCGGTCGAAGCTGTCCGATTCCACGGCACCGGACACGGCAGCAGAGAAGGCCTCCGCGAGCAACTCCCCCGTTTCCAGGGGGTCAACCCCGGCGGGGTACTTCAGGCCCAAGTCATACAGGAAGAAGTCACGGTGGTCCGCGGTCTCGATTTCGAACGGACGCTCGTCCAGGACCTCCAAGCCCAGGTTGTGGAAATACGGCAGGATTTGGCTCAGGCTTTTGGGCTCGAGCATGTAGAGCTTGACGCGGGCGTCCTCTTCAAGGGTCGCTCCGGCACCATCGGGGAGATAGACGTGGACGCCGGACTGTTCTTGGACTTCGTGCGCGCTGTCCTGGGCTCCGGCTCCGTACTTCTCGAAGCGGGCGATGTCCTCCAGGGCATCCTCCACCTCGTAGTCGACCCGGTAACTCGCCGGGAAAGCCTCGGCCCACACAGCGGCGAGCTCCTTGGCACCGTCCTCCCTGAGGCCCCCGTCGGCGCGGGTGTGCAGGACCTCGGAGATGCCTTCGCTCCACGAACGGGCCGCGCGGACCAGCCTCTTTTCGAGATCTTCGCTATTGACGGTGCTGACATCAGAGTTCTTCGGGAGCCTGATCCGGAAGAAGAGCCGCGCCAGCGCGGACTCAGTCATCCGCGCCTCGAAATCGATGGAGACCGCATCGAAAGTGTCGCGCAGCTCCTTCTCGATGCGCAGGCGGACGTTCGTGGTGTAACGGTCGCGCGGAAGGTACACAAGAGCGGACATAAAGCGACCGTAGAGGTCCGGCCGCAGGAACAGCCGGGTGCGGCGTCGTTCCTGCAATCGCTGGATGCCCGTGGCAATGGCAGCCAGGTCGGGTATTTCGATCTGGAAAAGCTCGTCGCGGGGGTACGTTTCGAGGATGCCCAGGAGGTCCTTGCCGGAGTGTGAATCCGGCGGGAAGCCGGCATCGCTCAGTACTGCGGCGACCTTCTCGCGCACCACCGGGATATCACGCACGGACCCCGCATAGGCAGTGGTGGCAAAGAGCCCGATGAAGCGGCGTTCACCGTTGACGTTGCCGGCAGCATCGAAGCTCTTGACGCCGATGTAGTCCAGGTAGGCGGAGCGGTGGACCGTGGAGCGCGAGTTGGCCTTGGTGATAACAAGTGCGCGCTTTTCGCGGGCCTTCTTCCGGCCCGTCTCCGTGAGGTGCTGAATCTGGTGCGGGGTCTCTGCCCCGCTGCGCAGCAGCCCAAGACCGCTTTCTTCCCGGGGTTCCAGGACGTCCTCTCCGGATTCATTCGTGAGGTCGTATTCGCGGTACCCGAGGAAGGTGAAATTGCCGTCATCCAGCCAGCGGAGCAGCGCCTGGGCCTGGCGGAGTTCGGCGATCTGCGCGTCACCGGGGAGCGTATCCAGGTCGTCGGCGATCTGAAGGGCCCGGTTCCGCATCTTCGGCCAGTCCTCGACGGCGGCGCGGACATCGGCGAGTACCCGTCCGATTCCCGCTGTCAGCGCTGCGCGCTTTTCCTCGTCCACGGGGTCAATTTCGACGGCGATCCATGATTCCATGTGGGAGGCGTTATCCCCCTGGGCGATCAGGTGCGAAAGGTTGGGCATCGCGGCGGTGTCGCCGCTGGAAATGCCCAGGTGCGAGGGGACCCGTGAGACTTTGACGAGTTCGCCGCTTTCCCGGTTGCGGGTCACAACGAACAGCGGATGAATCACGAGTCGGATGGGGGCGTTCTGCCGGACGAGTTCGGCGTTCACCGAATCAACCAGGAACGGCATATCGTCGGTGACGATGTAGACAACACTGCGGTCAGCTTCATCGGCGATGGTGATGTTAGCGGTGCCCGGGAGCCGTTTGGCCGCCGTCTGGCGGTGCATCGCCGCCCGTTCCGAGAGCAATGCCTCAGGATAAGCCAAGGCATCTTCTTCGGCTAGGTGCTCGTAGTAGTCCCTCAGGTAGCCTGCCCCGGCACCGATCGAAACGGGTTGATCCTCCACGCTGGACCCAGACGACATCGACAAACGCCTCCATCAGAAAAGTTCATGGCCGCTTCGTTGCGGCCCTCATGGTGAGCCTAGCCTTTTAGTCGCCGCTTCGCTGTGGAAGAAAATACAGAGGATCGGCTAATTCGCTGGACGGGTGCACAAACAAGGTCGGCGATCCCCCTTCGCAGCGGAGAATCGGGGGCGGCCTCGAGCAGGAGCGATCCCGCCAGCAGCGCCGCATCAGTAGCGACCGGGTCAGCTGGCAGAAAGGCACTCAGCGGGACCGTGGGACCGAAACGCTCCCAGGCATCGCGCAGTTGCCGTTCCGGGAAGCGTCCCACAGCGGACTGCCGGACCTTGTTCAACACCACGCGCGGGGACACACCCGGGACGGCGGATTCCAGTTCGGCCAAACCCCGGACCAGCCTTGGAACACCTATCGAGTCGGCCGCTCCCACGGCGAACACCATGTCCGCAAGTTCGAGGCTCCTCAAGGTCGCGGCGTTGCGGCGAGGTGCCATCGTATCGAAACTCAATTCCTCGTCGCTCTCCAGGCAGAACCCGGTATCGATGACTACGACTTCTGCAAGCTGCCGGGCCCGGGACAGCACCAGGGAAAGTGCCGCGGGGCGGAGTTCGGTCCAGCGGTCGGCCCGGGTGATTCCGGTCAGCACCCGGAAACTACCCGTCTTCGTTACGACCGGAGCCGCGATCCGGAGCAGCGCTTCCTGGTTCAGCAGGCCTTGGTCTGCGAGGCGGCACGCCTGCGCGAGCCCGGCGGCTTCGTCCAGCAGCCCCAGCATGGCCGCGACACTGGCGCCATAGCTATCGGCGTCCACCAACAGCACGGATTTCCCGGCGGCGGCGAGTTCGGCGGCCATATTGACCGCGAGCATGGTCCGGCCCGGCGATCCTGCGGGCCCCCACACCGCGATGACCTTACCGGCACCGGATCTTTCGGCGCCGTCCACGGCGCCCCCGCCGGAGCTTTCGGGGGCCCGGCCGGCGTCGGGCGGACCAGAGCTGTCACCTTGCCGGAGCAGCGGGTCCCGCCCGGTGAGTTGGCTGACAGCGGACTGGATACGGCCGGCAAGGGCCGCGGCGCCGACCCCCGATAGTTCGGCGGCCACCCCGATCCCCTGCAACCGGGCCATCTCTTCCGTGCTGTCGGTCAGGGCCACGACGGCCACCCCCACGGCGGACAGCCGGTCGACAAGCGATGCCGTCAGCTCCTCGCTGCCCTGCGCCACGACTGCGGCACGGGCAAGTCCGCTCTGGCAGGCGGCCAGCAGTTCGGCCAACTCGGTACACCGCCGGACCACCGACACCGGGCCGTGGAGGCGTTCCAGCCTGCCGACCAGGTCTTCCCGCGAGTCCCCGACAGTAACAACGGGGATACTCATCGCTTGCCTCCCCCAGGGTTCCAAACGACTGATATTTTCGCCTTGTTGGCCTGCGCCCCCAGCAGGTTCGGCATCTGCCCGTCGGTCACCAGCACCATCACCACTGTGGACCGTGCGGACCCCAGCGCGGTGCTTCCCGGCGTAATCCGGGCGATTTCTGCGCCCGGCAACAGCAAGGCCGGCTGGCTGAATCCATTCCTGGTATCCGGCAGCGCGACCCAGACATCGACCCGGGAACCTGCAACCGCTTGCTCCGGCAGGGCCTCCTCGACAGTGACGGCCACCGGTTTCCGGTCCAGTCCGTCGGGCCTCCCGAAACTGCCGCGCGGCAGCAATTGGTCCTTGCCGATCCTCTGCACGGCGACCAGCCCGTCCGGCACGCCGGTCGCGGGCGTGAGATAGTGCTGTTCGACCTCGCCCAGGCGGACCTTGACGCGGTCCAGCTTGTCAGCGCTCAGAGTTTCCCCGACGGCGATCGCTTCCCGCGCGGTGTAGGCCTCGGCGGTTTGGTCCGCGGCTCCCACCACTGCTATCACACCCGCCACTGAGGCAAGCACCAGCAGGATGCCAATAATCAGCCTGGGGTCTTTCCAGGACGGCTTCTTCAGCCGCGCACCGCCGGCTGCCGTGCTTGCACTCATGCGCCCGCTCCCCCCGTCATTGCCGCCGGTGACGGCCCGGCCATCATTATTGTTGCCCCTTGGTGCGCTCACGGGAAGATGCAGAAGCAAAAGAAGTGCAAACTGTGGATAACGGCCCTGGAACGGACCATCGATGGCAAAATGGGATCATGCCCCGATTCCTGACCCTTGCCGACGTCGCAGAGCAGCTCCAGATCAACGCCACGGCTGCGTACTCGCTCGTGCGCAGCGGGGAGCTCAAGGCCATTCAGGTGGGCGGACGGGGCCAGTGGCGTGTTGAGGAGAAGATGCTCGAGCAGTACATCGAGGAGCGCTACGCGGAAGCTGGCCGGATGATCGAACAAGCAAAGTCCAAGAACCGCTGAGCCGGGGAAACCCGGCGCCGCAGCCACGCCGGATTCACCGAGCTGCCGGGTAGCCGCGCGGATCGTCATCCGGAGACCGGGCGGACCTGATTCCGGCGAGGGCGCCGAAGGGAATCGTCGCCAACTGCCGGACATTGGCCGCCCGGCGGTCCTCGCCTTCCCCGGTCACCGCCAGGTCGAAGTGGTCGCGGCCGACCCTGTCGATCACACCGTGGAGAGTCGTTTCGCCTGCTGACCCTCCGGTCAGCAGGACAGCAAGAGCTGCGCGGTCCCGCGCCAGGCCGCGCAGGGCGCTGGCCAGTCCAAGTCTTTGCCGGACCCTGGACGGCTCAGGCACTGCGAACCGCGCAAGCCCGAGGTAGCTAAGCGCCGAGTCATAGGGAATCAGCACTTGATGCTGTGGTTCAGCCAGCACGAGCGCCTGACTTCCCGAGTGGATCAACGTTCCCTCGAACGTTGTTCCGGAGGCGAGCTGAACCCGTATTTGTAGCCCCACCGAGCCCCGAAGCCGGTCACCGAGCTCCACGGCTGCCGCTTCCGCCCTCGTCCGCTCCATAATTTCCGCGTCGAGATCCAGCCGCACGCCCGCGGCCATTTGGGTCTCCAGATCCTCAAAGAGGGAATCCCAGCGCATGGCGTCAGGGTACGCACGGCCCACGCCAGCGGTCAACCACACTCCGGAAAATTAGCCCTAGACAAACGTCACTATACGAATCCAAACTTAGTTAAACAGCATCAAATTAGTTCTAAAAGCATCAAACGGCATCAAAGAAAGACAGGCAGCAGACCATGGCCGCAGCAGACGTTCCGACATCCAGCCCGCACCCTGCGCTGCGCGCCGACGTGGTGATGGCGGCAGCCATTTTGCTGCTGGGCTTCCTCCTCGCCGCAACAGGAGGCGCCATGGTCCAGCGCTGGAGGGTCTCCTCCGCACATCACGCGTCCTTAGGGTTTGAAGACCAGCTTGGTGCCGCTGCGAACACGGCAGGCCTGGTGGTGATTCTCTGGTGGGCAATGTCGCTTGGCATTGCTGTGGCGGCAGCCCTCCTCGAACGCGGCGGAAAGGTCCGCGCCGCCTCAGCCACCGGCAGATTTGCCCCGGGCTATATGCGCCGCCTCGCCTTGGCCGCCGTCGGACTCCAGCTGCTCACCGCACCGCTGGCCACAGCAGCCGTCCCACCGGCATTCCCCGACCCCGCGGCCTCGCCCGCGGCCACACCAGCGGCATCCGCAGCGTGGATCCCGACGGCGGTTGCGGACGCGACAGGAGCTCCGCCTGGAACGTACACGGCGCGGCCAGCGCCGGCGGCAACACCCGTAAATCCGTCGCAAACCCCTGCTGTCGAGATTCCGCAATGGCAACCGTTGAGTCCGGTTGTCGACCCGGGACCGCTGGCGGAGCGCCCGCTGCGTCGGCAGCAAGCAGCGGACCACACGACTGAAGTGACAATCAGGCCCGGTGATTCGCTGTGGACCGTAGCGGCCGGCCGTCTGGGAGCCTGCGCCTCCGACGTCGACATTGCCCTGGAATGGCCAAGGATCTATCAGGTCAACAGAGGCATCATCGGGGGTAACCCGGATCTGTTGCGGCCTGGCCAGGTGCTCAGGCTGCGCCCCGGATTCTGAGTGTGCCCGAGCCCAGTCCCCGATCCTTCCGGTCTACGGCCCATAGAGATCCCGGCTGGGAACATCCCCGGCATCGCATTGCGCCAATTGAAAACCCTCAGAAAGGAAGCACAATGAACGCCACCAGCAGCCTCCGTGCCGCAGCGGAACCCAACCGATCCCTAGCCCCGCCACTTCGACTGGTTCCCGACGGTGCGGCCCCGGCATCCCTGCCGGCCGGGCCCTGCATTCCGGCAGCACCGCGGCTGCCAATGCCCGACGAGGAACAGCAGATCTGTGCTATTTCACGCAGCACGGTTCAGGCCGCCATCGAGGTGCTGGCCGGTGCCCGTGCGGTGCAGCAGTTGGCAAGGCGGCTCGACGACCGCTGTCTGGCGGCCCTGCAACACCGGGCCGCGTTGACGCGGCGGATGCCGTGCGGGGCGTCGCCAACCGCCGGACGGCTGCACCGTAATCCGTCCGTCCACTCCGTCCGGGCCTGCCGGGTGACCGCGGACATCTACGAAGCCAGCGCCGTTGTGGTCGAGGAATCGCGGGTGCGCGCGGTCGCGCTGAGGCTGGAGCGCAGCAGGCTCGCCTGGCGGGTCACTGTGCTGGAAATCGGCTGATTGCCAAGGCACAAGGCCAGTTACCACCGGCCAGGCTTCCCAATGGACCCGGCGGAAGGAGGAGAACCTAGCTGCGGCCGGCTAAGCCGCAGCCGTTCAGCTAGCGCTTCCTCTTCTTGTTGGCGCGACGCTGGGCATCCTGGGCAGCCTTGGCCGGGTTCCCCGAGCGGCCGGAGGACTTGGCCTCCACCCGGGTCTGGGCCGAACCGTCCTCACCCGGGGCCGTGTACTGCAGCTGCGCCGGCTTTTCAGGGGCTTCCAGCCCGGCAGCACGAATCTGCGGCTCGTGATGTTCGGTGTGCTGCCCGGCGTCGTCCGCAACTACGACGTCCTCGGCAGGGGTCACCTCAACCTCAAGGTTGAACAGGAACCCCACGCTTTCCTCGCGAATGGCCTCCATCATGGCCTGGAACATAATAAAGCCCTCGCGCTGGTACTCCACCAGAGGATCGCGTTGGGCCATGGCGCGCAGCCCGATGCCCTCCTTGAGGTAGTCCATCTCGTACAGGTGCTCCTGCCATTTTCGGCCGATCACCGAAAGGACGACCCGGCGCTCAAGTTCGCGCATGCTCGTCTGGCCGATAGCCTCTTCGCGTGCCTGGTAAACCAGACGTGCGTCGGAGAGGATCTCCTCCTTCAGGAACTCCACCGTGATCCGCGGCTTTCCACCGGCCTCGTCAATGACCTCGCGCGGCGTAACACTTACCGGGTACAGGGTTTTGAGGTTGGACCAGAGAAGGTTGAAGTCCCAGTCGTCGCCGGTACCCTCTGCCGTGGCTTGCTCGATGAAGGCATTGATCGTATCTTCCAGGAAGAACTGGACCTTCTCGTGGAGGTCGTCCCCCTCGAGAATGCGCCGGCGATCACCATAGATGGCCTCACGCTGGCGGTTCAGCACGTCGTCGTACTTCAGGACGTTCTTTCGCTGTTCGGCGTTGCGGCCCTCCACCTGACCCTGGGCGGAGGCGATCGCACGAGAGACGAGCTTGGATTCGAGTGCCACGTCGTCAGGCACTGAGCTGCTCATCAGGCGTTCCGCGGCGCCGGAGTTGAACAGACGCATCAGGTCATCGGTCAGCGACAGGTAAAACCGGGACTCGCCCGGGTCGCCCTGGCGGCCGGAACGGCCGCGGAGCTGGTTGTCGATCCGGCGCGATTCGTGCCGTTCGGTGCCCAGCACATAAAGGCCGCCAAAGCTGAGGACTTCTGCGTGCTCGTCCTTGACGGCCTGTTTGGCAGCCTCGAAAGCGGCCGGCCAGGCGGCCTCGTATTCTTCGGAGTTCTCCTCCGGGTCGAGCCCGCGCTGAGCCAGTTCGGCGACGGCGGTGAACTCGGCGTTGCCGCCGAGCATGATGTCGGTACCTCGGCCGGCCATGTTGGTCGCAACCGTGACGGCCCCCTTGCGGCCTGCCTGGGCGACGATCGCGGCCTCCCGGGCGTGGTTCTTGGCGTTCAGGACCTCATGGCGGACACCCTCCTTGGCAAGGAGCCGGGAGAGGTATTCACTCTTCTCGACGCTTGTGGTGCCAACGAGGACCGGCTGGCCCTGATCGTGTCGTTCAGCGATGTCCTTGACGACGGCGTCGAACTTGACCGCCTCGTTCTTGTAGACCAGGTCCGCCTGGTCGATGCGCTGCATGTCCCGGTTGGTGGGGATCGCAACAACGCCGAGCTTGTAGGTGCTCATAAACTCGGCGGCTTCAGTTTCGGCGGTGCCGGTCATGCCCGCGAGCTTGTTGTACATGCGGAAATAGTTCTGCAGGGTAACCGTGGCGAGAGTCTGGTTCTCGGCCTTAATCTCGACGCCTTCTTTGGCCTCAATCGCCTGGTGCATACCCTCGTTGTAACGGCGGCCGGCGAGGATGCGGCCGGTGTGCTCGTCCACGATCAGCACTTCACCGTCCAGGATGACGTAGTCCTTGTCCCGCTTGAACAGTTCCTTGGCCTTGATGGCGTTGTTCAGGAAGCCGATCAGCGGGGTGTTGGCGGACTCGTACAGGTTGTGGATACCGAGGTAGTCCTCGACCTTCTCAATGCCGGCCTCGAGCACACCGACGGTGCGCTTCTTCTCGTCAACTTCGTAGTCCTCCTCGGACTGAAGCCGCGTGACGACCTTAGCGAACTCGCTGTACCAGCGGTTGGTGTCACCCTGGGCCGGCCCGGAGATGATGAGCGGGGTCCGGGCCTCATCGATGAGGATGGAGTCCACCTCATCGACTATGGCAAAGTGGTGGCCGCGCTGGACCAGTTCGGATTGGTCCCACGCCATGTTGTCGCGCAAGTAGTCGAACCCGAATTCGTTGTTGGTGCCGTAGGTGATATCCGCAGAGTATTGCTGGCGGCGTACCGCAGGATCCTGGTTTGACAGGATGCAGCCGCTGCTCAGGCCAAGGAACCGAAACACCCGGCCCATCAGATCCGACTGGTACTCAGCCAGGTAGTCGTTCACCGTAATGACGTGCACACCGTTGCCGGTGAGGGCGTTCAGGTAGGCCGGAGCGGTGGCCACGAGGGTCTTGCCTTCACCGGTTTTCATTTCGGCAATGTTGCCCAGGTGCAGGGCGGCGCCACCCATCAGCTGGACGTCGAAATGGCGCATGCCAAGGGTTCGGGAGGAGGCTTCGCGCACGGCAGCGAAAGCCTCGGGCAGCAGATCGTCCAGTATCTCGCCATCACCGTGGCGCGCGCGCAGACGGTCCGTCTCTTCGCGCAATTCAGCGTCGCTGAAGGTCTGGAAGGAGCTTTCCAGGGCATTGATGGAATCGGCATAGTTCCGCAGTTGCCTCAGGGTTTTTTTGTCACCCGTGCGGAGAAGTTTTTCGATAAGTGATGCCACGTGAAGTTGCTCCCAGTCTCAAGCTGCCGAATTCTGGCGTATTTAGTCTACGGGAGAGACGCAGGGCCGATTACGCCTGTCCCCTCTTAGCGGATAGCCCGCTCCCTGCCTCGGACACTGCTGCTGCCAGCGCCACTGCCAGGTCCCCTTGCTGGGAAACAACTATCCGGTCCAGTTCCAACCACTCTGCCATGAGCCGCAGTTCAGCGGCGAGTTCGGCGGCGGTGTCGGACGGAGCGTCGGGTTCGGCATGGGCCGCCCTCGCCAGCAGGATGCGGTTGGATCGATCGGCTTTGAGGTCGACGCGGGCCACGATCCCGTCCCGCAGCAGGAACGGCAGCACATAGTAGCCGTAGCGGCGCTTCGGTTCCGGAGTGTAGATCTCGATGCGGTAGTGGAAGCCGAACAGGGCCTCCAGCCGGCGCCGCTCAAAGACCAGTGAGTCGAAAGGGCTCAGCAGCGCACGGCCGGTGGCCGTGCGGGGCAGTTTTGCCTCGATATGCCTGTAGACGGGCCTATTCCAGCCGGTCACGGTGACAGGCAACAAGCTGCCGGCGCGGACCAGGTGGTCCACGGCCAGGGCCGATGCACGCAGGGGCGTCCGGAAGTAATCGGCAAAGCATCGCAGTGTGCCGATCCCGTGGGCACGGGCGGCCGCATCGATCAGACGCACCAGCGCTGCGGCCCGGGATGAGTCGGTGGTCGGGAGGCCCGACGGCGGTGCGGGCCGCTCAGGCAGGACCCTGGCGGTAAGGGTGTAGCGCCGCTCGAACGATTCCGTGCGTGACGCGGCCGAAATGATCCCCGCCTCAAACAGGTGTTCGAGGACCATTTTGACGGCGTTCCAGTTCCAGCCCCAGTTGTCCCGCTGCCGGGCCTCCACATGGCCCAGGCGTGCGGTGAGTTCGGCGGCGGTCATCGGCCTGCCGTCCGCCAGCGCCTCCAGCACCCGGGACGCGACGCCGCTGCGCAGCTGGGGGTCCATGGAATGCGCCCCCACCCATTTCCGGCTTTGCCACAGGACCAGGTCCTGGAAATGGTCGGGCCGGATGAAACTTGCCTCGTGGGCCCAGTACTCCATCATCCGGCGCGGATGGGACCCCGCCATTCGCTGAAGGATGGCGCGGTCGTAGTTCCCCAGACGGGAGAAGAACGGCAGGTAGTGGCTCCGGGACAACACATTCACGGAGTCGATCTGGACAAGCTGGAGGCGGGCAAAAGTACGGCCCACCGCCCGTGAACTCACGGGTCCGGCGGGCCGTACCTTGTCCAATCCCTGGGCTGCCAGTGCGATCCGCCGCGCCTGCGTGAGGCTCAGCGCTTCCGGCACGTCAGTCCCTTCGTTGAACGGTCAGCTTCAGCTTATGCGCTGGCCGGCTCATCCTCGGAGCGGTAGGCGATGATCTTTTCTTCCAGCGGGGCTTGCCCCGGCTCGCAGGTCTGGTCAAGGGAGATCACGCCGTAGGTCCAGCCCTCACGGCGGTAGACGACGGACGGAGCCTTGGTCTCCTTGTCCACGAAGAGGTAGAAGTCGTGACCGACAAGTTCCATGTTGTCGACGGCGTCGTCGAGTGTGAGGGACGCCGCGGGAAAGACCTTCCGACGGATCAGCACGGGTGAGTCTCCGGCGGGGATATCGTTTTCGACCTCGTACGGCGATTTCTCATCGGGGGCCGTCTTCGACTCCTGCCAGTGGCTCGCCTCTTCGTAGAGGGGCTCGCTGGTACTAGCGGGCTCAAGCGACGCCGTCGCCTCGGTCACGGACTTGGGGGTGTGCCGGCCGTGGTGGACCTTCTTGCGGTCCTTCGCCCGGCGCAGGCGCTCCAGAAGCTTGTTGTAGGCGAGATCGAACGCGGCGAATTTGTCGGCGGCGCTGGCTTCGGCACGAATCACGGGCCCACGGCCCAGGACGGTCAGCTCAACCGTGAGCATCTCGTCCGTCTGCCGGGCCTTGGTCTCCTTGGAAACCTTCGCGTCCACCCTCTGGACCTTGTCCCCGAGCGACGCGATCTTCGAGATCTTCTCGTCAGCGTATTCGCGGAACCGGTCCGAGACCGTCAAATTACGTCCGCTGATCATGAACTCCATGGTGCCCTCCAAATGACTTCGGTGACACGACGACGGCACTTCCCGAGGCTGATCTGACTGACAGTCGAGCCCCTTTCCGAGCCGCCATCGACAGGTACATCTGTTCTTGGTACCCATCTTCGACGTTAGTTCATACACACCTCTTATTCATCCTTTTTTGGTTTATTTTTTTCGTTGACGGGCCGTTTCCCTGCTATCGCACCGTCCGGACCGGGGAAGCCCAATGTGACCGGCGGGCGTGTCGCGGCGAGGACTACGGCACCCCGCACCACCGCGCCGGCCGCATGCAACGCCCGGCTGGCCTCGGCCAACGTGGCCCCGGTGGTGAGCACGTCGTCAACGATGATGCACGCCCGGCCGTCCACCCCGGGATTGAACGGCCAGCGGCGAACCCGCATGGTTCCCTGCACGCGCTGCACCCTGTCCCGGCGCCCCAGTCCCTTCTGGCCACCCTGCCCACCTGATGACGGCCCGCACGCCGGGAACGGCGGCCTCGTCTTCCGGAGTGCGTGGACGATGGTGAATCCCGGGTGCTGCCCGGCTCCCGGCCCCCTTGGCCTTCCCGCCCTGCCGAGCAGCACGTGGATCGGGCTGAAGCCGCGCTTCCGGTAGGCGCTGCTGCTCGTCGGGACGGGTACAAGGAGCAGTCCCCGGGACTCCCCGGCGGCGTCGCGGATGGCCCGGGCCAGGCCTTTGGACAACACCTCGGCGAGCTGACGCTGCCCGTGGCTCTTGAACGACAGCACGGTCTGCGCCAACTCCGCGCGGTAGGCGCCGGCAGCCACCACCGGAAGGATCACGGCGCCGTCGACGTCCATCAGTGCCGGGGCCTGCGCTTCTGCCCGGAATGGTTGGCGCATCAATAGCCGGACCTGCCGTTCGCAGCCGCCGCAGAGCGGCATGTCTTCGGCCCCGCAACAGACACACTCCACCGGGGCCACGAGTGCCAGGACTTCGGCGGCAGCGGCGGCGGCAGCCGCCGCCAGCCGTGCCAGCGGCAGGCGGTAGGCGCCCCGGTGTCTCGCCGCAGAAGCTGCGGCAGTAACCAGATCGGGGTCGACTGCGCGTTGGGTCCGCCGTGCGGCGCCGGTTGCGCTGCGTGCACCTGTGTGCGGCTCAGCGCCGGCGCTGCCGTCGTGCCCAACTGCCGCCCTGGCCCCGCGGCGGCCGCGGGCTTCCCTGGCTGTGCCCATCCCCCCACTGTGCGCCCCCGCAGCGCCCGTTGGCAGTCCTTGACTCAGCTATGTGCGGAACCGCCGGCGGTCCCGTCAGGTGCGGCCGCTAACCCGGATAGGACGGATCGATCGGCCCCTTCAGCTGCGGGGCCCAGCCGTTACCGAGCCGCTGGAAGATCCCTTCCCCGGACTGGGCATAGATTTCCTCGCCGCCATTCCCGGCGCTGAGTGCGGTGAGCCCGGGCCACGGCGCGAGCGGCTGCGGCTCGGACGCGGTGAGTGGGAGCAGCTCGGGAGTGACGGATCCGCTGGTGGAGCCCTTCATCACGGCGACCGTCGTGTCATCCACCCACACTCCCTGGTCCGGATCATTCGTCGACAGCAGGGTGGTCGGCACGGTCAGTTCCTTTGGGGTACCGTCCGCGGCCCGGACGATACCGGTGATCTGGACTTTGGTCTTGCCGTTCTGCTGCGTGAGAATGAGGGCGCGGGTGCCCTCGCGGGAAACCCTGAACTCCTTGACGGACCGCCCGGCGAGCCATGCCGGCGCCAGGGTGACCGCGGGGACGCTGGCCCCCTCGGCAACGCCGACTGGCCGGTGGGCGACCATTTCGGTGTCGCCGTTGGCCCCCGGCCCGGCCGTCCAGACCCAGTCGTACCGGTCAAAGGACGGGCGGGTCAGCGTAGCGCGGGTAGCGAGCGCCCTGGCGGGCTGTCCCGGCACGATGGAGTACAGCGTCCCGCGCCCCGCGTTGAGGAAAGCCGCGGTCTGCGACACGGGCGACTCCGCCGGGACCCGCGGCGCCAGCGCCGATACAGACTGGATGCCGGGAAGCGGCGAGATCCTGTTGTTCTCGTACCGGACCAGGTCGTTCTCGCTCACGGCGATCTGGCGGCCCGGTACGTTCTTGTCCCGGATCGGCGGGACAACCGAACCGTTGTCATCTACGCGCACCAGGTCCTGGTTGGCTCGGAGCTCGACGTTGATCACATCGGGCTGGCTGCGGAACGTCAGCGAAAGCTGGGTCTGCATCCGCAGGCGGTCCTCGTTGGAAGCCTCCACAAGGTCCTTCGCCGAAAGGTCCACCTGGGCGGCACCGGAGACGACCGGCACGGACTCGCGGGCCAGCTTGATGCCGGACGGGAAGGCGCTGACCACGGCCCCCTTGAGATACGGGGCCGGACCCGCGAGGAGGGCACTTGTCATGGCCTTGACGGTCTTCTTCCGGATGAACCACCGGACATCCGGCACCGCGTAGGTGAACGTCGGGTCATAGAAATAGATCGGATAGGCGCCATAGATTACTTTGAACGTCTCTTCCGGAATTGCCGTACCGTCCGGGAGCTCGGCAATCCGCCATTCACCGTCAACCTTGGTCAGGGTAGCGGGAATATTCTCCTTGGTTCCCTCCGGCAGCCGGGTCGCGACTCCGTCAGCGTCGACGGAGTAGGACACGTCAAGTTCGTAGTTAAAGACGTTCTCGACAGCTGTCGGGACGACACGGGCGGAACGGAACACAAGCACCCGCTGGTCCGGCTTCCAAGTCACTGAGGACGCCTGGGTCAAGTATTGGCGCGCCACCGCGTAGTCGTCTTCGTAGCCGCTGCCGGCGAGGTAGAAGTCTTCGATCACGGCCTCCGGCCCGGCCCCCTCACGCGGGGCCGAAGGGAAGAACACAGGGGCATTATTGGGGTTCCCAGCGCTTTCGTCGGTGCTCTTTCCCACCGGGCCCGAGCGCGGGATCTGGGCACACGATGTCAGCAGGAACAGCAGGAGCGCCAGCAGCACGGCCGCCGCTCGGTGGCCTTTCCATGCGGCTCCGTTCATGGCCCCTCCTTCATTCCGGTGACTGCGGTTCCCGGGTCCGCGATTCGGGTGACGGCTGAGCGGGCGTGCGGTGTGCCGACGTCGGGGACGTCCCCGGCCGCCGGGGCAGGAGCATCGGCGCGTGTGACGGGCACCGGATCCAGCAGCAGCATGGTCCGCTCGCTCCCCACGCCACGGAGCCCGACGTCGACAGGCTCCAGTTGGAGGGGTGACTTCGCAATGGCTTCGCCCTGGCGAAGGGCCAGGGTGAGGCGAAAGTTGGCTCCGACCCCTTTCCGTCCCCACGCCTGCAGCCAGCCGTTGTGGAGTTTGGCGTCTTCGGCCGCAATGGACAACCCGAGGCCGCTGCCCCCAGTGGTGCGCGCCCGCGCCGGATCGGCGCGCCAGAACCTGTCAAAAACGCGGGCCGCGTCCGCCGGTGACAGACCGATGCCGTGGTCCCTGACGGCGACAGCGACGGCGGTGTCGTTGGCCGCCACCGAGATGTTCACCGGCCGGCCTTCGCTGTGTTCCAGGGCATTCAGCACAAGATTGCGCAGGATCCGGTCAATCCGACGGTCATCCATGTCCACGATGATGCTGCCCGCAGGCGCGTTGAGGGTGACCGCGGAGCCGTACTCGGCGGCCACCGGCGCTACACCTTCCATCACATGCGCTACCAGCTGCACAATGTCGCCCGGTTCGGCATCGAGTGTGGCGACGCCCGCGTCGAAGCGTGAGATCTCCAGCAGGTCGGCAAGCAGGGACTGGAAGCGCTCCACCTGGTTATAAAGCAGTTCCGCCGAGCGCTTGTTGACGGGGTCGAAGTCGTCGCGTGCGTCATAGAGCACCTCGGCGGCCATCCGCACCGTGGTCAGCGGGGTGCGTAGTTCGTGGGAAACATCCGAGACGAATCGCTGCTGCATCTGCGACAGCGTGGCGAGCTGGGTGATCTGCTCCTGGAGGCTGGCGGCCATGTGGTTAAAGGACGCGCCAAGCCGGGCCACCTCATCCTCGCCCTTGACTACCATCCGCTCCTGCAACTGCCCGGCCGCGAGTTTCTCGGACACCAGTGCGGCATGGCTGACCGGGCTGACGACGTTCCGGGTCACATACCAGGCGACGGCACCAATCAGCAGCGCCAGCACGGCACCGCCGGCCAGCAGTACGTTTTGGATCTCGTCAAGGGTCTTTTGTGCCGTATTGAGGTCATAAATCAGGTACAGCTCGTAGACCGTGCCGTTGAAAGTGACCTTGTTGCCCACTGCAATTCCGGGCCGGTCCTCGGTACCCACCGGGAATTCCGTGGAAGCCCAGAACTGCTCCTTGCCGGAATCCTGCACCGCCTTGCGCAGCTCGGTCGGAATGACGCTGATGGTGAGCTGGTCCGAGGCCCTCGATTCGACCCAGCGGTTGCGCGGTTTGGTCTGCTCCGGCATGGCTTCGAAGACGTAGCGCCGCTGGATCACGGAACCGCGTCCCTCGACGGCGTTCAAAGTGTCATAAACGAGGGTGATAACACTGGACTGGTCGGTGACCTGGGCGCCGTCGAAGGTGTCCTGGACCTGCTTGACGTTGTATCGTGTCTCCGACTCGGCCTGGGCCAGCCGTTCCTGGAAGAGATTATTGGCGATCTGGTTGGACAAATAGGCCCCGACGACTGCAAATGATGCGACTGCGAGCATCAGTGTCGTCAGGACGGTCCGGAACTGCATGGAACGACGCCATTTGCGGTGCAGGGACCGGAGCAGATAGCGGATACCCGGAAGCAGGCGGGAAGAGCCGGTGCCAACCAGCCTGGCCACCCGCACGCCCACGATCCGGGACCGCTTCATCCAAAGCCGGGTCCGGAACCGCAGGGCCTGCCGGCGGACCGCGGGACCGTCCGCATGCGCGGCGGCCGGGGCCGCGGGACCCGCAGTACCTGGTCCCACGACGCCGGACGGCTCCGGCGAGGTGCTCACCGGAGCTGCTCCGGCGAGGCCCTCCGGTGGCTCAGGAACCTGCTTTGTAGCCGACACCACGGACCGTCAATACAACTTCGGGGGCTTCCGGGTCACGTTCAATTTTTGACCTGAGCCGCTGGACGTGGACGTTGACCAGACGCGTGTCCGCAGCATGCCGGTAGCCCCAGACCTGTTCCAGGAGCAGTTCCCGGGTGAAAACCTGCCAGGGTTTGCGCGCCAGCGCGACCAGCAGGTCAAATTCCAGCGGTGTCAGCGAGATGCGCTCGGCCCCGCGGCTCACGAGGTGGCCTGCGACGTCGATAGTGACGTCGGCGATGTGCAGCGTCTCCGGCGCCTTCTGGTCGCCGGGCCGGAGCCGTGCCCGGACCCGGGCGACCAGCTCGGCCGGCTTGAAGGGCTTCGGGACATAGTCGTCGGCACCGGACTCAAGACCGCGGACCACATCGGACGTATCCGCCTTGGCAGTAAGCATCACGATTGGAACATCGGATTCGGCACGGATCTGTCGGCAGACTTCAATGCCGTCGATGCCCGGAAGCATAAGGTCCAGCAGCACAAGGTCGGGCTTGGACGAGCGGAAGACTTCGAGCGCCTGCCCGCCGTCGGCGCAGAAGACGGGTTCGAACCCGTCATTGCGCAGAACAATACCGATCATCTCGGCCAGCGCCTCGTCATCGTCCACTATCAGAATGCGTGCCTTCATATGTATATATTCCCTTATTGCAATGGCTTTGTCGTATTCAGCGGTGCCCGGGCATGGCGGCGGCCTGCCCGGGCACCGCACGGAGGGCCATAAGCGGGGCCCGCTGTGACAAATGCGCCGCCGTCCCGCATGCTGTGGACAGGAAGACGTCAACAAGCCAAGCATCCCAGGAGGACTTGTGAGCACCCCGATCTACCAACTGGCCCTCGGCGCCGACTTCGGCCGGCTGCAGCCGGAGCTGCAGGAGTATTTTTCCCTCACTCCCGGCTCAGGCCATTTCGGCGTCGGCGAGGGTGTGTTTGAGGTGGTCGGCTGCCGGCAAAGCTGGCTGCGCCCCCTGCTGCGTCCCGCCGGCGGCGAGGAGGCCTTTTTCCCGGAGTACGGGGAAGGCATCCCGTTCCGGATCGAAAACCACGCCCATCTGGACCCTTTCGGCCGGTCCAGCCTGACGGCCCGGCGCGAGATCTTCTTCCCGGGCACCACCAGGCTCTTCCACGACACCACAAGCTTCGATGACTCCGGCAGCCGGTCCGGCCTGCTGGATTACGTCGGACGGTACCGGCGGCTGGTCACGGACCTCAACCTCAGTGTCACCGCCGGTGGCAGGCTGCGCGGCGTATCGGAGGCGTCGCGGCTCTTTCTGGGGCCGCTGCGGATTCCCCTGCCGGCCGCGCTGGACGCCAAGGCCTACGCCGAACAGTGGTGGGCGCCTGAGGAAGGCACCGCCGGAAGGCACCGGATCCAGGTCAAGGTGATCCAGCCGCAGCTCGGGCTGATCCTGGTCTATGCCGGGCACTTCGACTATCGGCTGGACCCTTACCCCGGCGGAGTGTCAGTGCCGGGGTATTTGCCGGACCGCGCCCGGCCTGACCGGTGGGAAAGCCGCAGCTGAGGATCGGGCCCGCGCTAGCCGAGCGCCAGCTGGTTGAGGCCGTCGGACACCTGCACCAGCCGGGTCAGGACCGCCGTCGCCGATGCCGGCGAATGCCTGGCCAGCCCGTCTGAGGGCGTGACCCGTACACCACCGAGAGTCGCGGCGGCCAGGCCCAGCTGGCGCCACGGCCGCCAGAGCGTTTCCACGACGTCGGCGACCCGAGGCAGCGCGGCGGCGGGATTGGAGACATCCAGCGCTCCCGCCCACAGCCGTTTGCCGCCTTCCACTGCGCCGGCGAGCTGTTCCCACTGGCGCGATGTCAGCGCCCGGAGGGGCACCGCGATCCCGTCGGCTCCGGCAGCCAGGATCCGGTCGAAGGGCGCCTCGACTTCCGGGACACAGACAACGACCTCGACGGCGCCGGCCTCCCGCAGCGCGTTGATGAGCAACTCCCAGGAATCGGTGGCCTCCTGGCCGGCTACCGAGCGCAGCGTCCGGTAGCCGCTGGAGGTGGGAATGGTGCCGGCCAGGACGGACGCTATCTCCGGTTCGTCGATCTCCACCACGATCCGGGCTCCGGGAGCCGCGGCGGCTATGCGGCTGAGGTAGCTGCCGGCACCCGCTGCCAGGGACGCGGCAAGGTCCCGCCTGGCGCCGTAGTCAATCAGGGCACGCTCCCCGTTGTGCAGGTGCAGTCCGGCGGCGAGGCTGAGCGGTCCCCGCAGCTGAACCTTGAGATCTGTGGCCGGGCTGTCCTCGGCGCCGATGACGTCGGCAAGAATGTTAATGTCGGTTGAGAGCGCCGAGCGCGCCCGTTTGAAGTCCTTGCCGGGCCGGTCCACGATCCGCCAGCCGTAGGGCTGGACGTCTACGGAAAGGTCCACCAGCAGGGAAGCCGTCCGCCCGAGCGCGTCCGAACCGACACCCCGGTCCGGAAGCTCGGCCAGGAACGGCAGGTGCGGGCCGCCGAGCTCACCGCGGATGATGCGTGCGGACTCGACCGGGTCCTCGCCGGGCCAGGCGCCCAGAGCGGTGGCGGTGACCTGTTGCGGCCCCGCGGCCAGTGGAGCGGCCACGCTTAGGCGGTCTCGGAGGCGCCGGCAGTGCCTACGGATCGGCCCATGAGCGGGGCTTGGGTGCCGGCGGCGAGGCTGTCAGCGGCCAGGGAAGCCAGGTGGTCCTCGGCAATGGCCTCGTGGTGCCGGATGACTTCGCCGATGATGAAGTTGAGGAATTTTTCGGCAAACGCCGGGTCCAGGTGGGCCTCCGCGGCGAGGCGGCGCAGTCGCGAGATCTGAGCGGTCTCCCGGCCAGGATCCCCGGCGGGAAGCTTGTGGGTGGCCTTCAGGAATCCGACCTTCTGGGTGGCTTTGAAGCGCTCAGCGAGAAGGTAAACGAGCGTGGCATCGATATTATCGATGCTGGAACGGATCGACAACAGCTCAGCCATCACCGCCGGATCCACCTGACCGGCCAGCGAGCTGGCTCCCGGGTCATAGGATTCGGCGTCGGGAGGTGTCTGGTTCTGCTCGGTCATTGACCCATTCTAGGGCCACCGCCCGAATCACTTCGGCTGTTAAGCTCGGACGGTTCCTACGGCGCCGCGGGCCGTAACCTGCGTTTTCCGCCACCGCACTGTTTTCCACCACAGCACTGTTTTCCACCACCACACCAGGGACATGCCCGCCGTTCATTCAGAACGGCGGGCATGTCCCCTGGTGTGCCGAGGAATCGGCTTAGCCGTGCAGCACGGCGCGGAATTCCTCCCGGCGCCTGGCCTGCTCGTCCGGATCCGGAACCGGCAGCGAAGCAATGAGCTTTTTGGTGTACTCGTGCTGCGGATGCCCCATCACTTGGTTACCGAGCCCCTGTTCCACCATCTTGCCCTTGTACAGAACACCAACCCAGTGGGAGAGGATATCTACCACCGCGAGGTCGTGGCTGATGAACAGGGCGGCAAAGCCGAATTCGGCCTGGATGTCCTTGAACAGCTCCAGCACCACGGCCTGGACTGACACGTCCAGCGCCGACGTCGGCTCGTCGGCGATGAGCAGCTTCGGGTTCAGGATCAGTGCCCGCGCGAGTGACGCGCGCTGACGCTGCCCGCCGGAGAGCTCATGCGGAAACCTGTCGGCATAGGCGGCCGGCAACTGCACGGCTTCGAGCAGCTCCCGGGTCCGTTGCCTGGCCTGCGCCGGGCCGGGATTGGAGTGGATGATCAGGGGTTCGGCGATGCAGTCACCGATCGTCAACTGCGGATTGAAAGACGCCGCAGGGTCCTGGAAAACGAACCCGATCTCCTTGCGCAGCGGCTTGAAGGTGCGCTCCTTCAGGTTGAGCATTTCGTAGCCCAGCACCTTCAGGCTGCCGCCGGTGGTCCGGTTCAGGCCGGCGATCGCACGCCCGATCGTCGTTTTCCCGGAGCCTGACTCCCCCACGAGGCCAAAGACCTCACCCTCGGAGAGTGTGAAATTCACCCCGTCCACGGCCTTAAAAGCGGGGCTGCCCAGCCGTCCGGGATACTCGATGGTCAGGTTCCTGGCCTCGACGAGCACCTTGCCGCCCTGGTGTGCCCGCTGGGTCATGCCTTCGGAAGCAGAGTTCCGGCCCAGGTGCGGGACGGCGGCCAGGAGCTTCTTTGTGTAGTCCTGCTTCGGTTCGGCGAACAGCACGCGTGCGGCCGCCTCTTCGACGACATCACCCTGGTACATCACAACGACGCGGTCGGCGAGGTCGGCCACCACCCCCATGTTGTGGGTGATCAGCACGATCGAGGTTCCGTACTGGTCCCGGAGGTCCCGCAGGAGCTCAAGGATCTCCGCCTGTACCGTAACGTCCAGCGCGGTGGTCGGCTCGTCCGCCACGATGAGGCCCGGGTTCAGGGCCAGCGCCGCGGCGATGACCACACGCTGCTTCTGCCCGCCGGAGAACTGGTGCGGATAGAAGTTGACCCGCGTTTCGGGGTCCGGAATGCCCACCTTGCGGAGCGCCTCAACGGCGCGGTTTTTGGCTTCCTTGGCGTTGACCCGCCCGGTTCCCCCGTGGCGGGTGTGGGCGCGAATGCCTTCGGCAATCTGCCAGCCGACAGTGAAGACGGGGTTCAGCGCCGTGGACGGTTCCTGGAAGACCATGGCGACGTCGCGGCCACGGATCTCCCGCAACTTCGCGGGACTGACGCTGATCACGTTGTTGCCGTTGATCAGCACCGCTCCGGAGCTGATAGCGGTCTCCGGCAGCAGGCCCAGGATGGTCTTGGCCGTCACGGTTTTGCCGGAGCCGGATTCGCCCACGATCGCCACGACTTCGCCGGGGTTGACCTGGAGACTGACGTCCTTGACGGCGTAAACGTCGCCGGCATCTGTGGCGAAGGTGACCTTGAGGTGCTCGATGTCGAGGACCGGGCCCGTGCCCTTTTTGTCGATGTTGATAGTCATGAACTTCTCACTTCTGCGTCGAGTGCAGCCGGGGCACCGGTGCTGGAATCCGGCCCGCCCTTGCCGGCGGCAGCCTTCCTGCGGCCCCGCAGGCGGGGGTCGTTAAGGTCATTGATGCTCTCGCCGACAAGAGTCAGTCCAAGGACGGTGAGGACGATAGCGAGCCCGGGGAAGACACCTGTCCACCAGATACCTGACGTGGTGTCCGCCAGCGCCTTGTTCAGGTCGAAGCCCCACTCGGCGGCCGACGTCGGCTCAATGCCGAAGCCCAAAAAACCCAGGCCTGCAAGGGTCAGGATGGCTTCGGAGGCGTTGAGGGTAAAGATCAGGGGCAGCGTGCGGGTGGCGTTCTTGAACACGTGGAGGCGCATAATGCGGATGTTTGAGGCACCCACCACCTTGGCCGACTCCACAAAGGGTTCCGCCTTGAGCCGGATGGTTTCGGCCCGGATCACACGGAAGTACTGCGGAATAAAAACGACCGTGATGGAAATCGCCGCAGCGAGGATACCGCCCCAGAGGCTGGACCTGCCGCCGCTGATGGCGATCGCCATCACGATGGCCACCAGCAGCGGCGGGAAGGCGTAAACCGCATCGGCGATCACCACGAGCGTCCGGTCCAGCCAGCCGCCGATGTAGCCGCTGACCAGGCCCAGGATCACACCGATGAAAATCGACATGATCACCGCCACAATGATGACCAGAACGGCCGTTTGGGCTCCCCAGACCACCCGGGAGAAAACATCGTAACCGCCGACGGTTGTTCCCATCAGGTGCTTCCCGCCCGGCGCTTGCTGGGCCGGGAAGCCGCCGTCGGCGTCGGAAATCTGGGAGAAACCAAAGGGCGCGACCAGCGGCGCAAAAATCGCGGTCAGCAGGAAGACTGCTGTGAGTACAAGCCCTGCCACCAGCATTCCGCGCTGCAGGCCAACGCTTTTGTTGAAGTGGGATATGACCGGCAGTCGCCGGACCCAGGGTCCCCGGGGATCTTTGGCAGGTTCAGTAACGGCAGTGGTGCTCATATCAGTACCTCACGCGGGGGTCGATCAGCGCGGCGACAATGTCCACGAAGAAGTTGGTCACAGCCACGATCACTGCGAGGAGGACCACGATGCCTTGGACTGCTACGAAGTCGCGGGCCGTCAGGTAGGTCGCGAGCTGGAAGCCCAGGCCCTTCCATTCGAACGTGGTCTCGGTCAGCACCGCGCCGCCCAGCAGCACGGCGATCTGCAGTCCCATCACGGTGATAATGGGGATCAGTGCAGGTTTGTAGGCGTGTTTGGTGACCAGCCGGAATTCGCTCACCCCGCGGGAACGGCCGGCCTCGACGTAGTCCTTGCCGAGGGTGCCGATGACATTGGTCCTGACCAGCCGCAGGAAGATGCCGGCGGTCAGCAGGCCCAAGGCTAGTGCAGGCAGGACGGCGTGGGCCATAACGTCGGCCAATGCTGCGGTATTGCCGCTGCGGATGGCGTCCAGCCAATAGATGCCCGTCGGCGCCTCGAGCGCGGTCAGGGCGAGCTCGGTGCCGGGCTTCGCGCGCCCGGCTACCGGGAGCCAGCCCAGCCAGACGGCGAATGTCAGTTTGAAGAGAAGCCCGGAGAAGAAGACCGGCGTGGCATAACAAAGGATCGCAAAGACCCGCAGCGCCGCGTCGGGGCCTTTGTCGCGGCGGTGCGCCGCGACCAGGCCCAGCGGAATACCGACGGCCAGGGCCACCAGAAGGGCGTTAATTGTCAGTTCCAGGGTGGCCGCGCCATAGGTGGCAAGCATCTCCGAGACCGGGCGGTTATCCGAGAGGGTGGTGCCGAAGTTGCCGGTGATGAGCTGCGCCAGGTACTCGAAGTACTGCACAAAGATGGGCCGGTCGTACCCGGCCGCTGTGATCCGTTCCTGCAGCTGTTCCGGCGGGAGCCGGCCGCCCAGGGCAGCGGTAATAGGGTCGCCGGTGGTGCGCATCAGGAAGAACACCATGGTGACAAGGATGAGGATCGTCGGGAAGATCAGGAAGAACCTGATCAGGATGTATCGGCCCAGTCCCCCACCGGTCGATTTCTTCTTTGTCGGCAGGAGGCCTTCGCCGTCGGTCGGCGGCGCCTCGATAAGTGTTGTCATTGGTACCTCAGTGTGTGTTCCGGGAGCCACGCGGGCTCCGGAATCTGTTGTCCTTGTAACAGCACCAAAGGCGGGACGCCGTGTGGGCGCCCCGCCTCGTTGGCTGGTCAGAACCGGATGGGATGGGACTTACTTGGAAATGACACCAAGACGGGTCTTGAAGGAAGCATCCAGGGTCTTCTCAACACCCTTAACGTCCTTGCCGGCGACCATCAGCTGGGCACCCTGCAGCAACGGCAGCGTGGACAGGTCCTTTGCGACGGCCGTCTGGGCCTCGCCAAGCACCTTTTCGCGCTCGGTCTTGTCGACGGTGGTCAGCTGCTTGCTGATCAGGTCCGTGACAGTCGGGTTTTCGTAGTGGTTCTTCAGGAAGTTGCCGGGGACGAAGAACGGAGTGAGGTAATTGTCCGCGTCGGAGTAATCCGGGAACCAGCCGAGCTGGTAAACCGGGTAGGCATCGGAGGTACGGTCCTTCGAGTAGGTGACCCACTCGGTGGACTGCAGGTCAACCTTGAACAGGCCCGACTTCTCCAGCTGCTCCTTGATCATGGCGTACTCATCGCCCGAGGACTTGCCATAGTGGTCCGGGTTGTACTGGAGCTTGATGGTAACCGGTGCCGTGACGCCCGCATCGGCGAAGGCTTTTTTGGCCTTGTCGAGGCTGGGCTTGCCGCTGCCGTCGCCGTACATTTCCTTGAGCGGCTGGATGGCTCCGACGAAACCGTCAGGAACGACGGAGTATGCCGGCAGATACGTGCCCTTGTAGACCTGGCTGGCGATCGCGTCGCGGTCGACGACGTTAGCCATCGCCTGCCGCACGGCAAGCGCCTTCGCGGGATCGGCGTCGGCGGCCTTGGCACCAAACGGCATGGTGTCGAAGTTGAACACGATGTAGCGCAACTCGCCGCCCGGGCCCTTGTAGACCTTGACCTTGGAATCCTTCTCAAGGTCCGCGGCATCGGTGGCTGTCAGGCTGCGGCCGGCTACGTCGATGTTGCCCTGCTGGACATCCAGCTTGAGGTTGTTGGAATCAGCGTAGTACTTGATGGTCGCGCCGCCGTTGGCGGGCTTTCCGAGCAGGCCCTGGTAGTCCGGGTTGACCTTCAGGCCCACGAGCTCGTTCTTCTTGTAGCTCTCGATTGTGTAGGGACCGGCGAACGGGCGGCCCTTGACGATTTCGTCGTCGGTCAGCAGCTTGTCAGCCGGGAAGACCTCTTCGTCGATGATCGGACCCGCGTTGGCTGCCAGGACGCCCGGGAAGACCTGGTCGTTGCCGGCCTTGAGCGTGAAGACCACCGTGGAGTCGTCCTTGACTGCGACCGAATCGAGGTTCCCGAGAAGTGACGCGGGACCGTTGTCGTCGGCGATCTTGACGACGCGGTCGATCGAGAACTTCACGTCGGAGGACGTCAGTGCGTGCCCGTTGGCGAACTTGAGGCCGGGCTTGAGCTTGACGGTGTACTCCGTGGGGCTCGTGAAGGAAGCCGACTCGGCAATGTCGGGAGTGGAGTCTGCAGTGCCCGGTTTCGAGTTGAGCAGGAACGGGTAGATCTGGTTCATCACCATAAAGGAGCCGGCGTCGTAGGACCCGGCCGGGTCGAGAGTGACTACCTTATCGGTGGTGCCGTACGTAATAGTGCCTGTGCCGGCCGCGCTGCCGGTCGAGGTCCCGCCGCCGCCGGAGGGGCCGGTGCAGGCAGTCAGTGCGAAGGCGGATACCCCGGCGAGCGCGATGGCGCTTTGCAGGGCCTTTTTGTTCATTGCCATCTGTGAACTTTCTGTTCGATGAGTACTAGTGTGCCGGCCAGGGTTAATGGTGGCCCCGGGGTCAGCACCCTGTCCTGATGCCTTGATTCAACCAGAAGATCAACAGGTGAATCGTTGCATTCTGTGAGATGAGACACAAAATTTACACGAATGCAAAGAACTCGACGTTATCTGCAGGAATCCCGGCTGAAAACCGGCAGCGTCCGATAGCGCCCGAGGTGCCGCAGTGGCGCAAACCGCCACAGCGGTCAGCTCGCAAAAAGGCCGCACACCCAAGGTGTGCGGCCTTCCGGCGGCAACAGGGTCCAGCCTGCCGCCAGCCCGTTCGGAGAGCAGCCCGTTTGGAGAGCAGCCCGCTTAGAGAGCAGCCCGCTGCAGCGATCGGGCTGCATCGATAGTGGCCTGCCCCAGTACCCGGCTGCCCTGATAGAGCACCACGGTCTGGCCCGGAGCCACACCCCGCAGGGGTTCCGTTAAGGTCACAACGAGGTTACCCGTAGCGCCCGTGCGGCCGTCGCCGGCGTCGGGGTGCTCCACCCGCGCCGTCGCGGGTACGGGGTCGCCGTGCGCGCGGACCTGGGCGTAGCAGTCGAATTCTTCACCGGTGTGGACCTCGGCGATTGGCAGCCCTGCCCAGGAGACCTTAATGCCTCGGATCTCGTCGATGGCCAGCAGCGCCTCTGGGCCCACCACCACCCTGTTTTCCTTCGGCCGGATTTCAAGTACAAAGCGTGGCTTGCCATCAGCGGCGGGCGTACCCAGCTTCAGGCCACGACGCTGGCCGACGGTGAAGGCGTTGGCACCCGGGTGCTCGCCGACCTTCGCGCCGGACTCGTCCACGATGTCGCCGGTGGTCATCTCGATCTTTTCGGCCAGCCAGCCGGCAGTGTCGCCGTCGGGGATGAAGCAGATGTCGTGGCTATCGGGCTTGTTGGCGACGGAGAGTCCGCGGCGCTCGGCCTCGGCGCGGACTTCGGCCTTGGACGGAGTATCAGCGAGCGGGAACATGGAGTGTTTGAGCTGCTCATGCGTGAGGACGCCGAGGACGTAACTCTGGTCCTTGGCCCAGTCCGCGGCCCGGTGCAGCTCGGGGTTGCCTTCGGCGTCGTTGATCACCTTGGCGTAGTGGCCGGTGCAGACTGCGTCGAAACCCAGGGCGATCGCCTTCTCCAGCAGCGCGGCGAACTTGATCCGTTCGTTGCAGCGCATGCAGGGGTTGGGAGTGCGGCCCGCGGCGTATTCGTCGATGAAGTCTTGGACCACGTCTTCCTTGAAGCGCTCCGAGAAATCCCAAACGTAGTAAGGGATACCGAGCACGTCGCAGGCACGCCAGGCATCCCGGGAGTCCTCGATGGTGCAGCAGCCGCGGCTGCCGGTGCGCAAGGTCCCCGGCATTCGGGACAAGGCCAGGTGGACGCCGACGACGTCGTGGCCCGCCTCGACGGCGCGGGCTGCGGCAACGGCGGAATCGACGCCGCCGCTCATGGCTGCTAGAACTCGCATACTGGCTTTCTTTAGGGTCCGGGGTGCGCAGGAATAACACAATGCCTGCCGCCCCATTCTATCGCCACGCCGATTCCTCCCCCAAAATCACTTGACTGCTCCCCGCACCACTTCTAAAATTTGACTTACCGGTTTTAGAAGGTTTGCACACACGGGAAGCGGGCGGACATGGCTGTTGCGGACATCGTCATCGTGGGCGGCGGCCTGGCCGGCGCCACGGCCGCCAAGACATTGCGGGCGGAAGGTTTCACCGGACGGCTCATCCTGTTCGCAGAAGAGAGCCACCACCCTTACCTGCGCCCACCGCTGTCCAAGGAATACCTACTGGGCACGGCCGGCGAGGACACCCTGCCGGTGCTGCCCGACGCCTGGTACCGGGAGAACGGCGTCGACCTGCGGCTGGGGACGCCGGCCGCACAAATCGACCCGGAAGCCCGTGCCGTAATCCTCCGGGACGGCGCCCGGCTGGAGTACGGCTCGCTGCTGCTTGCCACCGGCGCACGACCCCGAACACTGCCCCTGCCCGGCAGCGGGCTCGACGGGGTCCATACTTTCAGGACAGTAGGGGACAGCCGCCGGCTGCGCAGCCGCCTGTCCGCCGGCGGCCTCAACGTGGTGATGATCGGCTCAGGCTGGATCGGCATGGAGCTAGCCGCTGCCGCGTGCGCCTATGGAAATACCGTCACGCTGCTGGGCCTGGAGGAAGTGCCGCTGGGCGCCGCGATCGGGCCGGAACTGGGGGGCTTCTTCCGCTCGCTGCACGAAGCCAACGGCATCCGATTCAGGCTCCCCGCCTCGGCCGCAGCGGTATCCGGCCACGCGGGCCGTGTCACGGCTGTGGTGACCGACTCTGGCGAGGTCCTGCCGGCGGACGTGGTGGTTATGGCCGTGGGCGTGGCCCCCGAGGTCTCACTCGCCGAAGCGGCCGGCATCGCAGTGCGGAACGGTATCCTCACGGATGCCTCGCTGCGGACCTCGGTCGCCGGGATCTTCGCGGCCGGCGACGTCGCCAATGCCCTGCACCCCTTCACCGGGGAACATCAGCGCAGCGAGCACTGGTCCAATGCCCTCAACGGCGGCAAGGTCGCGGCCATGTCCATGCTGGGCCAGGCCGCCGTCCTGGACACAATCCCGTACTTCTACACCGACCAGTTCAACGTCAGCATGGAGTACTCCGGCTTCCCGGCGCTCAGCTCGGGGCCACCTATAATCCGTGGCTCCCTGGCGGCGGGCAAATTCCTGGCCTTCTGGCAGCACGGCGGAACGGTAGTCGCGGGAATGAGCGTGAACTGGCCGCGCTCTGACAAACCGCAGAAGATTATCAAGGCGCTCATCGCCTCAAGGTCAGCCCTGCCGCCCGGGGTCCTGGCCGATCCCGCCGTCCCGCTGGATCAGCTCCCGCCGTCGGCCTGACGGGCAGTATCTCCGGCGGCCTGGCGCGCCAGGGTGCCGGCGGTCTGGATCGTGGATTCATGTCCGGCCATTCCGGCCTGGCGGGCGCGTGAGTAGGCACCGGGCAAGGCCGCCAACAGGGCGTCGACGTCGTTTCCGGTCGAGGAGTGCCCCAGGCTGAACCGCTGGGCACCCCGGGCCGTGTCCTCGTCCAGTCCCATGGCCAGCAGTACGTGTGACGGCCGGGGCACGCCTGCCGTGCACGCCGAGCCCGTGGACGATTCAACCCCCGCCAGATCCAGCAGGAAAAGCAGCGAATCGCCTTCGCAGCCGGGGAAGGTGAAGTGCGCATTGCCCGGCAGTCTCCCGGCCCCGGCGGCACCCCGAAGCCGGGCCTCCGGCACCGCTGCCAGCACGCCGTCGATCAGCCGGTCCCGGAGCGCTGCGATGCGCCCGGCCTCCGCCGCGAGGTTGGCGGTAACTGATTCGGCTGCAGCGGCGAACGCGGCGATGGATGCCGTGTCAAGGGTCCCGGAGCGGACATCACGCTCCTGTCCCCCGCCGTGCTGCACGGGAATGAGCGTTACTGCGCGGCCCAGAAGCAGGGCACCGACGCCAACCGGGCCGCCGATCTTGTGTCCGGAGATGGACATTGCGTCCAGTCCGGTGCCGCGGAAGTCCACGGGGACGGACCCGAAAGCCTGTACGGCGTCGGAATGCACCGGCACACCGGCAGTGTGCGCCAGCCGGACAATGTCGGCGACCGGCTGGACGCTTCCCACTTCGTTGTTGGCCCACATCACGGTGACCAGGGCGATCGACGCCGGATCGCGGGACAGTTCTGCGGCCAGCACCGTAAGATCCACGACGCCGTCGGCATCGACCGGCAGCCAGCAGACCTCGGCACCCTCGTGCCGTTCAAGCCACTCGACGGTGTCCTGCACGGCATGGTGCTCGACGGCGGAGCACAGGATACGCGTACGGGCAGGGTCTGCGGCGCGCCGGGACCAGTACAGGCCCTTGACCGCGAGGTTGTCCGCTTCGGTACCGCCGGAGGTGAAGATGACTTCCGAGGGGTGTGCGCCGGCTGCGGCGGCCAGCATCTCGCGGGCGTCCTCCACGGCGCGGCGCGCGCGCCGGCCGGATCCGTGCAGCGAGGACGGGTTGCCTGTCCGGGACAGTTCGCGCGTCAGCGCGGCCAGGGCTTCCGGGGCGAGGGTGGTAGTTGCGGCATGATCCAGGTATACGGGCACAGGTCAATTCTACCCGCGGGTGCCGGTCCGGCCTGGTGTACATTCAAGCGGTGAAAGCGTCCCTGTACCTTGTCCTGGCCACCTTGTTCTGGTCCGGAAATTTCGTCGTCGGCCAGGCAGCCGTCGCCTCGATGACCCCGCTGGAGCTGACTTTCTGGCGCTGGACCCTTGCCGCGGTGCCGTTGCTGGTCCTGGCCCAGATCATCGAAAAGCCGGACTGGCCCGCCGTGTTGCGCCGCTGGCCGGCGCTCCTGCTCCTGAGTGTGCTGGGCATGAGCGGGTACACGCTGCTGCTCTACGGTGCACTCGGGTATACCTCGGCGATGAACGCTTCCCTGATCACGGCGGCCAACCCGGCCCTGATCGTGGTGCTGGCCATCGTGTTGCTGGGCGAGCGGACCACACGCCTGGGCTGGCTCGGCATCTGCCTCGGCCTGCTCGGCGTGCTGCTGGTGCTGACCAGGGGCGAGCCGGGACGGATCCTCAGCCTCTCCATCAACACCGGCGAACTACTGATGATCGGCGCGATAGTGGTCTGGGGTTTATACACGATTATCGCCCGCCGGCTCGGGGTTCCGCCGGTAGCTGCCACCGCCGTTCAGGTGGTCATCGCGGCCGTGACGCTGTCGCCGTTCGCCCTCGCCCTGGGAGTGCAGTTCCCGGACACCCCGGCCGAGGGCTGGTCGCTGGCCTACATCACGGTCTTCCCGTCCCTCGGCTCTTACCTGTTCTGGAACCTGGCATTAAAGGACACCCCGCCGGGCGCCGCCGGGAACTACCTCAACCTGATAGTGGTCTTCACTGCCATCATCACAGTGCTCCTCGGGACTCCGCTCACACTCGTGCAAGTCCTCGGTGGCCTGCTGGTGATCGCCGGTGTGCTGCTGACCGGCAACCAGGGGTCCGCGAAGCTTAAGCTGGCGTGACCCGCCGCCCGGGAGTATAAATCAGTCGACCGGGGCCGAGGAGAGCCGGCAGAGTGTCCGAAAGCAGTGTCCGCGAGGAGCCCGTGAGGGCCGTTCAGGAGCCTGCCGGGAGGGGCCCAACCCGGGCGCAGCATTGCGCCGGCAGTGCCGCGCCCCGTGCCCTGAGACCTGCAATATCCAGTGCCCCAACCTGGGTCGGGTCAATTCCGCAGCCCGCCGCGGCGCCGGCCAGGAACGCACCGTTCATGGCGCAGACCACCGCGCTGTGGCCGTCGGCGATCCGGTGGAAGGGGCAGTTCAACAGCACAAAGCCCCCCTCGCCGTCGCTCGTGGGGAGATATCCCTCGGCCGTGAGGAACTCCGCGAAGCCGGCCATGCCGGTCTCCGCCCGGGCTGATGCCTGCCCGCGCGCGTAGGCCGCCCGAACCAGCGCCTCCCGGGCGGAGCCGCCGTCGGTCGCCGATTCCTCGATGGCGGAGACCAACAGCTCCGCGGCGAGGTCGTAGTTGCGGTCCGGCACCGAAGCTGCCACTTCCTGGACTGCGGCCCGGTACAGCTTGGCCGGCCGGCCCGAACCGGGGCCTCCCCTGCCCCCGAGCTTCTGGAACTCCACCGCCAGCACGCCTTCCTGCACCAGCCGGTCCAGTTGGAAGGAGGCCGTGCTCCGCGGCAGGCCAAGGGCCGCGGCTGCCTCGTCCCGGCTGGCCGCATGCCCTGCAGAGGCCACAAAATCAAACAATCTCCGGCGTGTCTCGTCACCAAGGGAGGCCACCGCAGCAAGCCTGCGGGTCCACGGGGATCGGATCATGGATTTATGCTATCTCTAAAAACAAGATTCATTGCTTAACTGGTTTCACTTCTGCTGCCCTACTGGACCAGGTAACTGGCGCCCGTTCGGCCTGCTGATCAGCTCGCTCGCACCAGACAGGCAATCGCCGAGGAAAACCAGCAGAACCTGGCCAGACACCGGACGGACCGACGACGGCCACCCGTGAGGTGCGCGGGCGGATTAGTCAGACGGTGGAATCACACCCAGGTATTCCGCGACGTTGGCGCGTGCGGCCGTGAGGGTGCCGGCGTCCGGGCAGGAGACGGAGATATAGACGGAGTTGCCGGCCTTGCTGAACAGTCTGGCGTAGACGGCGCTTGCCCGGGCTCCGGCCTTGGCCCCGCTTTCCAGCACGAGCATCTCAACACCGGGGGCGGGCTTATCCGGGTCTGCGCCCCATCGCAGGGTGTCTGTCGTGAGATAGGACGGCAGGATACTCGGATCCAGATACCTGAAGAGCGCTTCGGTGGAGGCCTTGTCACTCCCGGCAACGGCCAGTGCGCCCTGGTTCACCCGGGTCTTGGCCGAGACCAGGCAGCCGTCCGCCTTAAGGTATTCGCTGCCGCCGGCCACCTCCTGTTTGCCGGGCTTCCAGCCGGGGGCTTCGCCAAGCGCGTCGGAGAGCCGGACCGGCACGCCGGCAGCGAGGCTCTCCCCGGCGGCGAAGGGCATGTCCTTCGCCGCAACCGCGGCGGAGTCGTGGCCGGGGGTTACGGTGGGGGCGTCAACCGTGGGGGCAAGCGGCGTCGGCTTGGCAGCGGCGGGATCGGGCACACCGACGCTGCAGCCCGCCAGGGCGGCTGTGACTGCGAGCGCCAGGAACGCGAGACTCCCCCGCCGTCCCCGGTGCGCGCGACGGAGATCGAGGTTCCCGCCCGCCGCCGGCAAGGGCCCCGTTTCGCCCTTACTGCCCATGCCTCGCCTCCGTGTCGCTGTGCCCGTTCGCTTCCTGCTGGGCCTCCGCATGATTCTAGACTCTCGCACTGGGCTCCCGGACCGGAGGCGGCGCCGGGTGCCGCCGGAACATTTGCCAAGCGCCGCTCCGTGGCGTTCCGCCGTTCCCGCGCCGCACCGCATTCACGGGCCCGCAGCTTGCCGCCTACAGCCTAGGCGAGGACCCGGATGGCTCCAGGAACCACCTCGATGGTGAGCGGCAGCGGCCCGATCCGCTCGCCGTCCGCGTAGGCCACCACGCCGTCCGCTGACAGCTCCACCGAGCGCACCCGGCGGATGTGCACGGCCGGATGCCCGAGATGGCCACCGGAGAAAACCTTCGGAAATACCCTGAGCAGGCCGGCCCTGGACAGCGGGCCGACGATAAAGAGGTCCAGCAAGCCGTCGTCGAGCACGGCGTCGGGCGTGACCTTCATGCCGCCGCCAATCGACTGGCCGTTGGCGACCGAAATCAGCATCGCCGACTGCCGCCAACGAGCGCCGTCGGCCGTCACTGTGTAGTTGATCGGGCGGAAGGAGGCCAGTTCGCGGAGCATGGCAAGGTTATAGCGGGCCTTGCCCCGCGGCCAACGCCAGGCATTGGCCCGTTCGTTGACGGCAGCGTCGAAGCCCGCGGACAACACCCCGGCAAACCAGCTGGACTTGCCGTCGGACCAAACGCGTCCGGCGTCAATCAGCCGCCCGCCGGCGGCCAGGGCCGCGAGCACCCGCTCGCAGGCGCCGGGGATGTTGTGTGCCGGCAGGCCGAGGGTCCGGGCCATGTCATTCCCGGTGCCGGTCGGGACGATCCCCAGCGGGACAGTACCAAAGGGCAGGTCCGATCCTGCGAGCGCATTGATGCCGAGGTGGACCATTCCGTCGCCGCCAACCATCACCAGGGCGTCCACCCCTGCGGCCAGTGCCCCGTCTACCATCCGTGCGAGTTCTTGGTAGCTGTCCCCGGAGAGGACCACGACGTCGGCCCCGGCCGACCGGAAGCACGCGGCCGCCTCGTTGCCGGCGTTAACCCCGCGGCCGAAGGAGGCCGCGGGGTTAACGGCGACTGCGATCATCATGCGCTGAATTATGCCAGCCGTCGGGAACCTTCCGTGCCCCTGCGCTCGTTGTTCCCCTTGCCGGTTAAACTGGCCAGGCCGGACGTCCAGGATGGGCTGGCACCATCGACCAAAAGGATCTTTGCTTGACGCAGGGCAACAGCTCGCATTACCAGGTGCTCCGGATTCCGGTCACGGCGACCGCTAAGGAAATCAAGGTGGCCTACCGCCGGGCCGCCCGCACCGCTCACCCAGACCACGGCGGCGACCCGGCAGCATTCCGGCGCGTTACCCTTGCCTTCGAGACGCTGATCGATGCGAAAAGCCGGGCCGACTATGACCGGTCGTACGGCGGCGGCGCCTTCGCGGGGCCGTCCCCTGATGAAGGAGCCCACTTTGACGCCCCGGCCGCCGGGAGCCGGACTTCGGCCAATGTTCGGCGCCCCAATACTCCCCGAAACACAGCGTCCGATGCCCCGGTCTTCGTGCCGCCGTTCGAGCAGTACGCCGGGTCCGGCGAGGTCCCGCTGATTCCGCCGAGCGTGGCCCGCCAGCAGGTCCATGGTCTACCCCGCAAACGGGGCATCTTTGGGGCTGAGGCCAGAATTCAGCGGGAAATGCGGACGGTTCAGCTCATCAGCAGGCAGATCCTCCCCGCTATCCCGGCTGCACGGCTGATTAACGGTTTGCAGTCCCCGGCTGACAACAGCCACATCGACCACGTGGTGCTCTCCGGCTACCGCATGGCGATCATCGGCTCGATGCTGCTGCCGCCCGGGGCCTATGCCTGGAACGGCAGCGCCCTCACCCATGGCGGCCGTTCCATCGCACCACCCCAGTTGGCCCACGTGGTCCGCCGGATGCAGGACATCTTCCCGGAACTGAACGTCACCGGCTGGACCGTTATCCACAGCACTGACGGCAACCTGCACGAGCCGGTCATCGACCGGCACCGCCGCTCCGAAGCGCATGAGACGGTGCAGGTGGTCAATGCGGCCGGGCTGGCACGGGGGCTCAAGCAGTTCTTGAGTTCAGGGCCGGCTCCCAATACCGTCATCGTTCCGGTCCTTGCCCGGCTGCTGCGCGGCATGCACTAGCCGGCTCGCTAGGATGGAAGGGTGTTCCGCATCCTCTTTTATGCCCCAGAAATCCCCGGCAATACGGGCAATGCCATCCGGCTGGCCGCCATTACCGGTGCCGAGCTGCACCTGGTCGAGCCCCTCGGCTTTGATTTTTCCGACGCGAAGCTGCGCCGGGCCGGCCTCGACTACCACGACCTGGCGGTCGTGACCGTCCACCCGGACATGGAGGCCGCATGGGCGGCCCTTGCACCGAAGCGGGTCTATGCCTTCACCTCCGACGGCGAGGCTTCCTACACGGACGTCAGCTACCGGCCCGGGGATGTCCTGCTTTTCGGCCCGGAATCCGTGGGTCTGCCCGAGGACCTCAAACGCGACCACCATGTAACGTCACGTGTCCGGCTGCCGATGCTGCCGGCGCTGCGTTCGCTCAACCTCGCGAACGCAGCCTCGATCGCGGTCTATGAAGCCTGGCGCCAAAACGGGTTCGCCGGCGCCAGGCTGTAGCGACGCAACTTATTCCGACGCCCGCCCATCCGGCCGGCCAGCGGCCCCGAATCACTTCTGAAGCCCGGTTAAACCAAGAGGCGCAGGAAGCGTGGAAAGGAGCGAGGAACGGCAGGTGACAACTACTTTGCAGGTAGACAGACATCCCGCCCGGCGCGCTGTGAGAGACCACGCCCCGGAAAGATCCCGGCCTGGCCCGCGATTGGCGGCAGGCACCTTATGCTTGAAGGTGATGGAAACTCCCAACGCCCCGAACCCCGAAGCTGCTGCTCCTTCTGGCACTCCGGCCGACGTGAACCGCCGGCTCGGCGCACTCTTGGCGCAGGTTGCACACGGTGACCAGGCAGCCTTCGCCGAGTTCTACCAGCTCACGTCCCGGCGTGTCTTTGGCATGGCCCGGCGCGTACTGATCGATGTTGAACTCAGCGAGGACACCACCCAGGAAGTTTTCCTCCAGGTCTGGCAGAACGCCTCTAAGTTTAATCCTTCGGCGGGCACCCCGCTGGCCTGGCTGATGACGATTTCACACCGACGGGCCGTGGATAAGGTCCGATCGTCCCAGTCCTCAACTGACCGGGAAGCCAAATACGGCGCCAGCAGCCAGGATATCGATCATGATTCGGTCTCTGACGAGGTCGGCAGCCGGCTTGAGGCCGAGGCAGTGGTCAGATGCCTGGAGACGCTGACCGACACACAACAGGAGTCCGTACGGCTTGCCTACTATGGCGGGCTAACGTACCGGGAAGTCGCAGAGAAGCTCAATGCTGCGGTGCCTACCATCAAGTCCCGCATCCGCGACGGACTACTCCGACTGAAAACCTGTCTGGGGGTGAGTTGAGATGACCGACATAAATCCACACCACAACGGCCGCGTCACTGGCGGCTTTGCCGCCGATATCGCCACCGATCTTGCTTCGGGGCGTGCGGCTGACCTCGCCGAGGTGTACGCCTTGGACGCCATAACCGATGCCGAACGTGCCGCCATCGAGACTCACCTCGCCTCGGCTCCACAGCCCGAGCGGGCCGCCTTTGACGAACGCGTCCGGCAGGCACGGGAGACACTTGCCGTCAGCTTTGCCGCGGAGGAAGAACCTCCGGCGGGCCTGCTGGACCGCATCATGGCCAACCTGCCGGGCCAGGAAATCGGTGCGCCGCCGGATCCGCACCAGAGGCGCGGGCCGTCTGCTGTGCCTCCCGTGGTGGGCCGGCCAGTCCGCGACTCCGCGGCGCCCGCCATCGGCGACGAGCTCGGCGCCGCCCGCAAGCGCCGGGACGAGAAGCGCCGTCCGCAAGGGATGCGCAACTGGCTCGTCGGCGTCGCTGCCGCAGCCCTAATCGCCATGGGCGGAGTCGGTGTCGGGGCTTACGTCGCGAACCAGAACGATCCAATGAATCAGGTCCTTCAGGCCGGCGATGTCCGTCAGGCGACAATCGATGTCGTTGGCGGCGGCACGGCCACGGTGTCGGTCTCCAGTTCGAAGGATGCGATCGTCGTGAAGATGAACGACGTCCCGGCACCGCCGGCGGGCAAGGTCTACCAGATGTGGCTGATCCCCAAGGACGGATCGGCTCCGGTATCCCAGGGCTTGATGAATGCCGAAGCCCTGTCCAAGCCTGCAGTGGTCAAGGGCATCAGCACCGCCGCAGCTCTCGGCATCACCCTTGAACCGGCCGGTGGCTCGTCTAAACCGACCCTGCCCACCGTGGCGGCCGCCCCGCTGGGAGCATAACGCCAGGACCAGACAACACAGAGCCGCGCAGGCCTTGTCCCTTATCAACAAGGGTCAAGGTCTGCGCGGCTCTGGTTCGGGCAGCTCAGGTCGGACTAGAATCCGGCGATGGTCCCTGGCCCGTTGATTGCAACGACGTGGAACGCTTCCGCGCTGCGGCCTGCCGGGAACCCGCCGCGTTCCGCTGTCCGGAGCATCAGTCCACGGACGGTGCGGTCCATGGCCTCGATGTCGGGGTGCTGACTGACGTGGATATGGATGGCGGCGAGTTTGTCCTCCACCTGTTCCGTGACATCCACAACGTGGTTTTCACGTTCCGCAGGCCCGGCGAAAAGCCACAGCCACGGCAACTTATAGGCCGGCAGTCCGGCCTCGGCCAGCTCCGGATACGCAAACGGGTTCTCCAACGCCGGATACACCGCCCGGGTCACCGCCTCCCCCACCGCCAGGTGGTCGGGGTGGCTCTTCTGGATCCTGGTCCAGTTCCGTTCCGGATGCATCGAGAGCACAACGTCGGGCCGGATCCGGCGGATCAGCCGTACCACCTCGCGGATCACGTCGTGGGTGGGCTCGAGGTACCCGTCGCGCTCGTGCAGATAGTAAATGTCGCTCACCCCGACCAGGGCAGCGGCACGGCGTTGTTCTTCATTCCGCAGCCGGACGATCTCGTCCCTCTCTCCAGGGTCAAAGCCGCCCGCGTCGCCGTCGGTCATGATGCAGTAGCTGACGTCTATGCCGGAAGCGGTCCAGGCCGCTACGGTGCCGGCGGCACCGAAATCGATGTCGTCCGGGTGGGCGGCGAAGCACAGCACCCGTTCGATCCGTTCGTGCTCCGAATCAAACGGGCTTGGCGCCGAGGGGCTAAGGGTGTCCAACGGGTCAGCCCCGGCGCTTCTTGATTTCTTCGGTGGCCTGCGGCAGGACTGTAAAAAGGTCCCCCACGATGCCGAAGTCGGCGATCTCGAAGATGGGCGATTCAGCGTCCTTGTTCACGGCCACGATCACTGTGGCAGTCTGCATGCCGGCCTTCTGCTGGATAGCCCCGGAGATGCCTGCGGAGATGTACAGCTGGGGCGAAACGGTCTTGCCGGTCTGGCCGATCTGCGCGTCGTGGCCGATCCAGCCTGCGTCAGTTGCGGCGCGGGAAGCGCCGATGGCAGCACCGAGGGCATCGGCGAGGTCTTCGACCGGGCCAAAGTTGCCGTCAACGCCGCGGCCGCCGGCCACAACGATCCGCGCCTCGGTGAGCTCCGGACGGCCGCTGGCGGCCTTCTCGTTGCGGGCCGTAATCCTGGCCGACGCCGCGGGGGCAGTCTCCGGCACCTCGACGGTGACGGTGGCCGGCGCCGTGCCGGTGACGGCAGGCTCCGGCGTGATGCTGTTGGCTTTGACGGTCAGGACAGCGATCGGCGTCGTGGCCTTCGCTGTGGTGATGTAGGAACCGGCCAGCACGGACTTGTGCGCGGTTCCGTCAGCGTCCACGGCGACGACGTCGGTGATGACTCCGGCGCCCAGCTTGATGCCGAGCCTCGCAGCGATTTCTCTGGCTTCCGCCGAGTTCTCGGTCAAGACGACGGTGGCATCGGCGGCGTGGACCGCGGCTGCCAGGTAGGAGGCCTTGGGGCCGACGAGGTAGTCGTCGAGGTCCGCTGCGGACGGCCGGTACAGCATTTGGGCGCCATAGGCTCCCAGGGTTGCTGCGACGTCGTCGTGAAGTTCCCCGATGAGGGCGACCGCCGGCTCCCCAAGGTACCGGGCAATGGTGAGCAGCTCCAGGCTGGCCTTCTTCAGGGCCTGGCCGGGGTTGTCAATGAATACGAGTACTTTTGCCATGTCTGGGAATCCCCTTAGAGCAGCTTCTGGGCGGCCAGGAACTCGACCAGCTTGATGCCGGCATCGCCCTCGTCGGTGATGATGGTGCCGGCGGTGCGCGCCGGGCGTGCCTCGGCGGATTCGACGGCGGTCCAGGAACCTGACCGTCCGACGTGCGCCGGGTCGACGCCGATGTCGGCAAGGCTCAACGTGGTGATGGTTTTCTTCTTGGCGGCCATAATGCCCTTGAAATTCGGGTACCGGGGGTCATTGATCTGGTCCGTGACCGAGACGAGGGCGGGCAGCGTTGCCTCGACGGTGTCGGCGTGGGCATCGCCGTCGCGGCGGGCGGTGAGCGTGGCGCCGTCGAGTTCCAGCGAGGACGCGAAGGTGACCTGCGGCAGGTCCAGGCGTTCCGCGAGCTGGGCCGGGACCAGGGAGGTCTCGCCGTCGGTGGAGGCCATGCCAGTGAGGATAAGGTCCGCCGGGGTGTCCGCGCCAAGGTGGCGGATGGCGGCGGCCAGCGCAAGCGAGGTGGCCGCGGCGTCGGAACCGGCCAGAGCGTCGTCGCTGAGGTGGACGCCTTCGCTGGCACCAATCTGCAGGGACTTCTTCACCGCGTTGACGGCACCGGCAGGGCCCATACTCAGTGCGATGACCCTGTTGCCGGCCGCTTCCCCGCCGCGGGCCTCGATCAGCTGGAGTGCGGCTTCGAGGGCGTACTCATCAAGTTCGGACAGGATGCTCTCGGAGCGGTCTGTTGTGTTGCCCGCTCCGGTGAGGTGCCGGTCGAACTGTGCGTCCGGGACGTGCTTGACCAGCACGATGATCTTCAATGTCTCTTCCACTGTGTTTACAGCAGCCTTCCATGCGGGTGGACAGCCAGCCGGGTGGGGTCGTGGCCACGGAACGCCCGGGGAGCCGGGTTTCTCCTAGCTAACCATATCGGCGAGCACGGACGCGGCCCGGTTAAGGCCTGTGTCAGGGCTGCGGGCGTCCCCGCGGCAGTGCCGTGCACAGCCAGAAGGCCGGGCGGCACCTGACGGCGCCTCCCGGCCCTCTACCTGGCCGAGCGAACCGTTCCTACTGCTCGGCTGCAGCCCCGAGGGTCACATCGAGTTGCTGCTCCTTGCCGCTGCGCAGGACCGTGACCTTCACCGAGGCCCCGGCGGCCTGCTCGCGCACGGCGGCAGTGAGCTGGTTCGGATCGCTGATGGTGAGGTCCTGGAACTTCGTCACGACGTCGCCGACTTTGAGGCCAGCCTTGTCTGCTGCGGAACCTGGTTCAACAGTGGCAACCTCGGCTCCGACGGAGAATCCGGACGCTGCGCTGCCGGCAGCCTTCTGCTTGACACTGACACCAAATTGGCCGTGGGTCGCCTTGCCGCCGCTGATGATCTCCTGCGCAATCCGCTTGGCGTTGTTAATCGGAATGCTGAAGCCCACGCCGATGTTTCCGCTGCTCGCGGTGTCGCCGCCGGCCGAGGCGATTGCGACGTTCACGCCGATGACCTCACCCTTGGTATTGATCAGGGCGCCGCCGGAGTTTCCCGGGTTGATGGCCGCATCGGTCTGGATCACGTTGATCGCGATGCTGCCTTGGTTAGTGGTGCTTTGCCCCTGCCCGCCGTCCGGCGGGGCAAACTGGAAGCCCTGTCCGCCGCCCTGGGAGCTGTCCGCCCCTTGCTTCGGCACTGCCGACGAAGCGACGCTGATGGTGCGGTTCAGCGTCGACACAATGCCATCCGTCACGGTTCCCGTCAGGCCGAGGGGCGAGCCGATCGCGACGGCGGTGTCGCCGACGTTCAGCTTGCCGGAATCGCCCAGGACAGCCGGTACCAGCCCGGAGGCGTTCTGGATCTGCACGACTGCAAGATCTGAGAGCGGGTCGGTGCCGACGACCTTTGCACTGTAGACCTTGCCGTCGCTCAGGCGGACTTCAATCGCGGCGTTGGCCGCCGTGCCGTCGAGGGTAACAACGTGCGTGTTCGTCAGGACGTGGCCGTCAGTGTCCAAAATTATGCCGGAGCCGGTACCACCGCCGCTGCCGCTTGATGCCTTGATGGTCACGACGCTTGGCGTGGCCTTCACGGCAGCCGCGGTGATGGCATTAACATCATCCCGGTTGTTCACAATGACAGGACCGGCCTGGCTGCTGCTGTTGCTGGTTCCGGTGGAGGTGACGCCTCCGCCGCCCCCGAGCAACTGGGTGGTCCCGGCTACCACACCGCCGCCGACAAGGCCGGCCGCGAGGATGCTGGCAATGAGGGTGGGGACACCGAACGCCGCCTTGCGCTTAGGGGCGTGGGCGGGATTGGACGCGTAGGCCGACCCGGGAACGGCACCGCCGTAGCCGCCATATTGCGGCTGGCCGGAAGCGGACTGGCCGCTGGAGTACTGGCTGTGCGGGGGCTGGGACTGGCCAAAGGCGGAGCTGCCGGCCGCCGGTCCAAAGGCAGGGCTGTGCTGCGGGTCGGGCTGGCCCGGGGTGTGGCCCTGCTGGACGGGGGCGGGGGCCTCGCCGAACTGTTGCGTCACCGGTGCCGGCGGACCACCGTACGCCGGCTGATGCTGGGGATAGACCGGCTGCGGAGCGTTGTCCGCCGTTGGCTCCAGCCGGAGTGTCGGGTTCTCGTGCGCTGAGTCCGGCGCGGAGTCGCCCTGGGGGTGCCCTGAAGTGCCCTCGTGCGGCGCGGCTGGCTCCCGGTTCTCTGCTGACGCGCCCTGCGCTGGGTTCTCAGTCATAAGACTTCCTTTCATCCTCGTCTGCATTAACTATGGACGATCACACTGATACTAAAGCGCACGTTTGCTGGGAGGTTGCTGAATGGTTCCGCGTGCCGTGACACAGCTTCCAGTTACCCATTCCGCGCTTTTCGCTGGTGGCATATTCCCATCGATGGACGGCCACTTGGGGGCACCATAGAATCAAATGGAATTGCCACAGCGACCTGCGGCTATACATCAGTGCGGCAGGTACTGCGGCGATCTTGACGACCGGTTCGGCCCGAACTGGACGCAGAAGTGCTGAAGGGTTGCCATGCGGTCTGCTTTGACTCGTTTCCTCGCCATCGTGGGCGTTGCCGGACTGCTGGCGATTCCGGCCGCTCCAGTCTTGGCCGAGGACCCGGTAACGATACCCTCCGGACAGAATGTCCTTGACAGCGGAAATGTACTCGGCAGCCGCAAGGGCGAGGTCCAGGACGCAGTTCAGAAGCTCCTGAAAGAGCACAAGTACAACCTCTACGTCGTGACCGTAAAGACGTTCGAGAACCCCGCTGAACCCAAGGCATGGGCGCAGGCCGTGGCAACGAAAAAGGGCATGGGGCGGGCCGATGTCATCCTAGCCATGTCCGACGACGGCAAGTACTATTTTTCGCCGAATTCGGCCAGCGCCATCTACTCCAAGACCAGCACCATCAGCCAAAATGCGATCGTCGCGAATCTGGACGGCGGCAAGCGCGACTTTGCCCAGGCGGCCATTGATACTGCCGTTGCCGTCGGCGATGCGGCCGGCGGCGGCAGCGGCTCGGTGTCCTCGGGCGCCGGCGCCGGCAGCGCCGTGCTGGTCGGTGTGGGAGCCGTAGCAGCTGGCGGGGCCGGCGCCTACTTGTACTTCCGGAATCGGCGGAAAAGGGCCACCCGGGGGGCCGCTACGGACCCTGACCAGCAGGGCGCCGATCTGGACCCGCTTGCCGGGCTCACCGCAGCGGAACTGCGCCGCAAGAGCGGCTCGCTGCTGATTGCCGCCGACGACGCGATCAAGTCCAGCGAGCAGGAGCTTGGCTTTGCCCAGGCGCAGTACGGCGATGCCGCCGTCGGCAACTTCACAAGGGCCCTGCAGGACGCCAAGGGCCACATGTCCGAGTCCTTCAAGCTGCAGCAACAGCTCGACGACCACATCCCGGACACCGAGGAGCAACAGCGCACCTGGCTCGGCGAGATCATCCGCCGCTCCGAGTCAGCCCTTTCCTCGCTGCAGGAGCAGAAGGCGGACTTTGATTCCCTGCGTGAGCTTGAAAAGAACGCCCCGCAGGCCTTGGCCACCGTTGCCTCCGGCGCCGGGGAGGCAGAAGCGAGGATCGCCAGCGCCGAGCAGTCCCTCACCGGGCTGCGCGCCAAGTACGCCGAGAGCGCCCTGGCCCAGGTTGCGGACAACATCAGCCAAGCCAAGGAGCGGCTCGCCTTTGTGCAGAATGCTTCGGTAACGGCCCGGGAGAAGCTCAGTGCCGGCGAAGGAAGCCTCGCCGCCGTCGCCGTCCGGGCAGCTGAAGAAAGCCTTCATCAGACCAATGTGCTCATCGACGCGATCACCAAGGTCGCCGGCAACCTCGAGGAGGCACATAGCGGGCTGGAGTCTGCAGTCGTCGACACCTCCCAGGACCTGGCCCAGGCCAGGGCCATGATCCAGTCCGGGGAGCACCCCGAGCTGGCCGGACCCGTAGCCGCCGTCGAAGCGGCACTGGCCCGGGTCAAAGCCGAAATCCAAGGCGGCAAGATTGATCCGATTGCCACCCTGGAACGCGTCGAAACGGCGCACCAGACGTTGGATTCGGCCCTCGCCGGGATTCGTGACCAGCAGGAGCAGGCCCGGCGGGCCCAGGCCTCGCTGCAGCAGAGCATCATGTCCGCCCAGGCACAGATCAGCGCGACGTCGGACTACATCACCGCCCGCCGCGGCGGCGTCGGAACTGAGGCCCGCACCCGGCTTGCAGAGGCCCAGCGCAACCTGGACTACGCCCTTTCCATTTCCCGCACGGACCCCGTCACCGCGCTGCAGTACGCCCAGCAGGCCCACAATCTCGCTGCCCAGGCAGCGCAGCAGGCACAGTCCGACGTGGACCAATTCGGCGGCTACGCCAACCAGGGCTATGGCCGCGGCGGGATGTTCGGCGGCGGCGGCGGTGGCGGCCTCGGCGGCGCCATCCTAGGCGGCATCCTCATCAACTCCATCCTGCACGGCGGAGGCGGCGGCGGCGGTTGGGGCGGCGGCGGAGACTCCGGCGGCGGCTGGGGCGGCGGTGGAGACTTTGGCGGCGGCGGAGACTTTGGCGGCGGCGACTCGGGCAGCTTTTAGCCGGCCCGCTGGCCACACGAAACTAGGCGCCGGCGGGGACGCTCCGGCTGGCGGGTAGAAGCGGTACATTTCACTGTTCACCGATATTCAGTGGGCACCACTGAGCAGGACGAAAGGTAACACCATGAAGCAGTCCATTTTCGGCCGCATGGCGCAGCTGGCGAAGGCCAACATCAATTCCCTGCTGGACCAGGCTGAGGACCCACAGAAGATGCTCGACCAGATGGTCCGGGATTACACCAACAACATCGCCGAGGCCGAGTCCGCCGTCGCCCAGACCATCGGCAACCTGCGGATGCTCCAGGACGACTACAACGAGGACATCAAAAACGCCCAGGACTGGGGTAAAAAGGCCCTCGCCGCCTCCCGCAAGGCTGACGAATACCGCGCCGGGGGCGACACCGTCGACGCAGAGAAGTTCGACAACCTGGCCAAGGTGGCCCTGCAGCGCCAGATGTCCGCTGAAAACGAGGCGAAGTCCGCCGAGCCGAGCATCGCCTCTCAAACCGAGGTTGTTGACAAGCTCAAGCACGGCCTGGACCAGATGAAGGGAAAGCTCAACGAGCTCACCAGCAAGCGCAACGAACTCGTGGCGCGCTCCAAGACGGCGGCGGCTCAGACCCAGGTCCACGATGCGTTGAAGAGCATCGACTTTATGGATCCCACCTCCGAGGTTGGCCGTTTCGAAGAGAAGATCCGGCGCGAGGAAGCCAAAGTCCGCGGCCAGCAGGAACTCGCCGCTTCGAGCCTGGACGCACAGTTCAACTCACTTGAGGACCTTGGCGAGCAGACCGAGATCGAAGCCAGGCTCGCTGCGCTGAAGTCCGGCGGCTCGCCGGCCGCCCTTGCCGCCGGTGAGAGCCGCCCCGCAGGCTCCACCGTCGAGGAAGCAGACTTCGACAAGCTGTAAGCCCGGCCGGGTTTCCGCCGGGTCTTCGCAGCGCGTTCGGCCAGGGCCGGATCCCTTGGACCGTCTCCGGACGGCCCAAGGGGTCCGGCCCTTGTTGTTGTGCCTGCGGCGCGGCAGGGCGTGTACCGTGGATCCATGTCTTTGGGATCCCGTTCTTCGACAATTGTCTGGCTCCGCGACGACCTCCGGCTGGACGACAATCCGGCCTTGAGTGAAGCGGCCTCGCTGGGTCAGCCGCTGACCGTGGTCTATGTCCTCGATGAGGCCTCCCCCGGGGTGCGGCCCCTCGGCGGCGCCACGAAGTGGTGGCTGCACCACTCCTTGGCAAATCTTGCTGCCGGGCTTGAGGGCAAAGGCTCCCGACTGCTGCTGCGCCGCGGTCTGGCCGCTGAGGTGATCCGGGAGCTCGCGGACGAAACCGGAGCCGTGACATTGCTCTGGAACCGCCGCTACGGCGGCCCGGAACGCGAGGTGGACGCCGGCATCAAGGGTTGGGCCAAGGAGCAGGGTCTCACAGCCGCCAGCTTCCAGGCGAACTTGATGTTTGAACCGTGGACGGTCCGGACCGGTGCCGGCGGGCCTTACAAAGTCTTCACGCCCTTCTGGCGGGCCTGCCTGGAGGCACCGGAGCCCCGGCTGCCCTTGGACCCTCCGGGGCGCCTCCCTGCCCCGGCAGTGGGCGCGGAGGGAACGCTTCCGGACAGCGACACGCTCGACAGCTGGGGGCTGCTCCCCCGGAGGCCGGACTGGAGCGTCGGACTCGCCGGCAGCTGGCAGCCCGGGGAAGCCGGGGCCCACGAACGGCTTGAGGACTTCCTCGACGGTCCTGTGGAGGACTACGGCACCGGCCGCAACGTCCCCGGTGTCGAGGGCACCAGCCGGCTCTCCGCGCATCTGCGGTTCGGCGAAATCAGCCCTTTCCGGGTCTGGCACGCACTGCGCGAACGCTTTGGCCCCGCGGCTCCGGGCGATGTAGCCGTCTTCCGCTCCGAACTCGGCTGGCGGGAATTCTGCTGGCAGCTGCTCTACGAGAACCCGGAACTGGCCACCCGGAACTTCCGGCCCGAGTTTGACCGTTTCGACTGGCAGAAGCCCTCCGACGCCGAGCTGGCGGCCTGGCAGCAGGGCAACACCGGCTATCCCCTGGTCGACGCCGGGATGCGCCAGCTCTGGCAGACCGGCTGGATGCACAACCGCGTCCGGATGGCGGCCGCAAGTTTCCTGGTCAAGAACCTGCTGGCCGACTGGCGGCTCGGCGAGGCCTGGTTCTGGGACACCCTGGTGGACGCCGATGCCGCCAGCAATCCGGCGAACTGGCAGTGGGTGGCTGGCTCCGGCGCCGACGCCTCGCCGTACTTCCGGATCTTCAACCCGGTCACCCAAAGCAAGAAGTTCGACGCCAGCGCCCGCTACCTGCGCAAATACCTCCCGGAACTGTCCGGTTTGGACGATAAGGCAATCCACGAACCGTGGAGGGCCGGGACTCCGGCCACAGGATATCCGGAACCGGTCGTTGGGCTGCCGGAGTCCCGGGCCCGGGCGCTGGAGACCTATCAGCGGCTCAAAGACGGCTAGGGCTTCGCCACCGACCCAAAACAAAAGGCCCGGATCAACAGATCCGGGCCTTTCCTTTTCTTCTTCAGTTGCGGGGACAGGATTTGAACCTGTGACCTCTGGGTTATGAGCCCAGCGAGCTACCGAACTGCTCCACCCCGCGTCGCTAGATCAACACTACCCTAGTTTTGTGGCCGGCCGGACCGCCGCCGTTGACAGCTGTCCGTGGACGCCGTCAACGGCTCAAAACAGAAAGTCCGGAACACTGTTAACAGTGTTCCGGACTTTCTCTTCAGTTGCGGGGACAGGATTTGAACCTGTGACCTCTGGGTTATGAGCCCAGCGAGCTACCGAACTGCTCCACCCCGCGTCGCACTGTTAACTCTACCGGCAGGTGAACGTGGGGCCAAATCGAGGCGGCGTGATGTGCGTCTCCCGGGCGGCAGCGCTGGACGCGGCGAACCCTCAGGAGAAGGCGAAAGGCCGGGTCCGCGCTCACAAGGAGCGCGAACCCGGCCTCGGCCCGTGATGCGGACGGCCGTTGTTAGCTGACCGTGCTCAGCTGCTCGGAGTCGGCGCCGGGGTGGCTGCCGGAGCCGGAACCGGCGTCGCGATCTTGGCCTCAGCAGTGATCGCCCGCTGCAGCGCCGCGGAAAGGATCCTCTGCTGCTCGCCATAAGCAGCGAAGTCACCCTTTGCGAGGGCGTCCTGGCCTGCTTTGATGGCTGCGTTGGCATCGTCCAAAGCCGCTTTCAGCTCTGCTTTCGCATCCACGGAGCCGGGAGCGGGTGTGCCGTCCGGCGCGGTCGGCGCGGTGGGCGTCTGCCCGTTATTGGCCGAATCGCCGGCGCTGGCCCCGGACTTACCGCCGAACAACTGGTTCAACGCCTCATCGAGCGTCGGGGCAAACCCGATCTTGTCACCAAACGCCACCAGGACGCGCTGCAGCGTCGGGTACGAGGTTTCGCCAGTGGACTTAAGATACACAGGCTGGACGTACAACATGCCCCCGCCTGCCGGCAGCGTCAGCAGGTTGCCATTAAGGACAGCCGACGCACCCTGACGGAGCAGGTTCAGCGCCTGCGAGACGGTGGGGTCGGAGTTGAACTTGTTCTGCGCCTGCCCCGGACCAGGGATGTTTGCCTCCGGCGGAATCTGCAGGAGGCGGAGCTGGCCATAACTCTCGGCCTTAACGCCCTTCTCGCTGCCGGCGTCGGAGTCGGCCGCCAAGAACCCATACAACACGTTGCGGGCGTTCCCGTTAACAACCTGGGGAATGAAGGACGACGTCAGCTGGAAGGCTGGCTTGTCCTGGTTGGGCATCTTCAGCGACATGTAATAGGGCGGCTGATTAACGTCGTCCTTGGCTGTCGGATCGTTCGGGACGCTCCAGGCATCGTTGTTGGTGTAGAAGCTATCGGCCTGGGTGACGTGATAGCGGCCCAGCAACTCCCGCTGGACCTTAAAGAGGTCCTCCGGATAGCGGACGTGGCTCATCAGGGCTCCGGACATTTCCGAAAACGGCTTCAACGACGTCGGGAAGACTTTCTGCCAGGACTTCAGTACCGGGTCCTGATCGTCCCAGGCATAAAGTGTGACTTTTCCGTCGTAGGCATCCACCGTCGCCTTGACGGAGTTCCGGATGTAGTTGACCGAGGTGTTGGGCAAGGACGCCGTCCGCCCGGAGGTCGTCTGCGAGTCGGCGGTGGCTGCGGAAAGCTGTTCCTGCTGGGAGTACGGGTAGTACTGGCTGGTGGTGTACCCGTCCACAATCCATTTCACCCGCCCGTCCACAACTGCGGGGTAAGCGTTGCCGTCCACGGTCAGGTACGGAGCGACCTTCTGGACCCGCTCCCGCGGATTGCGGTCGTAGAGGATCTGCGATTCGGGATTGACTCCGTCGGAGAGCAAAAGGTCCGAGGACTGGAACTTGATCGCGTACAGGACCTTATTAAAGAAGCTCCCTACATTCGGGCCGCCGTCGCCGGTGAAGGTGTACTGCGTTTCCCCGTCGCCCTCCTTGCTGGCGGGCCGATCCTGCTCGCGGTGCTGGGAGCCGTCCGGTGCCCCCACTACGGAGTAGTCGGGCGACTTTTCTCCGAAGTAGACCCGCGGCTGATAGCTGGAGTCATCACCTAGCACGCCCGTGGACGGGATCCCTGACTGCAGGAACTCCGGCTTGCCGTCAACCGTGAACTTGTTGCCTTTCGCGGCGACGACGCCGTAGCCGTGGGTGTAGACGACGTGGCGGTTCAGCCACGACTGCTGGTTGGCGCTCAGTCCGTCCGGGTTCAGTTCACGGACGGCAATAACGGTGTCCTGAACTTTTCCGTCGATCTCGTAGCGGTCAACATTAAGCGCGCTCGGGAACTGGTAATAGGGGCGGTACTGTTCGAGTTGCGAGAATGCGTCCGAGATCAGGTTGGGGTCCAGCAGACGGATGTTGGCTGTGGTCTGGGCGTCCGGCGCCAGGGCCCCTGTGGTGGCGTTGGTGGTGGCGTTGTAACGCGTCTCCTGGATCTTGTCCAGGCCGTATGCCGAGCGGGTCAAGGCAATGTTGCGCTCAATGTACTTCTTCTCGAGGGTCTGCTCCGAGGGCCTGACCTGGAACTGCTGGATCACCCACGGGTAGACCCCGCCGGCCAGGATAGAGGTGATGATGAGCATCGCGGTACCAATCACCGGCAGGCGCCATTTGCCGATCACCGCGGCGACGATAAACAGCACCGCAACCAGGGCAGCGGCGACGGCCAGAATGGCTTTGGTGGGGATCACGGCGTTGACGTCCGTGTACAGCGCCCCGGCCCACCGGCCGCCGCTGTTCTGCACGGAGGTGAACCGGTCCAGCCAGAAGTTGACGCCCAGCAGCAGCAGGAACGCTGCGCCGGAGACGGCGAGATGGATCTGCGCTGCCCGGCTGGTAAAGATGCCGCGTTCCATAATGCGGATGCTGCCGTAGAGGTAATGCGTCATAATTCCGGCAACTCCGGCAACGATGATGACACTGATCAGGAAGCCGGTGATGAAGCCCAGGAAGGGCAGGGTCATCAGGTAGAAGCTGATGTCGAGCCCGAACTGGGGATCGGTCTCGCCGAAGGATTCCTGGTTGAAGAACAGCAGCACCTTCTGCCACTGGCTGGCCGCGGCGCTCCCGGCGAACAGGCCGAAGAGTACGGGCAGGCCGATCATAACGAGGCGGCGGATCGGTTCAAGCTGGACCTGGTAGCGGTTCAGGTTGTCCCGGATCTCCGAGTCCGGCGCGTAGACCGGACGGGAGTTGTAAGCGATCCGGATGGCGAAAAAGACAGCGGCGAACATCAGCGCGAAGCCGGCCACGAAGATGGCGATGCGCGCAAGGTTCTCGGTCAGGAACACTTCGAAGTACCCCAGTTGCTGGTACCAGAGGACGTCCGTCCAGACATTGGCGAAGAAGATGAATCCGACGACGATCAGTGCCACAACAATCAACGTCGGCGTCAGCGCGCCTCGTCGTCGCAGGGGTCTTCCGGGCGGGACGGTGCTGGCAGGACGGGACAAACTCGGTACCTCATAGCTGGTAGACAGTTACTGGTTTTTAGTTATCGGTGCGGCACGTCGATCCAGGAATCGGGCGTTGCTGAATTCTAGCCACCGCCGGCATCGTGCCAACAGATCGCCGACGCCGTCATCAAGTGCCACGAGTGGCAGCTGATCTTAGTTCCGCGGCCAGTCTAGTTGCTGGCGCAACCCGGCAGGCCCGACATGTCGGTTCCGGACGCGGCAACGTCGACTGCGTGCCGTGCATCCGCCAGAGTTTCGACCCGCACGACCTGCAGCCCGGCGGGAATATGCCCAACAACCTCGTCGCAGTTCGCCGCCGGTGCAAGGAACAAAGTGGCGCCGCCGGACCGTGCACCGTGCATTTTTTGGCTGATGCCGCCGATCGGGCCAACGGCGCCGTCGGGAGTGATTGTTCCGGTGCCAGCGATGTGCTTGCCGCCGGTCAGGTCTCCCGGGGTCACCGTGTCCACGATGCCGAGGGCGAACATCATCCCGGCGCTGGGTCCGCCGACCTGGTCCAGGGAGATTTTGACGTCGAAGGGAAAAGTGAATTTGTACTGCAGCATGATCCCAAGGATGAACCGGCCGGATGAGGTCTTCGACGGCGTGATGCTGGCCGTCACATTGCTGCCGCCACGGTCGACGACGACATTCACCGGGGCGCCGTCGCCGGCGGCAAGTTCAGCCTGGATGGCACTCAGCGCCGACGCCGGCTTTCCGTTGACCGACACGAGTATGTCGTTGTTCTGGAGCTTCCCGGCGGAAGCGGAGCCCTCCGGGACACCTGCAACCTGCAATTTCTGCTCGAACGCGATTCCCAGCTCAACCAACGCCGCAGCCACAGCGTTCTCTTGGGAAGTGGTCATGGCGACGGCGCTTTCCTGCTGGGACTGTTCTTTCGTTACCCCTTTAGGGAAGATCAGTTCCTCGGGATATACGGCTTTGGAACCGTTGAGCCAGGCGGAGAACGCCTCGAAGACCGACACCGGTCCGTTGGGCCCGCCATCAACATAAACAGTGGTCAGGTCCAGGTTTCCCTTGGCGGGAAACGCTTCGTGGCCGGTGACGCTGATGACCGGTGTGCCGTTGTCCGTGCCCAAAGTATTAAACGTCGGTCCCGGTGATTCCACGACGTACGGGACAGGCAGGCTCACGGCGGTGACGCCGAGCGCCAGCGCCAGCAGGCCCGAGACGAACATCGCCGAGGACCGCTTGTCACGACGCTGGCTCCGGCCTGGCCTCGCGAGGAGTGCCCGTCGGCCCCCGACCTGGCTGCCGGCCTGCTCACCCTGCGTAGTTGTCACTGATGGACCTCCCCGTGCCGCCGCGCGGGAGCCCCGCGGACCCCCGATTGGCGCACTGCGTCCGCAGAATGCGCCGCGGCTTGCGCCTGCCAATATTCCAGTTCCCAACACTACGCGCTCGGCGGCCGGCCTGGCTCTTTGCCGACAGCGAACGCGCAGTCGTTTCAGCAGACAGCCTGCTGGCTGCGGGGTAGCGTGAACCTCAGAAGCAGCCACACCGACGATCGGCGGGATCATGACCTCCAACCCACTTAATCCGTCCAACGGCGACGAGGAACCCAAGGATCCGCTGGCCGAAATGCTGAAGAACCTGATGGGCGGGCAGGGAATGGGGAACATCGACCCCGCGGAATTAGCAAAAGCCGCGGGCCTTCCGGACGATCCCAAGCTTTTGGCCCAGATGTTCTCCCAGGTTCAGGCCATGATGAGCTCATCCTCCGAGGGCCCCGTGAACTGGGAGCTGGCCCATGAAAACGCCCGCCGGGTGGCCGCCAGCGGCGCCGACCCGTCCATCACGGCACAGCAGTCCCGCGAGGTCGATGAGGCGCTGCGGCTCGCGGAACTATGGCTTGACCAGGTCACGGACCTGCCGGCCACCGGACTGATCGGCCGGGCGTGGTCCCGGGCCGAGTGGGTCGAGGAAACTCTCGGAACCTGGAAACGGCTGACCGAACCGGTGGCCGACAGCGTCGCCAAGGCACTCTCCACAGCCATGACGGAGCAGATGCCGGAGGAAATGAAGTCCATGATGGGCGGTGCCTCCTCCATGCTGCAGAACATGGGCGGGGCGATCTTCGGCATGCAGCTGGGCCAGGCCATCGGTGCACTGTCCGCCGAGGTGGTCAGCTCGACGGATATCGGTGTGCCGCTGGCCGATCTCGAAATGGCACTGCTGCCGGCCAACGTGGCCAAATTCGGCGAGGGCCTCAGCCTGCCGGAACACGACATCCTGCTGTTCCTTGCGGTCCGGGAGGCGGCCCATGCCAGGCTCTTTGTGCAGGTCCCCTGGTTGCGAGGTCACCTGCTCGGCGCGATCGAGGCCTATGCACGCGGCATCCACATCGACACCTCGAAAATCGACGAACTCGCCCGCGATCTGGATCCGGCCAATCCGGAGGGTATCCAGGAGGCCCTGTCCCAAGGCGTCTTTATGCCCCAGCGAACCCCCGCCCAGGACCAGGCGCTCGAAAAACTTGAGACCGCCCTGGCACTCGTGGAGGGATGGGTTGATGAACTGAGCTGGGCGGCCACAGAGAAGCTGTTGCCCGCGGCCGCGGCGCTCCGGGAGACCGTGCGGCGCCGCCGCGCCTCGGGCGGACCGGCTGAACACGCGTTCTCCTCCCTGGTAGGTCTGGAGCTGCGTCCGCGCCGGCTGCGGGAAGCCGCAGCACTGTGGGCCTCGCTCAAGGAGGAACGCGGGACCGAGGGCCGCGACGCGATCTGGCAGCACCCCGATTTGTTGCCCACCGCCGAAGACCTGGACGATCCCAAAGGCTTCAGCGAACGCCGGAAGCTGGCCGAAGCCAGCGACTCTGAGGTTGACGACGCCCTCCAGAAGCTGCTGAGCGGCGGCTTCGACGAACCCGGCGGCGACCGGCCGGCCGGGGAAGAACCCGGCGGTGCCGGCCCTGACGACGCAACCGACGCAGGCGACACGCCCAAGTCCTAAACAGCCAGTCGCCCGCCCCCGGCTGCGTTTCCGGCCGGGGTGGGCCAAGGCGCTATCCGCAGGAAACGCCTGCGGCTGTGCCGTCCGTGCCATTGTCTGTGCTGCCGGGCGCCAGGCCGCGCGATGTCGCGAAAGAAACCCCCTCAAGGAAGGCCCTGGCCCGGGCAGTCTCCGGGTAGGCCTCGAGCAAACGCCAGAACGCCGCGTTGTGGCCGGCGACCAGCAGGTGCGCCAATTCGTGCAACAGCACATAGTCGATGACCCACTGCGGCATGGGCTGAAGCTTGTCAGAGAGCCGGATGGTCCCTTCCGACGGCGTCGCGGACCCCCAACGGGAGTTCTGGTTGCCCACCCACCGGACCGAGGACGGTTCGGCCCGGCCGCCCAGGTACTTTGCGGAGAGTGCGGCGGCGTGCGCCCCGAGGGCGGCATCGTTTCGCGGACGGCGTCGCCCGGCGCTGCGCTCCCCCTGGCGCCGCAGCTTCTCAAGCATCCGGTGCACCCACTCGCGTTCCTGGGCCCGGCTGAAGCTGGCCGGTATGGCGACAACTGCGGTGCCGTTTTCCCAGAAGGCGGCAACGGTCCGGCGTCGACGCGCGGAGCGCCGCACTTCCACCGGCGAGCCGTCGGTGGTGGTGAGGGGTGTGGGTGCGGACGCTGCCGGGCCGCTTGCCCGCGTGGTGCTCCCGGCCACTAGAGTGTGGTGCTTTCGACCAGCACTGCCAGGACTGCCTCGCCGTACTTCTCCAGCTTCGACGGCCCCACCCCGGGAAGAGTGGCGAGCTGTTCGAGGGAGTCCGGCCGTGCTTCGGCAATGGCAGTCAGCGTGGCGTCGGTGAACACCACAAAAGCCGGGACGTCGGCTTCGAGCGCTTTTTCCTTGCGCCACTGCCGGAGCGCGTCGAAAGTCTGCTCCTCGTAGCTGGGCGGGCACTGGTTGCACCGGCCCACCTTGCGTTCGGCACCGGAGGAGAGCATGGTGCCGCAGACCCTGCAGGTAGCGGGCACGGCCGCCTTGCGCCGCGGCGCGGCCCCCTTGCCGCGGACCGAGGAGCTGGCCACAGAGTCGGGCCGCAGGCCGTCGAGGAACCGCGAGGGCTTTCGGTTGGCGCGGCCGCCCGGGGTGCGCGCGGTGGACCAGGACAGGAACAGGTGTTCCCTGGCCCTGGTGATCCCCACGTACAGCAGGCGCCGTTCCTCATCCACGGATTCGGGGCTGTCGGCGAAGGAGATCGGCATCAGACCCTCGCTGAGCCCCACGAGGAACACCGCGTCCCATTCGAGGCCCTTGGCGGCGTGCAGCGAGGCAAGCGTGACACCTTGGACGGTGGGGGCGTGCTGGGCCAGGGAGCGTTCCTGAAGTTCATTGACGAAATCCGCCAGGGTGAACGCTCCGCCGCGGCTGATCACGAGTTCGTCGGCCAGCGCAACCAGCGCAGCGAGCGATTCCCAGCGTTCCCGGAGCGCGCCGCCGCTGTGCGGAGCCGAGTCCGTATAGCCGAGCGAGGCGACGATGTCGCGGACTAACTGTCCCAGTGGCTCGGGGCTGGCCGTTTCGGAGACGGCCCGGGTAGCCGCCCGCAGCTGCAGGATGGCGTCGCGGACCTCCTTGCGGGCAAAGAACCGTTCACCGCCGCGCAACTGGTAGCCGATACCGGCCGAGGCCAGTGCCTGCTCATAGGCCTCGGACTGCCCGTTGGTGCGGAACAGCACGGCGACCTGGCTGGCCGGAGTGCCGGCGTCAAGGAGTTCACGGACCTTCACGGCGACGGTTGCGGCTTCGGCTTCGTCATCGGAACACTCGGTGAATTGCGGCACCGGTCCGGTCGGGCGCTGCGCCACGAGTTGCAGAGGCGTGGCCCAGGCAGCGTCGGCGGCTGGCCCGGCGCTTCGCCGGCCGGCCAACAACTCATTGGCGAGCCGTACCACCTGCGGGGTGGAGCGGTAGTCGCGGATCAGCTTGACCACTGCGGCCTGAGGGTACTGGGCCTTAAAACCAAGCAGCTGCTTCGGCGAGGCGCCCGTGAAGGAGTAGATGGTCTGGCTGGCGTCCCCGACGACGCAGAGCTCGTCCCGGCCGCCAAGCCACAACTCCAGCAGCCGCTGCTGCAGCGGCGAAACATCCTGGTACTCGTCAACAACGAAGTGGCGGTACTGCTCCCGGACGGTGGCTGCGACTTTCGGGTCCTCCTGCAGGATGCCCACAGTGATCAACAGGACGTCCTCAAAGTCGATTACGTTCCGGTCCGTTTTGACGTCCTCGTAGGACTGAAAGACACGGGCGACGGCGGTCAGGTCAAAGCCGCCCGGGGCGCCGCGGCCTTGGGCTTTCTCCAGGTAGTTGGCGGGCGTCAGCATGGAGACCTTGGCCCACTCGATTTCCGAGGCCAAATCGCGGATGGACGCGCGGTCGGTGCTGAGCCGCAACCGCCGTGCCGCTTCGGCAATCATCTGGGCCTTGTGGTCCAGCAGGTTTGGCAGGACGCCGCCAACGGCCTGGGGCCAGAAGAACTGGAGTTGGCGCAGCGCGGCGGCGTGGAACGTGCGGGCCTGAACGTTCCCGACACCGAGGTCCCGGAGTCGGCTGCGCATTTCCGCCGCGGCCCGCGAGGTGAAGGTGACAGCCAGCAGCCGCTGCGGGTTGTAGACGCCGGAGTGCACCCCGTAGGCGATTCGGTGGGTGATGGCGCGGGTCTTGCCGGTGCCTGCCCCGGCGAGGACGCACATGGGGCCCTGCAGGGTACTGGCAACTTCCCGCTGTTCAGCGTCCAGGCCGCCGAGGATGCGTTCCTCAAGGGAACGGTTGTCCGGCGCCGGAGGCTCGGCATCCGGGCGGTCGTCTGGCCGAACTGCCGGGAAGTCACTGGACTGGAAGAGATCTTTGTTCACTGTTGCTGCTCAGTCGTTTGAGGGTGTGCGGTGGATACGCGGCGGGACCCTCAGCGCGGGGATGCCGGTGCAGGTGGTCAGGAGGGGCTCCTCATACGTTGTCCGCACGGTCCTGGATGAGCCCGCCGTACCAGTGTTCGATCAGGGCACGGGCGATGGACAATCTGCTGGAGATGACGATCTCTCCGCTGAGTACTGCCGCTTGCAGTTCGCTTCGGCTGAACCAGCGTGCCCGGGTCACTTCGACGCCGTCGGGTGTGGCTTCTGCGTCCGCGGTGGTGGCCGTGAAACCGAGCATCAGCGAGGCCGGGAAGGGCCACGACTGGGAACCGAGGTACTGGCAGGCGGAGACCCGCACGCCCACTTCCTCACCGATCTCGCGCACTACTGCCTGCTCCAGCGACTCCCCCGGTTCGACGAAGCCGGCCAGGGTGGAATAGTTCTTCGCATCGAGCGGGCCGCCGCCGCCGAGCAGCAGCCGGCCGTCCGGACCCACCACTGTGACGATGATGGCCGGATCGGTGCGCGGATAGTGTTCCGATCCGTCGGCGGGACAACGGCGGACCCAGCCTCCGCTCTCCGTCGTTGTAGCGGTGCCGCAGCGCGGGCAGTGGGTATGTGTGGCATGCCAGTTGGCGATGGCGCTGGCTTCGATGAAGAGGGCGGTGTCCGCGGGGTTCAGGGCGGCGGCCACTTCGCGGAATCCCGCCCACTGCGCACCCCGGGGGATGCCGGCGATGTGGGCTTCGAATTCCTCGGCCTGAACCTCGAACTGCTGCGGCAGGATAAAGAGGACCAACTGGGTGCCCGCCGCAAGGTCCGATCCGGGCAGTGCCATTCCCAGGTAAATCAGCTGCTCCGGGGCGTACGCCGTGTCCTTCAGGTGGCGGGCAAGTTCTGCCGCGTCCAGCAGCACCAGGCTGCTGCCGTCGATGAGGGCCTGCCGGCCGGAGAGCACCATGGCCCGGGCGCCGCCGCCAGCGATGAGCTCCTCGAGCATTCCCGGCTTCAGCCGTGCTGCGGAACCGCGGTCAATCAGCGCCGGGCGGACCGGAAGAATTGCGTCGTGAAGCAGGTTGGCGGCCAAGGCTGCAGGCGGGGAGGCTGAGGCGGCGTCGCGGGGGTGGTTCTCTGGTGCCGAATTCTCCGCAAGACTCATGTACCTACCGTACTGACTCCCGCTGACAATTGACATTTGTTCGCCCCGTATGTGGGCAGCCACACGCGGAGACGCACGCGGCACCGCGGCACCACACCGCAAATTATTCCCGATCTTTCAGACTCGCCGTGCTGCATCGCCGTCTTGGGCGCCGCTCAATCTACCGTGGGAGCGTGAGAAGAAAACCAATCGAACTGGCAGCTGTGGCAACCGCGGCAGTGCCCGGGCTGACACCGACCGCCGTCAGCTCTGCGCCCGACGATCCGGCAGACTTCGATTCGGCACTCCTGCTGGATTCCGAGGGCAAGCGCTGGCGCGTCCGCTCGCCGCGCCATGCCGAGGCCAGCGCCCGCCTGGAAACTGAATTCCTGATACTGCGCGCTTTCACCCCCGGCGTCCGGGCAGAGCTTCCTTTCCTGATGCCAACCGTCGCCGGGACCGTCCGACAGGGACCGCTGAGCACGTTCGTGTATTCCCATTTGGCCGGATCCACCCGATCAGTCGAGGAACTCGGCGCCGCATCATCGGCCGTGGCCCGCGAAATCGGGGCGGCCCTCGCCGCCATCCACGACTTGCCCCACTCACTGGTCAGCAACGCCGACCTGCCAAGCTACACCCCGAACGAGTTCCGTCAGCGCCGCCTCAACGAACTGGACCAGGCCGCGACCACCGGCATGATTCCCGCGCTGCTGCTGCGACGCTGGGAACACGCCCTGGAAGACGTGTCCCTGTGGCGCTTCAATCCGTGTGTTGTCCACGGCGACCTGCACGAGGACAACCTGCTGGTGGACGGCGACCGTGTGACCGCCGTGACCGGTTGGACAGACTTGCGGATCGGCGACCCGGCCGATGACATGGCCTGGCTGGTCGCGTCCAACGACCATGAATTTGTGGAAGCCGTACTAACCCACTACACCTCTTCCCGGCGCGACGTACCGGACGCGCACCTGCTGCGGCGAGCGGCGTTGTCCGCCGAATTCGCCCTGGCGCAGTACCTCGTTAAGGGCATCGCCGCCGCAAACCAGGACATGATCGACGAGGCGGAATCCATGCTCACCGCACTCGCCGAGGACGTCGCGGAACACGGCGGGCAGCCGATCAGCGTTGAACCGCTCCCCCAGCCCGTACCGGCCCCGGAACCGGATTCAAGGCTTGCCGCTGTTCCGGCGGGCAGCGCCGCACCCGCCGTCCTGGTCACACCGATCCCCCTCGGAACCGCCGGTGCGGACGATGCAGCGAACGACAGTGCCGCGGACGTCGACCGGCCCGCTGGCACCGCAGGAGCCAGCGTCTCCGTCACTGCAATCCCCGACGAACCGGCCCCCGCGGGCGCAATCGAGGACTCCTCAACCCAGTCGATCGCCGTCGTGGGCGGGGACAAAACCGCCCCCGCCGACGAAGCCGCCCCGGTGACGGAGGCGGCGAACCCGGCCGACGACACCTCCACGACCTCGCTCGCGATCGTCGAGCCGAAGACCCGCTAGCCGGTTCCGAGGGCAGCGGCGACGATTTGTTCGAGCCGTTCGGCCGAACCCAGATCGTGCGGCCTGACTACTGCGTCGTCGGCCACGTAGTAGAACGCCGCCCGAACCTGGTCCAGCGGGACTTCTTTGAGCCGGGCCCAGGCCAGCCGGTAGACGGCCAGCTGGACAGATTTGGTCTTCAACTGGACGGCCGACGGCCGGCGGCCGGTCTTCCAGTCCACCAGATCCCACCCGCCGTCGGAGTCCCGGAAGACCGCATCGATCCGGCCCCGGACCACCACATCACCGACCCGGGTCTCCACCGGAACCTCCACGTACGCCGGGGCGCGATCGGCCCACTCGGACTGGCGGAACGTCTCGACCATACTGTCCAGCCCGTAGGCTGCATCGATGTGGCCATCGGAACCGGCAGCTTCCTCCAGGTCCAGCATGCCGGCTGCGCCGAAGTACTCTTCGACCCAGGCGTGGAATGCGGTGCCCTTGCGGGCCGACATACCCGGCTCCCGCGGTACCGGGCGGCGCAGCCTTGCGACGACGGAGCCTGCGTCGTCCTCGAGATCCACCAGGGTGGACGCGGAGATGTGCCCCGGCAGGTGAACGTCCTGCACCGTGCTCCGACGGGAACGGCGCTCCAGCAGGGTCGCTGCCTCGTCCGCCCACCCGGCCGCGGGGCCACGCAGCTGCCGGCGTGTGTCTGCTCCGGCGACACCGGCGTCGGCATCCGGCCCGGCATCCGGCGGCACTTTCGGACCCATGGATCCCAACACCCGCCCGGCAGCGGACTCCATGGCCGTCCGCCGGCCGGGAATGAGGCGCAGCCGGGCGCCGCTGCGAGGATCAACGGGCCCCTCCAGCGGATCATACGGCCACCCCGCGACCTCCAGTTCCGAGGTCAACGGACTCTCCTGCGGCAATGACTCCTCGCTGACGGACAACGGGTGGATCACGGCGGCGCCGCCGGCGGCGAGCACCTCAAGTTCGGCCAGGAACGGCGACATGTCCGCCATCCCGGCCCGCGAGCCGACCCAGGCGGCGCTGGAAACCCAGAGCACATGTTTGGCGCGTGTGTAGGCCACATACGCGAGCCGACGTTCCTCGGCCTCGCCGTGAACCTGCACGGCGGACTTGAAGTCCTTTTCGGCGTCGAGCCAGCCTTTTTGGTCAGGGTGGTCGAGGTCCCATTGCGGAAGGTCCGAGCGGTCCCCGCGCAGCGGCCAGGGCAGTGCGGCGCTGCCGCTGCTCCAGCGCGAGTCCCGGCTGCTCGGGAAGGCCCCGGCATTGAGCCCGGGCACAAATACCACATCCCATTCCAGGCCTTTGGAAGCGTGTACCGTCAGTAGCTGCACGGCTTCATGGTTCACTTCGGGCGCCGCGGCATCCAGGCCATTCTCTTCGGCGGCCGCGGCCTCCAACCAGGCCAGGAACGCCAGCACATCCACCCGCTGGGACGTGTGCAGGAAGCCGGCAGCAGCGTCCTGGAAGGCGTCCAGGTTGCGGCGGGCCTGGTGAATGCTGATCCCCGGCCGTGCGGCGACCTCGATATCCAGGAGCATCGCCCGCTCCACCTCACCAAGCAGGGTGGTCAGGTCGTCACCCATATAGCCGCGCAACTGCCGGAGCTCCGCCGAAAGCCGGAGGAGACGCTCCAGCGCCTCGGCACCGAGCTGGCGGCCGTGCACGGAGGTCCAGCCCGCACGCGGGAGCCAGTCGAGTGCCTCGATCAGGCTCGCGGCGTCCGTGAGGTCGCCCTCGATCACCACCGCCTCCGCGCCGTCGTCAACGGTAACGTCGTCGTCAGCGGCGCCGGGGCGGCCGCGGCGCCGGGCCAGGAAGCTGGACCAGTCGCGCAGGGCCATCAGGTCCGCGGGCCCGATCCGCCAGCGTGCCCCGGCCAGCAGGCGCATCAGCGAATCGGACCGTCCGGGGTCGGCCAGTACCCGGAGGGTCGCAACCAGGTCCACGATTTCGGGGGTGTCCAGCAGACCGCCGAGCCCGACGATTTCATAGGGGATCCCGCGCACTTCGAATTCGCGGCGAATGCATTCCATCTGGGCGCGCCGGCGGCACAGAACCGCCATGGCGGGCGGTTCAGGCTCCCCTGCCGTCCCGCTGAAGTCTGTCACCCTGAATTTCAACACGTCGCCCGCGATCGCCGCGGCCTCATCCTCATCGGTGCCAAACCGGCCCATCACCACGCGGCCCTGGACCGCGGCGGGGCTGGGCTGCAGCGGCGGCACCTCGACACCCCCGGCCTTGTCCCGTTCACCGGCCGGGCCGGTCCGGGCCGCGGCGGCGCTGAGCGGCGCGGAAATGACGTTGGCGGCCGAGAGGATGGTCCGGCCGTTGCGCCATGCCGTGGTGAGGTAGGACGTCGGCGCGAGGGCAAAGCCCGCCGTGCTGTCTGCCGCGTCGGCACCGGTACCGACGCCGGCTGGTCTTTCGCCGGCTCCGAGCCGCGCCGGGAATTCGCGGACGAAATGAAAGAGCTGGCCGGCGGAGGCTCCGCGGAAGCCGTAGATCGACTGATTGGGATCGCCCACCGCGGTGACCGCATGGCCGTCGCTGAACAACCGGGAGAAAAGGACAAGCTGGGCGTGTGAGGTGTCTTGGAATTCGTCGAGCAGCACCACCTTATAGCGCTGGCGTTCGGTTTCCGCGGCGAGCGGAATCTCGTTGGCCACACGGGCGGCGAGGGCCACGAGGTCCCCGAAGTCGAGGGCACCGCGGGCACGCTTGGCGTCCGTATAGCGCCCCACCATGTCCGCGACGCTGGCCCGGGTGCGCAGCAGTCCGCTGAGCTCGGCGACGGCCTGGCTGGGATTCTTTGTGGCGGTTGCGAGGTAGGGCAGCTGCTCAAACTCGGCCACCCGCTCCAGCAGCCAGCGGCGGACGCCAGCGGGTTCCTGGAGATGCTCAGCGCACTCGCCCGCCAGTTGGATGACTGCCTTGACCAGGGTGGATTTTGCGGATCGGAAGTGTTCGTAGTCGCCGTCGTAGGCTTCCACGACTTCGCTGGCGAGCTGGAAGGCCTGGGCGCCGCCGAGGAGCACAACGTCGCGTTCGACGCCGAGCCGCAGCCCGTAGTCCGACACAATGCCGCTGGCGTAGGAGTGGTAGGTGGAGACCTTGGGTTCAAGTGCATCGGTACTGAGCAGCCCGGCGGGGAACACCTGGTTCTGCGTGTCGGACGCGGCGATACGCTGCAGCGCCGCCAGCTTGGCGCGGATCCGGCTGGCCAGTTCGCCGGCCGCCTTGCGCGTAAAGGTTACGCCGAGGACTTCCTCCGGACGGACCCAGCCGTTGGCGACAAGCCACACCACGCGGTCTGCCATCGTGGCGGTCTTGCCCGAACCGGCGCCGGCAATAACGAGCCGCGGTGACAGGGGTGAGGAAATGATCTGCGACTGTTCGGCTGTAGGGCTGTTGGTCTCCCCCAGCAGGGCCGAGAGCTCCGCCGGGGTGAACCTGGGGACTGGAAGTGCTGCCGGTGCAACGGCGGGACGGGCAGTTTCGGTGCTCATTCGGTAACCTGCTTTCCCCGCAGGCACAGCGGGCAGACTTCGGGAAGGCGGCAACCGTGGCCACCGTGGCCACTTTTGGACGGATCATGGCGGGCCTCGAAGGCGCTCCCGGACATCACCCGGGCAGCGTCGCCAACCATGTCCAGTGCCCAGTTTTCCGCGGGGTCCAGCGCTGCCTGGGACTGGATGCCAGGGCTTTTGGTGCCGGTTCCCAGCTGGGCCAGGACGGCACCGCCGGGCAGCGGGGGCGGGCCGTCGTCGGAACCGGCGAAACCTCCGGCCAGCACCGCAGCCTGGTACGCTCCCAGCTGCGGATGCCGCGCCAGCTCGGCTTTGCCCGGCTGCCGTTTGCCGGTCTTGAGGTCCACCACAACGAGCCGGCCCTCGGCGTCGATCTCCAGCCGGTCGACCTGGCCGCGCAGCACGGCCGGGCGGGCAGGCCAAGGGCCCCCGTCGGCGCCCGGGTCAGCGCCGGCCGCTCCGTCCCCGGCCCCAAGGTCCGGGAGCTTGACTTCGAAGTCCAGCTCGACGCCGACCAGGGACCGTCCCTCGCTGCGCATCACCAGCACGTACTGGGCAAGTTTACGAACCATCGTTTCGGCGCGCTGGAAGTCCAGTTTGCCTTCCCAGTTGTCCTTCATCCCCAACGCCGGCCAGCGGCGGATGAGCTCAGCCACGTATTCACCGCCCGAAGCATCGGGCAGGTCCTGCGCGATGGCGTGGACCAGGGTGCCCAGGCTGCGGGCAAAGTCGGTAGCGGCTTCGCCGCCGGCAGCCTGGACGAACCAGTCCAGCGGCGACTTCTGCACCGCCTCCACCTTCGAAGGCGATACGTAGACAGTGCCGCCTGGGGGAACAACGGGATCGTCCGTGGACAGCGGGGCCAGCCCCCACCAGCTCGCGGGATGCGCGCCGGGTACGGCGGGCTCAGCCGCGGCCAATGTGCCAAGAACGTCGGAGGCTTCCAGGGCTTCCGGAGTTCCGGCGTCGAGCTGGGCGTACTGGCGCAGCTCGGCGACGAGGGCGCGCAGGGTAAGAGGGCGCTCAACCTGGGTGAAAGCGCGCCGGTCCTGGCCGGGGCGGAGCGGCACCACGTAGTCCAGGAACGACGACGGCTGTTCATCCTCGGAAGACACGGCCGTGCAGATCAGTTGCTCCTTGGCCCGCGACACAGCAGTGGAGAAGCTGCGCAGCTCGTCGTAGCGGATTTCGCGCAGCCTGCTGAGGGGATCCAGTTGCAGGGCGTATTCCACGCCGTGCTCGACGGCGTCCGCGAAGAGTGTGCTGCCGAGCAGTTCGCCGCGGAGCCTGGTGTTTGGCCATACGCCTTCCTGCAGGCCGGGGACGATGACGACGGGCCATTCCCGGCCGGCAGCGCTGGCCGGGGTCATAAGTTCAACGGCGTCCTCCAGCTGGGCCCGTGCCGCGAGGGTGTCCATCGGGAGTTCCTGGCTGAGCAGGTACTCGAGGAACTGCTCGGGTCCGGACCCGGGCAGCTGGTCCACAAAGCGCTCCGCCGTGTGGAAAAGGGCCATCATGGCATCGAGGTCCCGGTCAGCACGGGCACCCGCCGATCCGCCGGCCAGCGCCGCCTCGGTCCAACGCGCGGCAAGACCGGTGGAGTTCCAGAGTGCCCAGAGCACCGTTTCGGCGTTGCCGCCCGGAGCCTGGGCGGCAACCCGGCCAGCCTGGATCATCCGTGCAATCCGTCGTGCAGAGGTGCCCTCAATGCCGAGGGTCCCGAGCGCGCCCGGTTCCAGCAGGGCCTCGACGAGGAGCACATCGCTGGTGCGGCCGCCGCCGCCCAGGAGCTCCTCCCGGCGCAGGGACTGGCGGAGGCGCCGCAGCTCGATCGCGGTGGCCCCGCCGATCCGCGAGGTCAGCAGCGCCACTGCCGCTTCGGGGCTGAGTACGGCAGGGTCCAACACAACGGCATAGGCATTGAGCAGGGGCCGGACGGCGACTTCGTCGCGGACAGCGGATTCCGCCACCGGGATCCGGACCGGGATCCCCTGACCCGCGAGGTAGCGCTGCAGTTGGCTGAGCTGGCCGCCGTTGCGCACGACCACGGCGATGTCACCGAGGTCGCGGCCGTCGGTGAGCTGGGCTTCCAGGATCCGTTGTGCCACGTAGCGCAGTTCGTGCACCGGCGACGGCAGCAGGTGCGCTTCAACGGCTCCGGCGGCGGTTCCCGGGTCCGGATCCGGTGCGGGCGGCTGCTCGAGCTGGCGAGCGGACTGCCCGCCGGCCCTGCTGGAGATCCGTCCGGCAACCGAAAGCCAGGCCTCAGCAACCGCCGGGCTGTGGCGGTGCGCGGTCCGGAGCGGCCGTTCGATCACAACACCGTCGACGGGGGCCAGCAACCAGGGGAGCTCCGCGACAAGGTCCGGGCGGGCGCCGCGAAAACCCTGGACTACGGTGTCCGGCGATGCGGTAATGAGCGCTTCCTTGCCGGCGGCGATGTCCGCGAGCAGCTCGAATACGGCGGGGTTGGCTTCCTGCATGTCGTCCACCAGGATCAGCTGGAGCCGGTCGCGTTCAGCGGCCAGAAAGTCCGGCTCGTCCTGGAAGATCTGCCGGGCCGCGGTGATGATGCCGGCCGGGTCGAAGGATTCCGGCATCCGCAGGTCCAGGACGTCGCGGTACTCCGCATAGAGTCCGGCTGCGGCAACCCAGTCCGGCCGGTGGCAACGTCGCGCCAGGACCACAAGGTCCTCGGCCGTCCGGCCGGATTCGATGATCCGGTCAAAGAGCTGGCGGACTTCCTGGCGGAAGCCCCGCGTCAGCAGTGCGGCCGCCAGGTCCTCGGGCCAGGGCAGCTCAAGTCCGGGCTCCGCGTGGCCCTCCAGCAGTTCCTTGATGATCAGGTCCTGTTCCGGGCCGGAGAGGAGTTTCGGCGGACGCGGTAGCGGCAGGATCCCTTCCGCTTTGGCGCGCCGGATCAGATCGAAGGCGTATGAAGCCCAGGTGCGTGCCGGCGTCGTACTTAAACTGCGGTCCAGCCGGGCCGTAAAGCGGTCCCTGAGCGAATCGGCGGCAAGGCGTCCGGGGGCGAGGATGAGGATCCGTTCCGGATCGAGTCCATCGCGCCGGGCCCGCCGGACGGCGGCCTCAACGAGCACAGTGGACTTGCCGGTTCCCGGCGCTCCCGGGATCAGAACGGGGCCGGAGCCGTGTGGGACGTCGACGGCGGCGAGCTGGTCTGCCGACAACACAGGCACAGCGTTGTGCAGTTTTTTTGGCGGCAGCAGTCGGAGCGCGGAACCGGAGCCGCCCGGCCTGGCAGCTCGGCGCGTCCCGGCTTCGGACCCTCCTGGTGCCTGAGCCAGGGAAGCCGGTGGAGATGTTGCGGGCCGTGTGACGGGCGGGCGGGACTCGGCGTTCTTGCTGGGGTTGCTCACACAGTCATTTCATCATCAGGGACCGACAGTTTGCGCAAGGATCGTTCCAGCCGCTCTGCGGCGGCGTCGATGGCGTCGAAATCACTGCCCGTCGGCGCCCAGCGGGCAGCCATCAGGTCCACCCGGAAACGCCCCTCACCGGAGTGCAGGTACTTTTTGTACTCGCCCAGCAGCGGGGTGCCTTCCCGGAGGTACCGGGCAAGGGCCTCGCGTTCGTGTCCGGGAGGCGCCTCGCCGCTGGACTTCAGGACCCGCCACCAGGGAACCGCGCTGCCGTGGTGGCTCATCACGGCGCCAATCTGGCGGGGGCCGCCGGAACCGAGGAGTTCCGCGATGTCGCCGTAGGCCACCGCGGCGCCTGCGGGGATCAGCGCCACCACATCCAGCACCGCCTCCACATACTCCGCTTTCATCACTCCAGCCTAGCGGCGCGGCAGTCCCGACGGTCCTCCCCACCCCAACCCGCCCCAACCCACCCCAACCCGCCCCACCCCAACCCGCCGGCCGGACCCGCCGCGGTAGGCACCGCCGACGCCGTGCCGGGCACAAACGGTGGCGCGTTCCTGTCGGTGGCAGCAGGTAGCGTTGATGCATGAGCACTTGGAACACCCTCCCCCGCGCGGCCTTCGACCTCGAAACCACAGGTCGGAACTCGCGCTCCGCACGGATCGTCACGGCATCCATCACTGTGGTGGACAACGACGGCGGGATCATCAACGAGCACGAGTGGCTCGCCGATCCGGGGGTCGAGATCCCGACCGAGGCCAGTGACATCCATGGCGTCACGACAGAACGGGCCCGCAGCGAGGGCCGCCCTGCCGCCGAAGTGACGCGGGAGGTTGCCGCAGCGCTTCAAGAGCTCTTCGACCGGGGAGTGCCGGTCATCGCCTTCAACGCCAGCTACGACTTCACCGTGCTCGCCGCCGAATCGGCCCGCTACGGTGTCCCGCAGTTGAGCCGTTTTCCCGTCCTGGATCCGTACATCATGAACAAGCAGGTCGACCGGTACCGCAAAGGCAAGCGCACGCTGACAGCCCTTTGCGAGGAGTACGGGGTGAACCTGGACAATGCCCACACCTCAGCGGCGGACGCCCTCGCCACCCTCCGTATGCTCGACGCCATGGCAGGGAAGTTCCCGAAGCTCCGGATGCCGGCCAGCCACCTGCACCAGCTCCAGATCGAGTGGGCCTCGGCCCAGGCGTCGGATTTTCAGACCTACCTGCGCAAAACCAAACCCGCCGCCGTGATCGAGGGCGACTGGCCGGTGCTGCCGCCGGAAGACGCCAGCCGCGGGGATTTCTAGGACAAAGAGCACGTCACGCGCCGAAACACTGACGGGCATGGCGGCACTCTATAGCCCTCAACGCCCCGAAAACCGGCCAAGTGCGACGGAAATCACAGCCCTTGCGGCGCCGGGCGGGACCGGGCCTGCACGTCATTCGTTCCGTCGCACCCTGCCCGGACGGCTCAGATAACGTGGCACTACTAAGGCGCATGAACTTAATTCGGCATCGAAGGGAGATCGAGAGCAGAAATTCGCTTTGAATTCGCCTTCGGGTCAGGTGTCACACTTATATTTTGCGGCTTGCTGTCCCCGGGCCGTCCGCGCCCTGCGCCCGGGCGCGGCGTTGCCCCCGCGGACCACACACTCCTGACGAAAGCGATTGCATGATGAAAACCAAAGCCATGAAGTGGCTGACTACTGTTCCTGTGGCGATCGCTGTGGCTGTGTCCCTGGCGGCCTGCGGCGGCGGATCAGCGCAACCGTCCGGCTCACCCACTGACGCACTCGCCGGCAGCGACCAGACTTCGCTGGACAAGTACACGACCGCTGAGATCACTCCCCTGGACACGATCGACAAGACGAAACTTGGCTTGATCACCGAGGGCACCTTGCGGGTCGGCACCCTCTCGGATGCGCCGCCGAACATCTTCATCGATCCCTCCGGTAAGTTCACCGGCTACGACAACGAGCTGATGCGTGCGATCGTCGACAAGCTGGGCCTCAAGGTCGAATTCGCTTCAACCGACTTCTCCGCGTTGCTCTCACAAGTCAACAACAAACAGTTCGACGCCGGATCATCCTCGATTTCCACGACCGACAAGCGCCGCGAAACGGTTGGCTTCACCAATGGCTACGACTTCGGCTACATGGCTGTCGTGACAAAGGACAACGCCCAGGTCAAGTCCTTCGATGACCTTAAGGCCGGCGTACGCGTCGGCGTCGTCCAGGGCACCGTGCAGGATGACTACGTCACCAACACGCTTAAACTTGAGCCTGTCCGCTTCCCTGACTACAACACGGTCTACGCCAGCGTGAAGAACGGCCAGGTGGACGCGTGGGTGGCCCCGTCCCAGCAGGCAACAGGCCAGGTCAAGGAAGGCGACAAGACCAAAATCGCCGAGAAGGTCGTAAATACCCAGAACTTCACGGCCTACGCCGTGAACAAGGACAACAAGGCCCTTATCGAGGCGCTGAACGCCGGCCTGGATGCAGTGATCGCCGACGGCACGTGGACCAAGCTGACGTCCGAGTGGTACACGGACCGTCCCACCGTGGCGGAGCAGACCCCGCAGGGCTGGAAGCCGGGCAGCAAGGCCGTCCAGATTCCGGCAAAGTAGCCCGGGCCGTCTATGAACCTCCTGGATATTCTCAAACAACTTGGCGACACCTTCCTCGACTGGAAGGCGATGGGCGAAGTCATCCCCATGATGTTCGCGGTCGGCTTGCCGAATACGATCGTCCTGGCAATCACTTCCGGCATCATCGGAACGCTGCTCGGGATGGTGCTTGCCCTGATGGGTATCTCCAGGAACGCTGCGGTGCGCTGGATCGCGCGTGTCTACACCGACATCCTGCGTGGGCTGCCGCCGGTGCTGACGATCCTCGTGATCGGTTTCGGCTTCGGTCCGATCATTCGGCAACTGACCGGATCGACGAGCCCGTACCCGATGGCGGTGGCGGCACTGTCGCTGATGTCGGCAGCTTACATCGGTGAGATTTTCCGCTCCGGCATCCAGAGCGTGGACAAGGGACAGCTCGAAGCCACCCGCGCCCTGGGATTCGGCTATGGCCCCTCGATGCGGCTGGTGGTTGTGCCCCAGGGCATCCGGCGGGTTCTGCCCGCACTGGTTAACCAGTTCATCGCCCTGATCAAGGAGTCCTCGCTGGTTTTCCTTTTGGGCCTGCTGGCCTCGGAACGGGAAATCTTCCAGATCGGCAAGGATGCGGCGTCGACCAGCGGGAACCTGTCCCCGTATGTTGCCGCGGCGGTCTTCTACCTGGCCCTGACGGTTCCATTAACACACTTCGTGAACTGGATTGATGGCCGCCTGCGTTCGGGCCGGCCGGAAAAAAAGGAACCCGATGACGCGGCCGCCAAGGTCGGAAAGGGGGCCCCGGCATGAGCGAGTTTGCTTCCGGGTCGCTGACAGCAAAAAACATCCACCTGTCGTTCGGGGCGAACCACGTCCTCCGCGGCATCGACCTGCACGTTGGGCAGGGCACAACGGCTTCCGTTATCGGGCCGTCCGGCTCAGGTAAGTCAACGCTTCTGCGGGTTATGAACCGGCTGATCGAACCCGACCAGGGCGACATCCTCCTCGACGGGAAGTCCGTGCTTCAGGACAACCCCGACGAGCTGCGCCGGCGGATCGGTATGGTCTTCCAGCAATTCAATCTGTTCCCGCACAAGACCGTGGTGGAAAACGTCTCGCTGGCACTGCGCAAGCTCCGCGGAATGTCCAAGGAGCAGGCCCGCGAGGAGGCAGTTGCCCAGCTTGACCTCGTGGGGCTCAAGCACAAGGCGGATGCCCGCCCCGCCAATCTCTCCGGAGGTCAGCAGCAGCGGGTGGCGATAGCGCGGGCTTTGGCCATGAAACCCGAAGTGATGTTCTTCGACGAGGCTACGTCCGCGCTCGACCCGGAACTTGTCAAGGGTGTGCTGGCGCTGATGGCCGACCTCGCCAAGGGTGGTATGACCATGGTCGTGGTGACTCACGAGATGGGCTTCTCACGGAACGTCTCGGACACCGTGACGTTTATGGACGGCGGCGTCGTCGTCGAGTCCGGGCCGCCGGAACAGATCTTCACCGATCCGCGCACGGAACGCCTGCAGGGATTCCTTTCGGACGTCCTCTAGAGCGCGGGACTGCCGCTTAAGCATGTGGGGCACCCGCCGCGGCGGGTGCCCCACAGCTGTTTAAGCTCGATACCGGATGGGCAGTACGGGCCGTGGGGCCCGCCGGAGCTACGCCTTCGCGGCCGCCGCTGCCTTGGCGGCGGCCGGCAGGGCATCGAAGATCCGGTTCATCGCGGCGTCGTCGTGCGCGGCGGAGAGGAACCAGGCCTCGAAGACCGACGGCGGGAGGTAAACCCCGGCGTCGAGCATGGAGTGGAAGAACGGCGCGTAGCGGAACACTTCCTGGCCCTGGGCGTCGTCGTAGTTGTGCACGCCGCGCGCCGAGGTGCCAAACGCCACCGAGAACAGGTTCCCGGCCCGCTGGATCGAATGGTCCACCCCTGCCGCGCCCAGTGCCGAGGACAGTGCCGCGGAGAGCTCCAGCGAGCGGGCGTCCACAAAGGAGTAGACTCCGGCGTTGGCGTGGGTGAGGGTGGCGACGCCGGCGGCCATGGCCACCGGGTTTCCGGAGAGCGTGCCGGCCTGGTAGACGGGGCCCAACGGCGCCAGGTAGTCCATGACCTCTGCGCGGCCGGCGAGGGCCGCGGCCGGCATTCCGCCGCCGATGACCTTGCCGAACGTCAGCAGGTCCGGGGTCCAGGGCTGGGCCGCGCCGGCGGCACCGCCAGTGAGGCCCCAGTAGCCCGAGTAGCCGGTCCGGAATCCAGTCAGGACTTCATCGAGGATCAGCAAGGCGCCGTGCTCGCCGGTGATGCGCGACAGGCCGGCATTAAACCCCTCACCCGGGGTGACGACGCCCATGTTGGCCGGCGCCGCCTCCGTGATGACCGCGGCGATGTTGGGTCCGTGCTGGGCGAAGGCGGCCTCGACGGCGGCGAGGTCGTTGTAGGGCAGGACGAGGGTTTCGGCTGCGGTGGCGGCCGTGACGCCGGCCGAACCCGGCAGCGCGAGAGTCGCCAGGCCCGAGCCGGCCGCAGCGAGGAGCCCGTCGAGGTGTCCGTGGTAGCAGCCGGCGAACTTGATGATGAGGTTCCGGCCGGTGAAGCCGCGGGCCAGCCGGACGGCGGTCATGGTGGCCTCGGTGCCGGTGGAGACCATCCGGACCCGCTCGGCGGCAGGAACACGTTCCTGCACGATAGCCGCGAGATTGGCCTCATCCGGCGTCGAGGCGCCAAAGGACAGCCCCCGGTCGACGGCGGCATGCACCGCGGCGAGGACCTCCGGGTGTGCATGACCCAACAGTGCCGGGCCCCAGGAGCAGACCAGGTCCACGTATTCTGCGCCATCGGCATCTGTCAGATAGGGGCCCTTGGCGGAGACCATAAACCGCGGTGTGCCGCCGACGGAGCCGAACGCACGGACTGGCGAGTTAACACCGCCCGGCATCAGCTGGCGGGCGCGGTCGAAGAGTGCCTCGTTGCGAGGGTGGCTGGAAGTCATGGTTCCTATTCTTTCAGTTCTGCGGTGAAGACCCGGCCAGCAACGAGGCAACCCGGGGTGCCACCTCGGTGCCGAACAACTCGATCGAGCGCATCATCGCCGTGTGCGGCAGGGTGCCGTTGCTGTATTTGAGGTCGAAGCGGTCCACGCCGAGGTTGTGCTTGAGCAGGCCGATCTTGGCCGCGACGGTGTCCGGCGAGCCGACGTAGAGGGCGCCCTCTTGGGTACACATCGCGTCAAACTCGGCGCGATTGCCGGGACCCCAGCCGCGCTCGGCACCGATCAGGTTGCGCTGGCCGAGCCAGTGCGGGAAGAACTCCTCCCGTGCTTCCTCGTCGGTGGCAGCAATGTGGCCGGGCGAATGGGTGGCTATCTGCTGCATCGGGTGGCCGTATTTGGCCATCGCATCGCGGTACAGATTCGCCAGCGGGGCGAAGGACCGCGGCTCTCCGCCGATGATTGCGAAGATGATCGGGTACCCGTATTCGGCGCAGCGCAGCACCGATTCAGGGGTTCCGCCGACGCCGATCCAGGCCGGCAGCAGGTGGTGTTCCAGCGGCGGGTAGGCACTCAGACCGCTGATGGACGGCCTGGTGCGTCCCTCCCAGTGGATGGGCTGCTGGGCGCGGGCTTTGTCGAAGAGCTCCAGCTTCTCCTCGAACAGGACCTCGTAATCGGCGAGGTTGAGTCCGAAGAGCGGGAAGGACTCCACAAAGGAGCCGCGGCCCAGCATCACCTCGGCCCGGCCGTTGGAGATGGCGTCCACGGTGGAGAAGCGCTGGAAAACCCTGATGGGGTCATCGGAGCTCAACACGGTGACTGCGGAGCCGAGCCGGATGCGCCGGGTCCGGGCTGCCGCCGCGGCGAGGAACACTTCGGGGGCGGAGACGGCGAAGTCACGGCGGTGGTGCTCCCCTACGCCGAAGGCATGGAGCCCCACCTGGTCAGCGAGTTCGGCCTGCTCCAGCAGCTGGCGCAGTACCTGGGCGTGCGGGACGGGGTGTCCGTCGGGGAAGACCCCGATGTCGCCGAAGGTGTTCAGGCCCAGCAGGATGCGCCCCGGGCCCACCGGGGCGGTGGGGTTTGGCGCGGAAGCGGGATCGGACCCTGTCACGGGGCTCACCGGGACTCTTTCAGCCAGCCGGCAAGTTCGCTGGCCCAATAGGTGAGGACGATGTTGGCGCCTGCCCGTTTGATGCCAAGTACCGATTCGGTGATGGCGGCCCGGCGGTCGATCCAGCCGTTGGCCGCGGCAGCTTCGATCATCGAGTACTCGCCGGAAATCTGGTAGGCCGCGACCGGCACCGGACTCATCGCGGCGACGTCGGCGAGGATATCGAGGTAGCTCATGGCTGGCTTGACCATCACCATGTCGGCGCCTTCTTCGAGGTCCAGTTCCACTTCGAGGACCGCTTCGCGGCGGTTCGCGGCGTCCATCTGGTAGGTCCGCCGGTCACCGGTGAGCTGGGAATCAACGGCCTCACGGAACGGACCGTAGAACGCCGAGGCGTATTTCGCGGCGTAGGCGACGACGGCGGTGGTGGTGTGGCCGGCTTCCTCGAGGGCTTGTCGGATGACTGCGATCTGGCCGTCCATCATCCCGGACGGGCCGAGCACGTGGGCGCCGGCCTCGGCCTGGGCCACGGCCATCCGGGCGTAGATCTCCAGCGTGGCGTCGTTGTCCACGTAACCGCTGGCGTCGAGGACTCCGCAGTGCCCGTGGTCGGTGAATTCGTCCAGGCAGACGTCGCTCATGATGACCAGCTCGTCGCCGACTTCGGCACGGACGTCCCGGATGGCCTTGTTAAGCACTCCGTCAGGGTCCAGGGCGGCGGTGCCGGTGGCGTCGCGGACGGCGGGGATTCCAAAGAGCATAATGCCACCAACGCCGAGCTCCACGGCCTCGCTGGCGGCGCGTTTGAGCGTCTCGGTGGTGTGCTGCTGGACGCCGGGCATCGAGGAAATCGGGTTCGGCTCGGTCAGCCCTTCGCGGATGAAGGCGGGCAGGACGAGTTCGGCGGCCGAGAGCCGGTGTTCGGCTGTCAGCCGGCGCAATGCAGGGGTGGTGCGGAGCCGGCGGGGGCGGTGGGTCGGGAAGCTCATATGGTGTCCTTTGCTGTGGGCTCTGCGGGCGGATGGTGTGGGGGCGATTCCTTGGCCAGCGCGCGAATAACGGCTGCCACCAGACCGGAGGCGGTGGGCTCCTCGGCCACGGCGGCGACGCTGAGGCCGAGTGACTGAGCCTGGGCGGCGGTCGAGCGTCCGATGGCCACGAACCGGCATGCGCCCAGCGGGGAAAGGTCCTCGTGGATGCGCCGGACGGCACTGGGGGAAGCAGCAACAACGGCGTCCAGCAGACCGGCGTCGATTTCGTTTTTCGCCTGCGCCGGGGTAAGGACAGCGGCTTCGGCGGGCCGGTCCGGGCCGGGGTCCGGGAGTGTTGCCGGCTGACAGAAGGCCAGGCTCCGGCGCGGGTCGGCCGGGTAGTCTACGGTGCGGTAGGCGGTCACGGCCTGGACGAAGGCGCCGCGGGCCGCCAGCCCGCGGCGGAGCCGGGGGTCCGCGATATCTGCCTGCGGCAGGAATACACTGCCCTGGTGTGCGGGCCAGATATCGAGAAGTCCCGCACCGGACTGCTGGCCGGCGGGTGCCAGGTCGACGGCGACTCCCCGGGTTTCGAGGTAGTGCCGGGTGGCGGGTCCGATCGTGGCGACCATGAGGCTGCCCGGAAGCCAGGCAGCGAGGTTGGTACCCCGTTCGGTGGCCTTGGCCTCGAGCGCCTGGACAGCTGTCACGCTGCTGACGACCAGCCAAGCGTACGCACCGGCACCGAGGGCGTCGAAGGCTACATCCAGGGAATGCTGGTCCCTGGCCAGCTCGAAATCGATCAGCGGAAGCAGCACGGGTTCGGCGCCGACGCCGCGCAGGGCACTGACCAGGCCCGCTGCCCGGTCCGGGCTGCGGGCGACGAGGATCCGGGCGCCGTCCGGCGCCTTGACGCCGCTGTGCCTTCCCATGACCTGGTGGAATTCTCGGCTCAGGACGCTGCCAGGTCCGCGATCTCGGCGGCACCGCGGGCCAACAGGACTTCCGCAAGCTCGATCCCCAGCAGGGTTGCACCCACCTCGGTGAGTCCGTCCGTGGCCTTTGAATCCCGGACCGAGGCCGTACCGTCGACGGCACAGACCACGGCTTCAAGGTGCAGCCGGCTACCCTTACGGACAGCATAGGCGCCCACCGGCGCAGCGCAGCCTGCTTCCAGCCGGGCCAGGAGGGCCCGCTCAGCCGTTACCGCAAGCCGGGTGTCAGGGTCGTCGAGGGCGGCGAGGGCCTGCGCCAGCACTCCCTGTGAGCCGTCGGTGGATCCCGCCTTGCGCGGAGCATCCGCGGAGCGGCATTCGATCGCGAGCGAACCCTGCCCGGCGGCGGGCAGCATAACAGCGGATTCGAGGTATTCGCTGACGGCGGCCAACCTGCCGAGGCGTTGCAGCCCGGCGGCCGCGAGCACAACGGCGTCGAGATCACAGCTTTTTCCTTCAACGACAGCGTCGGTGCTATTGCCCGGCAGGCCGGGGACACGGCCCAGCCGGGTGTCTACGTTTCCGCGGATATCCCGGATGTCCAGGTCCGGGCGGGCGGATCGCAACTGGGCCGCCCGCCGCGGGGAACCCGTACCCACTGCGGCGCCGGCCGGCAAATCGGCGAGCTTGAGTCCGTCGCGGGAGCAGAGCACGTCGCGGACATCGGCGCGTTTCGGCGTCGCCGCGAGCGTCAGCCCGAGTGCTGCCCCGGTGGGCAGGTCCTTGAGTGAGTGCACAGCGATGTCGCACTTGTCCTGCAGCAGGGCGTCGCGCAGGGCCGCGACGAAGACGCCGGTACCCCCCATCTGGGACAGCGATCCGGTGAGGACATCACCGTCGGTCCGGATGTGGATCAGTTCGATCGGGAAGCCGCCGACGGCGGTCAGCTGGTCCGCTGTCTGCTGGGTCTGCGTGAGCGCAAGCCTGCTGGCGCGGGTTCCGACCCTGACGCTCACGCCGTATCCTGTCCCGCCGCCGGAGCGGGGGTACCGGCGGGAGCCGCCGGGTAGGGGGCGTGGCCGGTGCCGATGGTGGTGTCCGCGCCCGAAATGGTGGGCTTTTCGCCGCGGAAGTTGGCGCAGCAGCCCGGGCGGCAAACGTCGTACCAGGGGCCGAGTTTGGTCAGGTGCGGGCGGTCGGCGATGTTGTTCGCTGCGGTCCGTTCGCTGATCAGGTCCACAAGTCCGCTGACGAACTTCCGGTGCGTCCCCGGTGTGGGGACGCGCGTCGCGGTGAGGCCCAGGGTGGCGCAGGTTTCCAGGGCCTCGGTGTCGAGGTCCCAGACAACTTCCATGTGGTCGCTGACGAAGCCGAGCGGAACGATCACAATGCCCTTGACGCCCTTCCCGGCGAGCTCTTCGATGGCGTCGTTAATGTCGGGTTCCAGCCAGGGCACGTGCGGGGCGCCGGAGCGCGACTGGTAGACGAGGGACCAGGGGGCGGTGTCACCGCTGCCTGCCTCGACCCGGCGGATGACTTCGGTGCCGGACGCCAGGTGCTGGGCGACGTAGGCCGAATCCTCCTCGAACTGTCGCGGTTCGGCGTCGGAGCGGCCCGCCGCCGCTGCGTCGCGGGTGGGGATGGAGTGGGTGGCGAACAGGATGTGGACCGGTGCGTCCGGGGTACCGGCCGCGGCCAGCCGGGCGCGGACGTCGGCCAGGCCGGCTGCGGTGCCTTCCACAAACGGCTCGACGAAGCCCGGGTGGTCGAAGTACTGCCGGACTTTGTCCACTTCAAGTTTGCCGTCGAGGCCGGTCTCGGTCAGTGCTATGCCAATGTCCTCGCGGTACTGCCGGCAGCTGGAGTAGCAGGAGTAGGCGCTTGTGGTGAGCATCAGGACCTTGCGGTGCCCGGCGTCGTAAATGTCCTGGAGGGTCTGCGGGACGTAGGGCGCCCAGTTGCGGTTGCCCCAGAACACCGGCAGTTCGATTCCCCGGGCGGCAAGTTCGGCTTCAATGCCGGCCTTGAGGTCTCGGTTCTGCTGGTTGATGGGGCTGATGCCGCCGTTGGCGCGGTAGTGGTGCGAGACTTCCTCGAGCCGTTCGTCCGGGATGCCGCGTCCCCGGGTGACGTTACGCAGGAACGGGAGGACGTCTTCCTGGCCTTCGGGGCCACCAAAGGAGGCCAGGAGTACGGCGTCGTAATCCTTGGGGGCCATCCGGCCGGCCTGGGTCACGGCGTTGACGGCGGTAACCGTGTCTTGGGGGTTCAGCGGGTTCATGACAGGACCTCGGCAATCTCGGCTGCGTTCACCCGGCGGCCGGTGTAGAACGGGACTTCTTCGCGGACATGGTGGCGGGCTTCGGTGGCCCGCAGGTGGCGCATCAGGTCCACGAGGTCCACCAGTTCGGGGGCTTCCAGGCCGAGGATCCATTCCCAGTCGCCGAGGGCGAAGGAGGACACCGTGTTGGCGATGACCTGGGGGAAGTCCCGGCCCAGTAAGCCGTGGTCGCGAAGCATGGCCCCGCGTTCGGCGTCGGGCAGCAGGTACCACTCGTAGGAGCGGACGAAGGGATACACACAGAGCCACTCTGCCGGTTCCACCCCGCGGGAGAATGCGGGCGTGTGGTTTTTGGCGAACTCCGCTTCGCGGTGCACACCCATGGCGGACCAGGCAATTTCGGTGCCGGCGAACAGTTTGCTGCGGCGGATGTCCCGGACGGCCCGCTGAAGGGCCTCGGGCTCGGCGCCATGCAGCCAAACCATAATGTCGGCATCGGCGCGCATGGCCGAGACGTCATAGCTGCCGCGGTGGACCACACCGGCGTCGGCCAGCCGTGCGGTGAGGGCGTCGAACTCGCCGGCAGCATCGTCGCTGCGCAGGCCTTCGGCGGAGCGCTTGAAAACGGTCCAGAGCGTGAAGAACTGCGCTGCTGATTCTTCGCTTGCTGATGCAGTTTTAGTGACAGTTTCGGCAGAAGTGTGGCTCATGGATACCATATTGCCCCTTCCCTCCGGCTAAGTCGAAATGAAGGACTTCTACGGGGCGTAGAAGTGCTTTATTTCACAGTGGCGGGGATCCGGCGCCTTCATCCGGGGCCTTCACCCGGGGCCAGCAGCTGCCGGACCTGCCCCGGTGTGTCGGCCACAATCGCGGCGAGGCCGTTGCCGGACAGCCAGCCGCCGACGATGGCAAGTGTGCCGTCCGCCGCGCAGATATTGCGGACCTCCGCAACCCGGCGCTTGTGACCGAGCGACGCAAAAGGCAGCGCCCCGCCCCAGCGCACCACGTCCCAATCCACCACGTCCGCTGCGGTAACCGGGAGCGCGAGCAACGAGGATGCATCCGTCAAGGCAGCCGTGAAGAGTTCAGCATCCGAGCGGGGCCCCGGCATCGCTGCGGCGCCATGGCGGGCGTCCCCGCGCCCGTAGGACAGCCGGATGACATGGGTACCGGGACCGGCCTGGTCTGCAAGCCACTCCCATTTGGCGGTGGCGTGGGTCAGTGCCTTGGCCTGGATTCCCGGGCTCTGCGGCGCGACGAGGACCCCGGTCCCGCGCGGGGCGGCGTCGAGCCGGGGAAGGTCCAGCACGAGGGTGACGAGGCTGACGTCCGGGCCTGCCTCCGGACGTCGGCCGGCCAGTTCCGGCACCGCGCCGGCGAGCAGGTCGATGGCGGCCGGGCCGTCCACGGCGACAACCAGCAACCCGGCGTCGTGTGCTGTGTCCCCGGCCAAGACCCGCCACCCGCCGGCGGCGCGCTGCACGGCGTCAGCCCGGGCGCCGGTCAGCAAGGTGACACCATCGCGGCCCAGCTCGGCCAGCAGTGCCGGGATAAGCGTGTGCATCCCGCCGCGCAGGCCCGCGACTGCCGACCCGGCCTTCTGCAGTGGCGGCGCCCCCACCGGCGGGCGTGGCGCGGCGGCAACTGCACCGGGAATGGCTGCGGCGCGAGGACCCCGGCGTTGGGCCGCGACGGCGGCGGCGAGCGATCCGTGCTCCCGGATGCCGGCGCGCAGGCCCGGTGCCACCATGTCGATGTCAAGGACGCCCGGGTCCGCGGAGTGGACCCCGCCGACGACAGGTGCGACGAGGCGGTCGAGCACACGGCGCCCCATGCGGGCACGGACCAGCGCCGACACGCTTGTGGCTTCCGGCCCGGTACCCAACGCGGCCGGCAGCAGTGAATCGAGCGAGGCCCGGAGCGACCCGAGGAAACCGAGGGAACGGCGGACTTCCGGGTCCCAGGGATTGGCCGGGATGCCAAGGACCCCGGTGCGGGGAAGCTCCCGCGGGCCGTCGGGCAGCTGGACCCAGGCGCCGCCGGGCTGCGGTGCCACAATCTTCCCGGCGAGGCCCAGCGTGGCGGCGAGCTCTGACACGGCCGTGGAACGTGTGGCGAATGACTCGGCGCCGCTGTCCAGGGTCAGGCCGGCCACCGTATGGCTCCCGACGCAGCCGCCCCACACTCCGCTGGCTTCAAGAACAGTGGTGCGGACGCCGGCCCGGGCCAGGACGCGGGCGGCGAGCAGGCCGGAAATCCCGCCACCCACCACCACAGCGGTCTGCGGTGCGGCTTCCGCGGTGGAGCCGGCTGCCTGCATGCGCCTACTCCGGCGAAATCGAGTGGATAAGCTCAACGACCCGTGTGAGTACTGCCGGATCGGTTTCCGGCGGCACCCCGTGGCCGAGGTTAAGCACGTGGCCGGGGGCCGAAGCACCGGCCGCGACGACGGCCCGGACGTGCGCTTCCAGAACCTCCCACGGGGCGGACAGCAGGGCAGGGTCGATGTTGCCCTGCAGCGGCACCGTTCCGCCGAGCCGGCGGTTTGCTTCGTCCAGCGGCAGCCGGTAGTCCACCCCGACGACGTCGACGCCGACGTCGCGCATGGCGACGAGCAGTTCCGAGGTGCCGGTGCCGAAGTGGATCAGCGGGGCCCCTAGGTCCCGGACATGGTCCAGGGCGCGGGCGGACGCCGGTGCGACGAAGCGCTGGTAGTCGGCCAGGCCAAGGGAGCCGGCCCACGAGTCGAAGAGCTGGGCGGCGGACGCGCCTGCTTCCAGCTGGGCACGGAGGAACATGCCGGAGGCGTCGGCGGCCCAGTTTGCCAGCGCGGTCCACGTCTCCGGGTCGGCGTGCATCATGGTGCGCGGGCCGAGGTGGTCCCGGGAGGGCTTGCCCTCGACCATGTACGCCGCGAGGGTGAACGGGGCACCGGCGAAGCCGATCAGCGGTGTCTTCCCCAGCTGGGCGACGGTGAGCCGGACGGCTTCGCGGATGGGCTCGAGGGCGTCCCAGGTCAGCTGGGGCAGGGCGGCAACGTCGGCCGCGGTGCGCACCGGCTTCTCCAGCACAGGACCCACGCCGGGCACAATGTCCACACCGACGCCGGCGAGCTTCAGCGGGATCACGATGTCGGAAAAGAAGATGGCGGCATCGACGTCGTGGCGGCGGACCGGCTGCAGGGTGATCTCGGAGGCAAGTTCGGGGCGCAGGCAGGAGTCCAGCATCGCGACCCCCTCACGCACCTTGAGGTACTCGGGCAGCGAGCGGCCGGCCTGGCGCATAAACCAGACCGGGCGGCGGGCCGGCTTCCCGCCCCGGTAGGCGGTGATCAGTGGGGAATCCGCGGTGCGGCCGTCCATCAGGGGGTGTCCGGCGTCAAGGCCGGAGGTTTGGGAAGTTGCCGCAGCGCGAGAGGTCATGACTTCGATTGTGCCGAAAATCGGCCCCAAAAGATAACGACAGACTGTCACGGCGCCGGTCGGCGCCCGCACGGTGGCACGAATCACAGGCCCGCGTGGGCGGTCACACCCCGCACAGTTGTTCTACGCGGGTACGAAAAAGCTATGATTGAAGAGCTGTGGTTCTTTTTTCTCTGGTGGCGACCCACGCCGACATCGACCTCGAGACCGTTGCTCAGCTGAGCACCGGTGCTTCCGAGCTTGCCACATCCGCCTTCGCCGGGTCGCCGGCCGTGGCGGGTGCGATAGTCCTCGCCACCTGCAACCGCCTCGAAATCTACGGCGAAGCGCCCCGCCCTGACGACGTCGAGGAAGCCCGCTCAGCCCTCATCACCCAGCTCAGCGGCTCCACCGGCCTCAACGAACAGCTCGTCGGGCGTTCCTTTAATACCCGCACGGGCGAGGATGTCACCCGGCATCTCTTCGCCGTCAGCTCCGGGCTGGATTCAGCAGTCGTGGGCGAACGCGAAATCGCCGGACAGGTCCGGCGCGCCCTCATTACCGCCCAGCACGAAGGCACGGCCAGTTCCGGCCTCGTCCGGCTCTTCCAGGCAGCGTCGAAGACCGCCAAGGACGTCGGAGCGCAGACCGCCCTGGGCGCCCGTGGCTTGTCAGTGGTCTCCGTGGCCCTGGACCTCGCCACGGAGCTTTCCGAGGTCCCTGACTGGTCCACCAAAACAGTTGTCGTCTTCGGCACCGGCGCCTACGCCGGCGCAACCATGTCCCTGCTGCGTGAGCGCGGCTGCACCAACATCTCCGTCTACTCCTCCTCCGGCCGTGCCGCCGGTTTTGTCGCCACCCGCGGCGGGACCGCACTGGATGGCGAGAGCCTTCCGGCCGCCGTCGCAGCCGCCGACGTCCTGATTGGCTGCAGCGGCGCCGATACCCGCGTTGAGGCTGCTGAGCTGGGCCGGGTCCGGGCTGCCTCGACCCAGCCCCTGATTGCCATTGATCTGGCCCTCACCCACGATTTTGATCCCGCTGTCGGAGCGCTCGACGGCGTCGAGCTGCTCACGCTGGAATCGGTCCGGCTGGCCGCCCCGCAGGAACAGGCCGAATCGCTGGCACAAGCCAGCAGTATTGTGGCCGGTGCGGCCAACGCGTTTGAGCAGGAGCGCGAGGCCCGCTCGGTGGATTCGGCCATCGTCGCTCTGCGCCGGCACACCATGAACGTGCTGGATACGGAAATGGAAAAGGTCCGGGCCCGCCACGGTTGCACGGCCGCGGCAGAGGAAGTTGAATTTGCGCTGCGCCGGATGGTCAAGCAGCTGCTCCATGTGCCGACGGTGCGGGCCCGCGAGCTGGCCGCCAACGGTCAGCAGGAGGATTATGTCGCTGCCCTTGAGTCGCTGTACGGCATCACAGTCGAACAGCCCGCGCCCAAGGGCGCCGAATGCCCGGTTGAGCATCGGGCCTCGGGCGGGGCTGCGGAAACTGACGCACGGGAAACAGCCTAGGGCGCTGGTCCTGCCGGACCCTCAGCTCTCAATGACCTGAGCGCAGACCGCGGCTGCGGTATTTTGAGGCGAACTCTGCCTGCCGTACACGGTCCGTGTCAGCATCCACCCCTCTCCCGACGGCGGACGCGGCGCCAGTTGCAAGCTCTGGCCGATGCATGCCTGGACGGCTTGGCTGAGGTGGCCCAGTTGGAGGCCCGACACGAATTGCCTGTCTCAGGCCCGGCTGCTCTGTCCTGGCCAGGGCCCTCAGCGACACTCCGCCGGACAGCCTCCTGGGGCAATGTCCCTGATCGGCTGGTTGCTGGTATTCAGCCAGCTCCGCCGGGTAGTTCCGCCAGCCCGGCGTCAGGAAACCGGCGTCAGTAAACCGGCCTCAGGAATCCGGCCTCAGGAAACCGGCCTCAGCCGAAAGCGTTGATTCCCGTCAGCTCAGCGGACAGCGTCCAAAGCCTGGCAGCATCAGCGAGGTCGACCGCATGCGCGTCCACGCCCCTGATCCGTGCCTCGGGCGAGCCCGTCGCCGTGGACTCCGCGATGTCGCAGTCCTCGCAGTAAGCACCTCCCATACCCGCAAGCGCCGGCGACGTTGCCGCCCACACGGACGTCGCCGCTCCCTGGGCCGGGGTCTTGAACCGCGAGTCAACTTTGCCGGACTCGTCCAGCCAGCCGGAGGCAATCATCTCTTCCCTGGGCAGGTGGCGCTGGAGTTCCGTCATGATCCCGCCCGGGTGCACCGCGAAGGCACGGACCCCTGAGTCCCGGCCCAAGCTGTCCAGCTGCACGGCGAACAACGAGTTCGCCGTTTTGGCCTGCCCATAGGCCCGCCACTTGTCATAGCCCGACTCGAAGTTGACGTCATCGAAACGGATCGGCGAGAGCTTGTGCCCGGTGGAGGACAGCGACACCACCCGGGCCCCGGGCGCGGCAGCCAGCGCGGGCCAGAGCAGGTTGGTGAGGGCAAAATGGCCCAGGTGGTTCGTGGCGAACTGCGACTCCCAGCCGGGCCCCACCCGGCGTTCGGGGCTGGCCATAATGGCGGCATTGTTGATCAGGATGTCCAGGCTGCGGATTCCCCCGTCGGCACCGGCGGCCTGGCCAGCGGCCAGGAACATCGCTGCGAAGTCTTTGACGCTCGACTGCTCGGCCAGGTCAAGGGCGGCGACGCTCACCTGCCCCGCATCGGTCCCGGACGGGATGGCGGCCTCGGCGAGGACTTCCCGTGCGTGCTCCGGACGCCGTGCCGGAACTGTCACCGCGGCGCCCGCCGAGGCCAGCGCCCGGACGGTTTCCAGGCCCAAGCCGGAGTATCCGCCGGTGACGATGGCGGTCTTACCGTGCAGGTCGATCCCGGCAATTACCTCCGCTGCCGTGGAGTCCCTGCCGAAACCGGAACCGATCTTATGCTGTGGTGTTGCGTTAAAGTTCGCGCCCATTTCACTGGCCTTTCCGCTATTGGGTCACTTGAGTTTCAGGCAGTCAGTAGACAGGTTTGCCCGGTTCAACATCCCGGACCCACGCCAGGATTCCGCCGTCGAGGTGGCTGACGCGCTCATAGCCTGCGGCACGGGCGGCGGCAAGTACGGCTGCCGACCGGGTACCGGACTTGCAGTGGAAGACGATGTCCCTGTCCGGCGGCAGCTCCTGCCACGCCTCGCCGGCTAGGATCCGGCCCAGCGGGATCAGCACCGCTCCGTCGATCCTGACGATCTCGTATTCGCCGCTCTCGCGCACGTCGACCAGCTGGAAATCCTTGAGCCCGGCCTTGCGGGAAGCGAGCATCGTTGCCAGTTGCGCGGCCGTCACGGTGTGTTCGGTGCCGGCGTCCGCAGCCGGCGGAATACCGCAAAAAGCTTCATAGTCGGTCAGCGCGGTAATCCGCTCCGCCTCCGGATCGCGGGAGACTTTGATTTCGCGCCAGCTGCCGCCCAGGGCGTCGAAGAGCGCCACCCGGCCCAGCAGGGAGCGCCCGACGCCCGTAATCAGCTTGACGGCCTCCGTCACCATAAGCGCGCCGACGGCGGCGCACAGCATCCCAAATACGCCGCCCTCTCCGCAGGACGGCACTGATCCTGCAGGCGGCGCTTCAGGGTACAGGTCCCGGTAGGTGGGGCCATGCTGTTCCCAGAAGACGCTGACCTGCCCGTCGAAGCGGAAAATCGAACCCCAGACGTAGGGCTTGCCGAGGATCGCTGCAGCATCGTTGACGAGGTAGCGGGTTTCGAAGTTGTCGGCGCCGTCGAGGATCAGGTCGTAGCCGGCGAAAAGTTCCAGCGCGTTGGACGCATCAAGCCGGAGCTGGTGCAGCCGTACCTCCACCAATGGGTTCAGGGCGGCAATGGCGTCGCGGGCGGACTCGGTCTTGGGCCGTCCTACATCCGCTGCGCCGTGGATCACCTGACGCTGGAGGTTGCTCAGATCGACCGTGTCGTCGTCGACGATACCCAGCGTGCCCACGCCCGCCGCGGCCAGGTAGAGCAACGCGGGGGAACCGAGCCCGCCGGCGCCGATCACAAGGACCCTGGCATTCTTCAGGCGGCGCTGACCGGTCACCCCGATTTCCGGAATGATCAGGTGCCGGGAGTAACGCTCCACCTCCTCGGGGCTCAGGCCTTCGGCCGCTTCCACCAGCGGCCCCGGCACTCCGGACGCTGTTGCCGGTGTGGCGGGGGCTGCATTGGAGGTCAACTGGGAGGCCATACTTCAATCTATGCCCGAAGATGCCGCCAGGTCATATTACTGGCACGTAAAGTAGTCGTAACAGCAAGCGAAAGTAGGCCTACAGTGGTTCACCAGGCACCCGTTGAGCAGGGGCAGGCCGGAAAGTCCCCCAACGTCCCGGCCCGCAGCGGATCGCGATCGGCGCGGCTTCCCCGTGACGAACGCCGGGCGCAGCTGCTCGCGGCGGCCCAGGAAGTCTTTGTCGCCAACGGGTACCACGGCGCCGCGATGGACGAGATTGCGGAGACTGCCCATGTCAGTAAGCCCGTGTTGTACCAGCACTTCCCGTCCAAACGTGAGTTGTATCTGGCCCTCCTGGACAGCCAGCTGAGCATCCTGATCGGGCTGCTGCTGGGTGCCCTGAATTCCACGACGGATAACGACGAGCGCGTCCAGGCTGTGATGCGGGCCTACTTCCGCTTCATCGCCAGCGATGACCAGGCCCACCGTCTTGTCTTCGAATCCGACCTGGTCAATGACGTCGACGTCAGCGCCCGGCTGGAGGCTTTTAACAAGACTTTTGCCGACGCCGTTGGGCAGGTCATCGCCGAGGACACCAAGCTGCCGGAGCTGGAGGCCCAACTGCTGGGCCGGGGACTGGCCGGGCTGGCGCAGGTGAGCGCCCGCTACTGGCTGGAAACTGACGGTAACCTCGACCTCGATGTGGCAAGCGATCTGATCTACCGTTTAGCTTGGCGCGGAATCTCCCGCTTCCCCAAGGAAACCTAGGCTACAAATAGACATAACACCCTAAGAACTTTGATTGGCTGGGAGGCCTTGCTGTGGAAGTAAAGATCGGCATTCAGAACATCGGCCGCGAAATTGTCCTGGAATCGGCGCAGGAAGCCGACGCCGTAGCCAAGGTGGTCGGCGAAGCAATCGCGAAGGGCACGGAGCTGCGCCTGACTGACGAAAAAGGCCGCCTGATCATCATTCCCGCGAACGTCCTGGGCTATGTCGAGATCGGCGCCGAGGAAGTGCGCCGCGTAGGTTTCGGCGCGGTCTAGGCACCAGCTGTGACGCCGGGCAGCGCCGTGCTGCCCGGCCCCAGACCCAACCCGCAAGGAGTCCGAACATGCTGTCCCTGATTGTGGTGGTCCTGGTGACCGTCGCTGCTGGTTTTGTCGTGTGGGCCAATGACAAGCGGCACGCCAAGTACGGCATCTCGGTGCCCGCCGGGGCATCTCTCACGGTGGGGATGCTGAGCTGGATTCTTTTTAGCGCCGCGGGGCTGGGCTATCAGTCGGGACTGAGCTGGATTCCGTGGATACTGCCCATCCTGCTGGGCGCAGCCGCCGCCACGGCGTCCGTGCTGTACCTGGGTCGGAACCGCACCAGCCGCGATACTGCCAGGCTGACCGCAATCCTGCGCTACTAGCGAGGTCCCGGCACGCCGGCCGGGCCGGGTTCCGCCCCGGGACCCGCCCAACGCACCTAGAGGAACTCGGCACGGCCTTCCATGGCCGATGATGCCAGTGCGTGCTCCCGCCGCGGGATCCTGCCGCTGCGTTTGGCCAGCCGTCCGGCGATCACCGCGTGTCTAAACGCCTCGCCCATCAGAACCGGATTTTGTGCCCGGGTCACCGCCGTGGCCAGCAGCACGGCGTCGCAGCCAAGCTCCATGGCCAGGGTTGCATCGGAGGCGGTCCCTATCCCGGCGTCAAGGACCACGGGCACGGAGGCACGGGCGACGATCAGTTCGATGTTATGCGGGTTCAAGATGCCCAGGCCGGTGCCAATCGGCGCGCCGAGGGGCATCACGGCAGCGGCGCCGAGGTTTTCCAGCCGCAGCGCCAGCACGGGGTCGTCGTTGGTATAGGCAAAGACCTTGAACCCGCGGCCCACAAGCTGCTCGGTGGCCTCGACGAGCTCCACCGCATCCGGCAGCAGGGTGTGCTCGTCCGCAATGACTTCCAGCTTTACCCAGTCCGTTTCGAGGGCTTCCCGTGCCAGCTCGGCAGTGAGGACGGCATCCCTGGCGGTGAAGCAGCCCGCGGTGTTCGGCAGCACCCGGATGTTGTGGTCCAAAAGCAGCTGGAACAACGACCCCGATTCTGCCGGCGAATAGCGCCGCATCGCCACGGTGGTCAGTTCGGTGCCGGACGCCAGCAGCGCGGCACCCAGACCGTCAAGGCTAGGCGCCCCGCCGGTTCCCATAATCAGCCGGGACCCCAGCTGTACACCGTCGACCGTGAACGGGTCCGCGGCGGCCGGTGAAATTCCCGGCGCCCCGGCGAGTGTGGTGTCCTCCCTGCCGCTCATCCTCCCTGCACCGCCGTGACCAGTTCGAGGTCGTCACCGTCGACGAGCGCTGTGGTGTACCACTGGCTGCGCGGGACCACGTCCGCGTTGCGGGCGACGGCGACCCCGAGTTTCCCGCCGTCGACTGAGTGGCCGTTGGGCGCCAGCGGCCGGCCGGTAACCTGGCTGACCAGCTGGCTGACCGAGGCGCCGTCCGGGAGAAAGTGCCCGGTTCCGTTCAGGGTGATGTTCATACCGCTTCCTTGTTTTCTTCAGGGTGGGTGTTCGGATGGGTGATGATCTTCGGGGACGGCCTCCGGGCGCCGGCTGCGGCCGGTCTGCTGGTTTGACTGCCGGTGGCGAACCTGTCCGGGCGGAAGTGCTTCCAACGGGAATCCACGGTTCCGTCCAGCAACTCACAGCAGATCCTCGCGGCGGCGGGTGTGAGCAGGATGCCGTGCCGGAAAAAGCCGGTCGCTATCATCAAACCGGCAATTTCCCCCGGACGCCCCCGCGCCGCCACCCGGCCCAGCAGCGGCGCGTTGTCCGGGGTCCCCGGCCGGGCCCGGGCAGTGGCCTCCAGCAATTCCAGTTCGGCGACGGCGGGGACCAGCTGCTGGGCATCACGCAGCAGCTGGTAAACACCGCCGGCGGACACCGCCCGGCCCGGGACACCAGCTTGGGTGGCAGCATCCGGGTTGTCGCCGCCGAGCGCGTCTTCGCGCTGGGTGGCGCCGATCACCACCGTGCCGTCCTGCCGGGGCACGATGTAGACCGGCACCCCGCGCACCAGCCCGCGCACCGTGGCGGTGAGCAGCGGCCGTAGTTTCGCCGGGACGCGGAGCCGGAGGATGTCCCCGTGGACCGGCCGCAGGGGAAACTCAAGCCCCGCGGGCAGCCCCTCAAGTGTGGCGGCGCCAAGGCCGTTGGCCACAATGGTGTCCTTGGCCCGGATGGAACCGCCGCCGATGAGGCTGGCGCCAGCCACCCGACCCTGCTCCCAGAACAGCCCGCCGGCACGCCTGGCGATGGTGGTGGAGCGACTGTCGGTGCGCAGCAGTTCCCTGATCCGGGCCAGCAGCAGGCGCGGGTCCACCTGGTGGTCGGCGGGAATATCGAAGGCGCAGGAGATGCCCGGACTCAGCAGCGGCTCTCGCCTTCGTGCCGCACGGACGGTCAGCGGCTCGACGCTGAGGCCGGCAGCCTGCTGGGCGGTGCGCAGGTCCGCGAGCGCCCGGCGGTCGGCGGCGTCGACACCCACGGCGAGGGTCGGCGTGGTGAGGTAGCCCGTCCGGGAGCCCCCCGTTCCGCCCCCGGCGCCGTCCAGTCCGGCCGCGAATGCCGGCCAGAGGCGGGAGGATTCCAGCATAAGCTCCAGGAGGGCCTCTTCCTGGTAGTGCAGTTCGCTCACCGGGGCAAGCATGCCGGCGGCAGCCCAACTGGCTCCTGTTCCGGGGGCGTCGTCGATCAACGCGACAGATCGGCCCGAGCGCCGCACCGCCCAGGCGATCCCGTGGCCAACAACGCCGCCGCCAATCACGGCCACGTCGTAACATTCGGGGTTTTTGAGGTCATCCGCGGCGGCCGCAGCCGAGGTTGCGTCGCTTTCACGGGCCGTGCCGGGGACGAAGGTGCCGTCCATAGAGGATTCCTTCCCTACGCCGGTACTAACCGGATCAGGTCAAGCGGTCGGCTGCTACGCCCTCTCAGCCTGCCGTTGCCGGTCGCCAGTGGCGTGGACGGCGGCGGGCTCCCGCGGTATTGGCCCAGTGTAGAGGAACTAGGCTGGAAACATGAGCCAGGATGCCGCCCACACCACCGCCCGCCTTTATCTCTGCACCGACGCGCGCCGGGACCGCGGCGACTTTGCAGACTTCGTGGACTCGGCCTTTGCTGGCGGCGTCGACATCATCCAGCTGCGCGACAAATCCCTGGAAGCCGCCGAGGAGCTGGAACTGCTGGCGGTCCTGCAGCAGGCGGCCCGCCGTCATGGCCGGCTTTGGGCAGTCAACGACCGGGCAGACCTCGCCTCCCTGGCCGGGGCGCCGGTGTTCCATATCGGGCAAAAGGACATCCCGTTCGGGGCGGCGCGGGACTTCCTCGGCCAGGAGACCGCGATCGGGCTGTCCACCCACACTCCGGCCCAGGTGGACGCCGCGATAGCCGCAACTTCCGGCCGGAACGGTCTGACCTACTTCTGTGTTGGCCCGGTATGGGCCACCCCCACAAAGCCGGGCCGCGCCGCCGTCGGACTTGACCTCGTCCGCTACGCGGCGGACGCGATCGGCGGGTCAGAGGCCCAGCAGCGGAGAACTGCCCGGAGCGAGGCTGCGGGGAACCTCTGGGGCGCGCGGCCGTGGTTCGCGATCGGCGGCATCGACCTGGGCAATGTGGAGCAAGTGGTGGCCGCGGGCGCCGGCAGGATCGTCGTGGTCCGCGCGATCACCGAGGCCACCGATCCCGAGGGCGCAGCCCGGGCCCTGCTTGCCGCCCTCGACGCCGCGGAACGCTAAGGCCCGCCTGCTCAGCCGGCAAGGCCGAGCTGCGTCATCCGGCGTGCGTGGTTCGCTGCCAGTTCCCGCAGCAGGGCTCGGACAAGCTCCCTCGGCCCGTCCTCATCCGCGCCGATCAGCCGGTCGGCGAAGGCGTGCTCGAAGCTCATCCGCTGCGCCTGGTTGAGGACCTCCCCCAGCAGTCGCCGGGCCCACAGTGCCAGCCGCGACGCCAGCTTCGGGTCATCTGCGAGGGCGGCCCGGAGCCGTTCCCGCAGCACCGCTGCCGCTTCGTCGCCGGCCTGGACCTGCTCCACCAGGGCACGGGTGCCTGCGTCGAGATAACGGGACATGGCGCGGTAGGCGTCGGCGGAAACGGTGTCGATCACGTACGCCTTGATGAGGGACTCGTGCCAGTCCGCCGGGCGGGTGCGTTTATGGAAGTGGTCCACCGACGGCTGGAACGGCAGCATGGCTTCCTCGGTGTCCAGGCCCATGGCTTCGAGCCTGGAGCTGACGAGTTCGTAGTGCTGGAACTCGATCACGGCGATACGTCCCAGCGCTGCCCGGTCGTGCAGGGTGGGCGCGTACCGTGCGTCGGAGGAGAGCCGCTCGAAAGCGGAGAGTTCGGTGTAGGCCATCACGCCGAACAAATCCCTCAGAAAGCTGTTGTAGCGGGCGGGATCAGCCGGGAATCTGCTCATGGTCCAAGACTAATAGTGCAAATGAAGCTACTCTGATTTCCGTGTCCCAGCATCGCTTGACCCCGAATGTCCACCAGCAGGAGAGCCTCCTTGCCGAGGCACTCAACACGTTGCGCACAACCCTGGAGCTGCCCGGACCGTTCCCCGAGGACGCGCTGCGGGAAGCGAAGGAAGCCGTCGCCGGACACGAACTGCCGGAGCTGGATTTCACCCACATCGAGTTTGTGACCATCGATCCTGCGTCTTCCACCGATCTGGACCAGGCCCTCTTCATCGACCGTTCCGGCGCGGGATACAAGGTCTTCTACGCGATCGCCGATGTCCCCTCCTTTGTTGTCCCCGGCGGAGCGCTCGACGCCGAGACCCGCCGTCGCGGCCAAACGTACTACACCCCGGACGGCCGGATCCCGCTGCACCCAGAAGTCATCAGCGAAGAAGCCGGAAGCCTGCTGGCCGGGCAACGGTGTGCCGCCTTTGTGTGGGAATTCGAGCTGGACACCACCGCGGAGGTGTCGGAAGTGCTGGTCCGCCGTGCCACAGTCCGCAGCCGGGCCAAACTCAGCTACCGGGGTGTCCAGGCCGACCTCGACGCCGGCACGGCCGCGCCGCTGCTGGAGCTGCTCAAGGAAGTCGGGATGAAGCGGGTAGAGCTCGAACGGCTCCGCGGCGGCGCCAGCCTGAACATGCCCGAACAGGAAATCGAACAGCTGCCCGACGGCGGCTACCGGATTGTAGCTGCCCCGCCGCTGCCCGTGGAAGACTGGAACGCCCAGATTTCGCTGATGACGGGAATGGCCGCAGCAGGGATCATGCTCGAAGGCAAAGTCGGTATCCTGCGCACCATGCCGGCGCCGGATGAAGCGTCGCTGGCTCATTTCCACCGCCAGACCCGTGCCCTTGGCAGGCCCTGGAACGCCGACATGAGCTACGGCGAATACCTGCGCACCCTGGATCCCACGGATCCGCGGCAGCTGGCGATCGTGCACTCGGCCGGCATGCTGTTCCGCGGCGCGGGCTACACGCCCTTCGATGGCACGGTGCCCGGGGCCGCGGTCCAGGCAGCCATCGGCGCCGCCTACGCCCACTCCACGGCCCCGCTCCGACGTCTGGTGGACCGCTTTGTCCTGGTGATCTGCGAGGCGCTCAGCAACGGCACGGCTGTCCCGGCCTGGGCCCGGGAAGCCCTGCCGTCGCTCCCGTCGATCATGGCAGCCTCGGACCAGCTGGCCGCCAGGCTGGAGCGCCTCTCCCTCGATACCGTGGAGGCGGCGCTGCTGGTCAACCACGTTGGCCAGGAGTTCGACGCCGTCGTGATCTCCGGCGCTAAACCCGCCAGGAGCGGAAAGAACAGCACCGGCAAAAACGGCACCAATGCCGCCGGCACCACCGGCGGGCCCGCCGGAATCGTGCAAATCGCCGAACCCGCCGTCACTGCCCGCTGCCCGGGCGAACTGGAACCCGGCACCCAGGTCCGGGTGCGGGTGGTCGCGGCCGACATCACCACCCGTGAGGTCCGGCTGGAGCTGGCCGTCTGAGCGATCGGCGGCCTTGCCGCGCCGTCAGTGGCCGCCGTCGAGTTTCCGGGCCGTGTGCGGCTAGACTGGAAGGGTAGATATGGATGCCCGGTCGTTGATTTCCTTCATTTTCGAATTCAACAAGCCCGCCCCTACGCGATCTTGAGATACACCCGCTGGTCCCCAGTGCCAGCATCTAGATAGCCCGCGATCGGCTTCCACTGGAATTGCTTGCGCTTCTGAGCGTGCTCCGGAACGGCCACCCGGCCGGCCCGTTGAGCATGCAGCGCAGCCCAAAATGAATAAGGAATCTCCCCTAGTGAGTGAATTGCACACGCACCAGCTTCTGACCGACGAATCCGGCACGGAAACGATCGAACCGGAAGAAACCATCATCTCGGACGAAAAGCCGCACGAGATCGCCGAGAAGACCTTTGCCGACTACAATGTCCGCGCCGATATCGTGGAATCCCTCGCCGACGCCGGAATCACCCACCCGTTCCCGATCCAGGCCATGACCCTGCCGGTAGCCCTTGGCGGCCACGACATTATCGGCCAGGCCAAGACCGGAACGGGCAAAACCCTCGGCTTTGGCATCCCGGCCCTGCAGCGCGTCGTCGGACCCGACGACGCCGGCTACGACTTGCTCCCGGCCCCTGGCGCCCCGCAGGCCCTCGTGATTGTACCCACCCGTGAGCTGGCCGTCCAGGTCGCCGGCGACCTGCAGAATGCCGCCCGCAAGCGCAACGCCCGGATCACCACCATCTACGGCGGCCGTGCCTACGAGCCGCAGGTCGAGGCGCTGCAGAAGGGCGTCGAAATTGTTGTCGGTACGCCCGGACGCCTCATCGACCTCTACAAGCAAAAGCATCTCGTCCTGAAGAACGTCAAGATGGTGATCCTGGACGAAGCCGACGAAATGCTGGACCTCGGCTTCCTGCCCGACGTCGAGACCCTCATCGCCGGCACCCCGCCGGTCCGCCAGACAATGCTGTTCTCCGCCACCATGCCCGGCCCGGTCGTCGCCATGGCACGGCGGTACATGACCAAGCCCACCCACATCCGTGCCGCGGACCCAGACGACGAGGGACTGACCAAGCGCGACATCCGGCAGCTGATCTACCGTGCCCACAGCATGGACAAGATCGAGGTCGTGGCCCGGATCCTGCAGGCCCGCGGCCGCGGCCGCACCATCATTTTCACCAAGACCAAGCGCACCGCCGCCAAAGTCGCCGAGGAACTGGTGGACCGCGGCTTCGCTGCGGCCGCCATCCACGGCGACCTCGGCCAGGGCGCACGCGAGCAGGCCCTGCGTGCCTTCCGCAACAATAAGGTCGATGTCCTCGTCGCCACCGACGTCGCAGCCCGCGGCATCGACGTCGATGATGTCACGCACGTCATCAACTACCAGTGCGTTGAAGACGAAAAGATCTACCTGCACCGGGTGGGCCGCACCGGCCGCGCCGGCAACAAGGGCACGGCCGTGACCTTCGTCGACTGGGACGACATGCCCCGCTGGGGCCTGATCAACAAGGCCCTGGGCCTGAGTGTCCCGGAGCCGGTGGAAACCTACTCCTCATCCCCGCACCTTTTCGAGGAGCTCGACATTCCCGCAGGCACCAAGGGCCGGCTGCCCCGGGACAAACGTGTACTCGCCGGTGTCAATGCCGAGGTCCTGGAGGACCTGGGCGAGACCGGAAAGAAGAACACCCCCCGCGGCGGTCAGGCCGGCGGCGGACGCGACAGCGCCCGCAGCGGCGGCGGCAGCCGCGGCACCGGCGGACGGGACAGCGCCCATGATTCGCGCCGCAGCGGCGGCACCGGCGGCGCCAAGGACAGCGGACGCTCGGGCGAGCGCCGTCGTCGTCCGGCCGAAGCTGACGCCGGCACGGGTCCCGCAGCTGAGACCCCGGCCAAAGCCGCAGCCAGCGCACCGACCGAGGTCGACCGTGCGACGCGCGCACGCCGCCGCACCCGCACCCGCCGCCATAATGGCGAAGTGGTGGCGGGCGAGTCCCAGGCCGGTGCACCGGCAAGCAGCACCGAGGCCTAAACCCTTATATGGCTGACACCGTCTGGGCGCCGGACGGCAGCAATCTGGTGGTACACGCGGACAACGCCGACTACCTCCCGACGCTGCCGGACGGCGCTTTTACCCTCATTTACGTGGATCCTCCTTTTAACACCGGCCGGGTCCAGAAGCGCCAGGAAACCAGGATGGTGCTTAATGCCGGCGGTGAGGGCGACCGGGTCGGGTTCAAGGGACGCTCTTACGACACCATCAAGGGTGCGCTGCACAAGTACGACGACGCGTTCAGCGACTACTGGAGTTTCCTGGAACCCCGGCTCGTGGAGGCGTGGCGGCTGCTGGCCGATGACGGCACCCTGTACCTGCACCTGGACTACCGCGAAGTGCACTACGCCAAGGTGATGCTCGACGCCATCTTCGGGCGTGAGTGCTTCCTGAACGAGATCATTTGGGCCTACGACTACGGCGCCCGGGCCAAATACCGCTGGCCCACCAAGCACGACAACATCCTGGTCTACGTCAAGAACCCCACGAAGTACCACTTCGACAGCGCCGAGGTGGACCGGGAGCCGTACATGGCCCCCGGGCTCGTCACGGCTGCCAAACGCGAACTGGGCAAGCTGCCCACCGACGTCTGGTGGCATACGATCGTCTCCCCCACGGGGAAGGAGAAAACCGGCTACCCGACGCAGAAACCCGAAGGCCTGATCCGCCGGGTGGTTGCCGCCTCCAGCCGGCCCGGCGACTGGTGCCTGGACTTCTTTGCCGGCTCCGGGACCCTGGGTGCCGTCGCCGCGAAACTCGACCGGAAGTTCGTCTGCGTGGACCAAAACCAGCCGGCCATCGACGTCATGTCCAAAAGGCTGGCCCCGCATGCCAGCTTCAGCGTCTTCCCGGGCACCTAAGCTCGCATCCGCGGGGGGTCAGCGCACCACGGACGTCCCGGTCCCCTGTTCCTCGATCCGGGCAAGGACCTCCGGCGCCGTGAGGTTCTCGCCTAGCCGGTTCGGTTTCCCGGACCCGTGATAGTCGGAGGAGCCGGTGACCAGCAGCCCGTGCCGGTCCGCAAGTTTGCGCAGGAATGCCCGGCCCTCCTCGGGGTTGTCCCGGTGGTCGATTTCCAGTCCGGCGAGCCCGGCGTCGATCATTTCCCGGTAGACGCGCTCGCCCACGATCCGCCCGCGGGCGGACGCCACGGGGTGGGCGAACACCGGCACCCCGCCGGCGTCCCGGACGAGTTCGACGGCGGCTGCCGGGTCCGGGGCGTAGTGCTGCACAAAGTAGCGTGACCGGGACGTGAGAATCGATTCGAAGGCTTCGGTGCGGTCCGCGACCACGCCGGCGGCGACGAGGGCGTCGGCGATGTGCGGCCGGCCCAGGGTAGCGCCGGGCGCCACGTGGTGGATGACATCGTCCCAGCTCAGCGGGTAGTCCTCCGCCAGCAGGCTGACCATCCGCTCGGCCCGGGTGAAGCGGGCATCCTTCGCCTTGGTAATTTCCTCCAGCAGCCCGGCGTGCGCCGGGTCGTGCAGGTAGCAGAGCAGGTGGACGCTGATCCCCTCCGGCGTCCGGCAGGAGATCTCCATGCCGGGAACCAACGCCACCCCGTACGCCAACGCGGCGGGTCCGGCCTCCGCCCAGCCGCCGGTGGAATCATGGTCGGTCAGGGCGACGACGTCCAGCCCCGCCTCCGCCGCCGAAGCCATCACCGCTGCCGGCGCCTGGGTACCGTCGGATACGTTCGAGTGGGCATGCAGGTCAATCCTCACCGCACCAGCCTAGTAGATCGTGGCCGCGGCGTCCGGGCCAACCGCCGTCGGGCTGTTGGCCTAAGCCGCTGTGCTGGTGAGACTATGGATGCGTGAACGATGCAGATAACACCCAAGTCTCCGCTTCCCAGCCCCTCGACGAGCGCGTCAACAACCGCTCACAGCGGCCCAGTTCCGATGCTTTCAAAGCGTTTATGGCCAGCAACTGGGCACCGTCCCAGGAGCAGCTCCCGGAACGCGATGCCGTCGCCAACCATGCAGCCGCCCGCCGGCGCGCCATTTCCGAGCAGTTCAAAGGCGAACGCCTGGTCATCCCCGCCGGACCGCTGAAGGTCCGCTCCAACGACTGCGACTACCGGTTCCGCCCGCACTCGGCCTTCGCGCACCTCACGGGCCTGGGGCTGGACCACGAACCCGATGCCGTGTTGATCCTCGAACCCGTAGAGGCAGGCAAGGGCGACGACGGCGGCCACCACCTCGCGACACTGTATTTCCGTCCGCTCGCCGGCCGCGACACCGAGCAGTTCTACGCAGATTCCCGGTCCGGCGAATTCTGGATCGGTACCCGTCCCACCCTGGCCGAGTTCAAGGCCCGCCTTGGCCTGGCGACCGCTGAGATCAGCGAACTCGAAGTGGGCATCACCAAAAACGTGGGAGCCCCCGAAATCGGCGGGATCTCCATCCGGCTGGTCCGGAAGGCGGACGAAAACGTCGACGCCCTGGTGGACACTGCCCGCTACAACACGGCCAAGGACCCGGACAACCTGGATCTGGGCGCCCTTGACGCCCTCGATGAGAAACTCACCGAGGCGCTCTCCGAATTGCGCCTGCTTAAGGACGAATGGGAAATCGGCCAGATGCAGACCGCCGTCGCGGCCACCGTGCAGGGATTCACCGAGGTGGTCAAGTCGTTGCCGCGTGCCCTGACCCACCAGCGCGGCGAGCGGGTCGTTGAAGGCGCATTCTTTGCCCGGGCGAGGGAAGAAGGCAACGAGCTCGGCTACGACACCATTGCGGCCTCCGGCAACAACGCCACAGTGCTGCACTGGACCCGGAATACCGGCAAGGTCACGGCAGGCGAACTCTTACTGCTCGACGCCGGGGTCGAAGCGGATTCGCTCTACACCGCTGACATCACCCGCACCCTGCCGGCCAACGGCACGTTCTCCGAGGTCCAGCGCAAGGTCTACGAGGCCGTTCTGGACGCCGCCGACGCCGGCTTCGCTGCCGCGCAGCCCGGCACCAAGTTCCGCGACATCCACACTGCCGCCACCACCGTGCTGGCCGAACGGCTGGCCGATTGGGGCCTGCTGCCGGTTTCGGTCGAGGAAGCCATCAGTCCGGAAGGCCAGCAGCACCGCCGCTGGATGCCGCATGGCACCAGCCACCACCTGGGCCTCGACGTGCACGACTGTGCCCAGGCCAAGCGGGAGCTGTACCTCGACGGCGTCCTCACCGCCGGCATGGTCTTCACGATCGAACCCGGGCTGTACTTCAAGGACGAGGATCTCGCCATTCCCGAGGAGTACCGGGGAATCGGTATCCGGATTGAGGACGACATCCTGATGACCGCCGACGGTCCGGTCAACCTCAGCGCGGCATTGCCCCGCAAGGCCGACGACGTTGAGTCCTGGATGGCGGGCATCTACCAGGAAGCGGACGCGACGGCGTAGCTCGCCGCCGGCGGTCAGTAACCGCCGGTGACACGCAGAAGGCCTCCCCCGGATCATCTCGGGGGAGGCCTTTTGCATTGCGGGTCAGTGTTGCGGGCCGCCGCCACCGGGCTCCTGCTTGGCCGCGTCGTCGACGCGGACGCCGTACTGCGGGCGGCCGTCCGGCAGGTCCGGATACGCGAACCCGGCAGCCTTGACAGGTTCCTCTTCCCCTGCCGGTTTGCCGGAGGCGGTGCCAGCTCCCTGCTGGGACGGACCGGACTGCTGGCCGGCGGCCGGTTGGTTGCCGGGCTGTTCGCGCGGGTCGCCGCCGGCTTCGGGGGTCCGCTGGCCGTAGGGGTCGCTCCAGCCAGCGGGCCGCTGCGGCCCGGGCCCCTGCTGCCGGCCCGGTTGCTGGTGCGGCTGGTGCTCGGGCTGGGAGTAGCCGGCCGCGCCGGCGGGCCGGGCGGCGTCTTGCTGCGTCATCGGAAGCTGGTGCAGCAGCCGGCGCGCATCGTTCGCCGCCTCGAATGAAACCACAACGTCGTAGTTGGTGGCCACGACCTGGCTGGTGGAGGTGAAGTCCCGTTTGCCCCGCTGCATGGCGTAGGTGACGATGCCGAAGAGCATAAAGAATGCCGCACCCATCAGCACCGACGTCATAATCGAGAACGCACCGTCGGTCGTGGAAAAGAACGAGAGCATAATGCCGACGAACAGGCCGAACCACATGCCGCTCAGCGCACCGGAGAGCGCCACCCGGGGGTACGTCAACCTGCCGGTGACCCGTTCCACCATCTTCAAATCGTTGCCCACGATCGAGACCATCTGCACCGGAAACTGCTGGTCAGCGAGGTAGTCCACCGCCTTCTGGGCATCCAGGTAGGAGTTGTAGGAACCAACGGTGTCCCCCTTGGGGACACTGCGGGCCTCGTCCGGGCCGGTGCGAGCGCCGGCCCTGGGAGCACCAAAAATGTTTGACATAGGTCCATTCTTACCTATCCGGCTGGGCACCGGCTGTAAATTCAGCTAAAAGAGAGCGGACTCGGTAGCCTGTACAGGTGAGCACAAATCTTTCGCGGGTGTTTGTTGCCCGCCTCCTCGGACTCGACGTCTTTGACCCGCTGGGCGACCGCCTGGGCAGGCTGCGTGACGTTGTGGTGCTCTCCCGAGGTTCCCGGGGCGCGCCGCACGTTGTGGGCATCGTCGTTGAGGTGCCGGGCAAGAAGCGCGTCTTTGTGCCGATGACTCGGATCACCTCGATCGACCAGACCCAGGTCATCTGCACCGGACTGGTAAACCTGCGCCGTTTCGAACAGCGCGGAGCCGAAACCCTCGTCGTAGCCGAAATGTTCGACCGCCGTGTGACCCTCGCCGACGGCAGCGGAGATGCCACAATCGAGGACATCGCGATGGACAAGCACCGCTCCGGCGACTGGTTTGTCAGCAAGCTTTTTGTCCGCCGCGGGCATTCCCTCTCCCCGCTGAGCCGGCTCCGCCGCAACGAGACCATGATTATCGATTGGGCCGACGCGCAGCAGGGCGCCCACACCGAACCCCAGGCAGCAACCCAGTTCGTCGCGACCCACGAGGACCTCAAGCCTGCCGACTTTGCCGAGGCGCTCCAGGAAATGAGCGACAAGCGCCGCTTCGAGGTCGCCAGCGAACTTCAGGACGAACGGTTGGCCGACGTCCTCCAGGAGATGCGCGAAGGCGACCAGGTCGAGATCCTCTCCGCCCTTGACGTGAACCGCGCGGCAGACGTGCTGGAGGAAATGGACCCGGACGACGCCGCCGACCTCCTCGCGGAGCTTCCCAGCGCCCAGGCCGAAGAACTGCTGCAACTGATGGAACCCGAAGGCGCAGAAGACGTCCGGCGGCTGCTTGAATACGACGAGGACACCGCCGGCGGCCTGATGACCCCGGTCCCAGTCATCCTGCCTCCCGAAGCCACCGTCGCGGAAGCCCTCGCCCATGTGCGCCGCGAAGAGCTCTCACCCGCCCTGGCGTCGTCGATCTTTATTGCCCGGCCCCCGTTGGAGACGCCTACGGGCCGTTTCCTGGGCGTCGTCCATATCCAGCAGCTGCTCCGCTTTCCGCCGCCCGAACCGCTGGGCAACCTCGTGGACAAGACCCTGGAACCGGTCTCGGACCTCGCGCACATCAGCGAGGTGGCCCGGACGCTGGCCACCTACAACCTCAACTCGCTCCCCGTTGTTAACAGCGACGGTCGGCTTGTAGGGGCGGTGACTGTTGACGATGTGCTGGATCATCTGCTGCCCGATGACTGGCGCGCCCACGAGGACGATGTCCCGATAAGGAAGCTTGGAGGCCGCATTGGCTGATATCAGCGCAGCACGGAACCCCCAGGCACGGCCGGGCAGCAAAGCCGACAGGGGCGGCCTCGATACGCCCCTGAGCGGCCGCCAGCGGATCCTGCCGAAGTTCTCCCCCAACCCGGACGCCTTTGGCCAGACCACTGAAGGGTTCGCCCGCTTTATGGGCACCCCGCAGTTCCTGGTCTACATGACGGTGTTCGTCGTCATCTGGCTGGGGTGGAACACATTCGCGCCCTCCGAATGGCAGTTCGACTCCCGGGCCCTCGGGTATACCCTGCTGACCCTTATGCTTTCACTGCAGGCCTCCTACGCCGCGCCGCTGCTGCTGCTGGCCCAGAACAGGCAGGACGACCGTGACCGCGTCTCCCTGCAGCAGGACCGCCAGCGGGCAGAGCGGAACCTCTCCGACACCGAATACCTGACCCGGGAACTCGCTTCGCTGCGCATCGCCCTGCGCGAAGTCGCCACCCGCGATTACGTCCGGGCCGAGCTGCGGAGCCTGCTGGAGGACATGCTGGAAGCACAGGAGGAACTGCGCACCCACGATCCGTCCGCAGGTGTTCACGAGTCGCCGCGGGACAAGGTCAAGGAAAAACTGAAGGAACGCCGCGACAAACAGCGCAGTCCCCGGACCCAGCAGATCCCCCGGGTCCGGTCTGAGAGCAAGCCCAGGGCAAATAAGAAGTCCGGCGCCTTGGCCGAACAGCAGAACAACGCCGGCGCGGACCATGCCGGCGCGCCTGCGCCCCCCGTACTCCCCGAGAACTGAGCACCTACCGCATGAGCTTCAGCCAGGACAGCACCACCCCCGGCACCGTCCCGGACTCCCCGCTGGCCGGGGCAGTGCAGGCCGCACTCGCCACCGTCATCGATCCGGAGCTCCGCCGTCCGATCACTGAATTGGGCATGGTGGAAGCGGCGGAGATTTCCGCGGCCGGGCAGGTACGGGTCTCTGTACTCCTGACCATTGCCGGCTGCCCGCTGCGCGGAACCATCACCGCCGATTGCGAGTCGGCAGTGTCCGCCGTGCCGGGCGTCACAGGCGTCGAGGTCGAGCTGAAAGTCATGACCCAGGAACAGCGCGACGCCCTCAAGGACCAGCTCCGCGGTGCCGGCGGCCAACGCGGCATCCCGTTCAACGACCCCGGATCATTGACCAAGGTATACGCCGTCGCGAGCGGAAAGGGCGGCGTCGGCAAGTCCTCAGTGACGGTAAACCTCGCCTGCGCCCTCGCGGCACGGGGCCTGCGGGTGGGGATCGTCGATGCGGACGTCTACGGTTTCTCCGTCCCGGCGTTGATGGGCATCACCCAGTCCCCCACCCGGGTCGATGACATGATCCTGCCGCCGGTCGCCTACGGGGTCAAAGTCATCTCGATCGGTATGTTCGTCGCCGCCAACCAGCCCGTCGCCTGGCGCGGGCCCATGCTGCACCGTGCGCTGGAGCAGTTCCTCACCGACGTCTACTTCGGCGATCTCGACGCCTTGTTCCTGGACCTTCCGCCCGGCACCGGTGACATCGCGATCTCCGTGGCCCAGCTGCTGCCCCAAGCCCAGATCCTGGTGGTGACCACTCCCCAGGCCGCTGCTGCGGATGTAGCCGAGCGGGCGGGTGCCCTCGCGACCCAGACCGGCCAAGTCGTCGCCGGTGTTGTGGAGAACATGTCCTACCTTGAAATGCCCGACGGCGGCCGGATGGAGCTGTTCGGCAGTGGCGGCGGCGCCATGCTGGCCGAGCGGCTCTCAGCGACTGTGGGAACTGATGTTCCACTGCTGGGACAGATTCCGCTGGACATTCTCTTGCGGGAGGGGGGCGACACCGGTGTCCCGCTGGTGCTGGGCAGGCCCGAAACTCCCGCCGCCGCGGCGCTGCTGGACATTGCCGGCAGAATCGGTGCCATCCCGCGCGGGCTCAACGGAAAGTCGCTGGGCCTGCAGCCAGTTAAGTAGCCTCCGAGTCGAAGGGCGCCTGCTCGCCGTCCGGGAGCCGCTCGACAATTCGGTCCGGCCGGGGAACCGACGCAGCTGCCGCAACGGTGGCTACTGCCGCCGCCGGGGCGCCGCCGCTGACCGGCTTGGTGTCATCGTCAAGCAGCGCCTCTTTGATGATCCGGCGCGGATCGTACTGCCGGGGATCGTATTTCTTCCAGTCAACGTCGTCGATGTCGATGCCGACTTCGTCCTTGATCTGCTCTCTGGCCCCCGACGCCATCCGCCGGACTTCCTTAACGATGTTGGCAAGTTTCTGAGTGTATTCGGGCAGCCTGCTGGGGCCAATCACCAGAAGGCCGATGATCAGCAGAAGGAGGAACTCCGGTCCATTGATTCCAAGCATTGTACGAAGATTACCCTCTCACGCGGGGCCGCGACGATTCGGCCGGAATACCCGGCGCGTGACCCCACCAAATCCGCACGTCACGGTGCCAGCAACTCCAGAATCCTGCCCATGCCCCGTTCCATCCGGCTGATGAAATCGTGCCCGGGCCCGGACTCCGGACCGCCGACGTCCGCCGTCGCAGGGCCGTGGATCGTTCCCTGCGGTTCCTGGCCCTGGCCGGCGGCCGTTCCGACGGCCAAGTTACGGGCCCGGACCAGGGCGGCCACGGCCTCGCCTGTCCGCTCCGCGGGCTGGTCCGAGACGTAGGTGAAGGTAGTTTGGTCCGCCTTGTAGATGGCAGCGAAGGGCGCGGCATGATTTACCCAGAGGCTGCCTTGGCTCGCGCCAACCCCTGGCTCCACGCCCGCTGCGGCGTTCCCCGCAGGCAACACCGCTGAGGTGAAGCCGTCCAGTGCTGCCGGGTGGCCCGTGAGCGGGTTCAGTGGCGGGGCGGTTTCAGGAAAGCCGGACTGCCCTGCCGGGCCGCGCTGCCGGTCCGGAGCGCCGTGCTGTTCGAGGATGGTGGTGAAATGTCGGCCGTCCGTGAGGCGCAGCTCCACAGCGTCGCCGCCGGTCAGGACCCGGCCCCTGGCCCAGATCAGGTGGTAGCCGAGTTCACGGAGCACGGGGCAGGACCACCCCTCGGAGCGCAGCATGGTCAGCTGGACCGTGCTCAGCGAGCCGGCCGGAGTGAAATCGGGTTCGCCGGTGAGGCTCCAGCCCGCTGGTGCGCCGGCCGCTCCGTCCACGGCATCAGCCCCGAAACCAGCAGGATCCTGCTGGAAAAACGCCGTGGCGGGCACGACGCCGGGCCGCTGGGCAGGGTCGGCGCCCATCAGATAGGCCGATCCGCCGAGCAAGGCCGCGGCGGCCGCAGCACTGCCGGCCGCGATCACCGAGGCACGCAGCGCGGGGCGGCGGCCAAAGACCGTTGACGGCGGGCGGCGGTCCGGCTGCTCAGCGCTGGCGAGTTCCGCGGTGCGCGCCAGCAGTCGTGCAGTGAGGTCGCTGCTGGCCGCCGGCACGTCCGCTCCGCGCAGCCGCTCCAGGTACTGCCGTTCCCGGCGCTTCTGCAGCTGGCAGTCCGGGCATGGGTCCCGGTGCCGGCCCCGGCGATTGTGGGGGACGCGGAGCAGTCGCTGGAGCAGACGCATCGCCTGGTTCAGAGGAGGCCGGCAATGCGCGGCAGCTTCAGACGCGGTTTCAGCGACGGCTTGGCGGACTGCGGCGGCCTCGGGTCCCGGTGGGCCAGCTTCTCCCGGAGCATGGTGCGCCCGCGGTGAATCCGGGAGCGGACGGTACCGAGCTTGATGCCCAAAGCGACGGCGACCTCGTCATAGGAGAGCCCCTCAAGGTCGCAGAGGACGACGGCGGCGCGGAAGTCCGGGGGGAGTTCCTCCAGGGCAGTCTGCACATCGACGTCCAGGTTGTTGAATTCAAAGCTCTGTTCCGGGCCGGGCTCGCGGCCGGGCAGGCGGGATTCTGCGTCGTCAGCCAGCGCGTCGAAGCGGATCCGGCTTTTGCGCCGCGCCTGGTCCAAGAACAGGTTCGTGGTGATCCGGTGCAGCCAACCGTCAAGGGTGCCCGGTTTGAAGTTCTCCAGCGAACGGAAGACCCGGACAAATACTTCCTGGGTAAGGTCCTCAGCGTCGTACTTGTTGCCGGTGAGACGATACGCGAGCCGGTACACCTTGGCGGAGTGGTTAGTCACCACTTCCTCCCAGGTGGGCCGGACCCATACGGCCTCCGCCGCGGCCTGGGACTCTTCAGCTACAGGGACAGCTGCCACTATCGACATTGTCCGCTCCCCTCGTGGATGGTGCTTACGCCGTGGACGGTGCTTGCGGCTGCAAGCTCCGGCATCCTTGATTCGGCGCCGATCACCACGCGGATGAGCGGATATCCATCTTTTCAAAATTTTCTGGGAATTTCCTGACGCCGGCCACCCTTCCGCCCTCGGCAGAACCGGCGGCCCGCACCGGCCGGCTGTGCCCACGGCGGCGAGTGCACTGTGACCGCGCCAGCGGTGGCGCCTGCCTGCCGGGTCCCCCCTGACCCAGTACGCTGGAGGGAACAATCCCCTGCCGCCCAGAAAGCGAATCCATGAGCGCCGATAAGTCTACGAGCTGGTCCTATGCAGAAGATCTGCCTGCCGAGGATGAGGTCCTGTTGCACGCGCGCGAACGGTCCTTCGAATTGGGGGTCACCCCGGTCGGCCCCGGCGTGGGTGCCGTCCTGACCGTCCTGGCTGCCGCTTCCAAGGCCCAGACCGCCGTCGAAATCGGCACCGGCGCAGGGGTCTCCGGAGTCTGCATCCTGCGCGGGCTGGGTCCGCACGCCGTCCTGACCACCATCGACGTCGACGTCGAACACCTCAAGGCCGCGCGGGAGGCGTTCCAGGAGGCCGGCAGCCCGGCAAACCGGACACGGACCATCTCCGGCCGCGCCCGCGACGTACTCCCCCGGCTGACAGACGGCGCCTACGACCTGGTCTTTATTGACGCCGACAAACCGAACTACCCCGGCTATGTGGAACAGGCAGTCCGGCTGCTCAAGTCCGGCGGATTGCTGATCGTCAACGATGCGCTGGACAAGGACCGTGTCGCCAACCCTGCCGCGCGTGAGGCCACCACCGTGATCCTCCGCCAGGTGGGCAAGTCCATCCGTGAGGACGACCGCCTCGCCTCAGCCATGCTCCCGACCGGCGACGGTCTGCTGGTCGCAGTCAAGAGGTAGCAGGGCAGCTCCACGGTTACGCGGCCGGCAGGTTCCGCACCACAACAGCGGGCGGGGGGGGGGCCCCCCCCCCCCCCCCCCCCCCCCCCCCCGGGGTACAAAAAAGCCAGCCAATGGGGTAAGCCCACGGGCCAAGAGATGAAAAATGGACGCGAACCCGGGGGGGTGGTG
>NZ_JBEPPA010000006.1:0-250557 GCF_040547075.1 Arthrobacter sp. UYCu512
GAGAGATCCATGACCAAAGCATGACGCTGACGGGGCTCGTCCCAGGCCGACGACACGCGCTGTGAACCGTCAACATAGTCCGGTAAACAGATCATCGACGACGGCACCTTCTGCCCCGGATTCCAGTTCCTCCCCGGCGGACAACTCCGCCCGCAGGTCGTTGAGCTTTTTCAGAGGGCGATGGAACTGGACATCCCGCATAACTACTTCACCGTCTGGATGGTCACGATGTCCAGGGATCCTGCCGTCTCCCGCCCCGTTGACCACCTTAAGACCGACCCCGCTCCCCTGCTCCGCGCGCTGGAATCCTACCGCTGGCGGTAGGTGCCAACCAGCCTCTTGCTCGTCTAGTTCGTTTCCGGCCGGAATGCGGATCCTTTAGATGTCCGGGAAACAACCTTTTCTACGATCCGATTGATGACGCGCTGGTGATCTTTCCACTTCATAGCCAGCCGGTCGTGGTCCATCCCGTGTTCAGCCACGATGTCACGTAGCTGCTCGAGGTCAAGGCCTGAGAGGCGCTCTCGAAGACCCTGCTCGTCGGTATCGTTGTAAATCCCGAAGGGATCGACGACGCCGGGCGCTCGGCGCCCCGTTCTCCTAGCCTTAGGTAATTCTGCCGAACTGGGAGAAAGCGCAGTTTGAAGAGAGTTGGCAAAGCGCGGCGTTCGCGCTGCTTCATCAGCAATGGCGGCAATCAAGCTAGACAACCTGGCCGCAAGCTCAGGGCGGCTGCCACCAAGAGCGAGAAGGGCAGCGGCTACCGCTTGCGCGCTCTTGACAGTTGGTTCATCCGTCACGCTATCGCCTCGGCAGCATCAATGACCTCCGCAGCCAGATCGCGGAAGGCCTCATACCCACCCTGATACGCGTACTTCTGCCGTAACGTGGACGTGGTCGAGTACTCGGTAGAGGCCGCAATGGCGTTTCCCTCAGGGATGACGGTCTTGAATACCTGAGGTAGCTTGACGTCGTCTTCCAGACGTTCGATCGTCGTGCGGTGCAAGGTTGAGCTTGAGCGGAATTTGGTGATGACGATGCCCAGCTCACTGATGGTCTCGCCCAAGTTGTCCGCGAAAGCCTTCACCCGAGTCTGGATCTGCGGAATGCCGTAGGTAGAGAGGACGTCCGGGATAGTCGGGATGATGTAACTCTCTGAGATGCGGATTCCGTTGAGGGTGACGATGCCCAAGTTGGGTGGGCAATCAACGATCACGTAGTCATAGTCATCAAGGATTGGCTTCACCGCGCGCCGCAAGAGATCGGTCGGATTGTTGGAATAGAACTGGCCCGAAGGCATTGATGCCAAACGGTCCTGAACATCAATCAGGTCAAGGGAGGATGGGAGCAAATCAACATTTTGAACTTCCCCGACCGAACTAACATTATGCTGCAGCGTGGCATTTAGGTCGAACTCAGCGGGCTGATCTTGAGGTCGCAAGGCATCTTTAAAAAGAGTCGCAAGAGTGTGGCCGTCGTTGTTGAGCTCGCGCCAGCGGTCTTCTCCAATCAGCACTGTCGTGGCGTTGGTTTGGGGGTCGAGGTCTATCACAAGGACCTTCTTGTTGAACTCAACTGCAAGTAGCTCAGCCAACCCGACAGTGGTAGTTGTCTTACCGACGCCACCCTTTAGATTGATGGTTGAAATCACATGCGCCATAGTTTTATTCCGCCTTCGTAAGTACCTCATGATGATGTCTCGGCGGAAAACAGGTCCGCTCCGCAGGTCAGCGATAGCAGGGGGAAATCTGCGATCACGAACACGCCAGTTTGAGACTACGGTTTTGCTTACATGCGCCATCTCAGACACTTCTGCAAGTCCAACCAAATCTTCTTTGGCCATTACACTCCTGTGGATGATGTTCACGCCGGTGAGATCATAGTGAACGATGTTCACAGAGATGTCAACGCTTGCCGCCGTTCGTACGCTATGGGCTTGCCGAGACGCTAGCCCACGCCGGCGCTGGGACCGTGGGTCCCCCTTACCGCCATCCACACGACGAGCCGCACTTCACCCTCGTTGACGGCTGGCAGTGGTTCCACCTTGGCCGGCGGCTGAATTCCTGCTGCTTCGATTTCCTTTGCGACCGTCCGGATCCGTTCCGTTGCGGCTCCTTCGGCGTTCAAGGCAGAACGCACGGCTCGAGCGACCTTTGCCGATGGAACACTTCCCAGTTTCCGAAGGAGCTCGCGCTGATCTTCTGGGCCCAGAAAGGATCCGTATTTGTAGACCATCGCGCTTGCATCTCTGAATGATTTTGGCGGTTCGGGGAGGAGATTATTGATATCGGTCAGGCTGCGCCAGCTCCCGAAGGCATCTGCTCGTGCGGCGTCCCAGGCATCGAAGGCACGGTCGTAGACTTCGTCGGTCATCCAGCGAGGGACGTGCGGAGACTGCGGGTCCGCTGCCACAAGGCTGCGGAGGGTGTCTGCGACTACCTCGTGGTTGCCGGGTTCGCCCATTATCCTCCAGTCGTGATCGGTCGGTACGTACCTGAACCACGGCTGAGGGTGTCCCGCAATCTTTATGCAGAACACGTAGCCGTTCCCTTCAACGTGGGGGTTCTCGAACCCGCTCCCCGACCCGTACGGCAAGGATGTGACTTCGTGTTCGGCCATCAGGTCGCCGGTGAGATCGGTGAAGAGGCGACGGCGGTATTCTTCCCCTGACAAGGCTGCGCTGCTGCCCCGGGACTCGAGCAGGTCCTCGATCTGCTCGACGGCACGGACCTTGTCAGTGAGTACGACTTCCTTGGCGGCCTTGCGTCCAGGTAGGACCTGGCCTGTGCCGACCGCAGCCTCCGCCTGTGCAAGTTTGCGCTCGAGTGTCTCCTCCAGCTTGAGCAGCAAGTCAAGTTCGTCCGAGGGAAAGAAGAGCCCCAGCTCGACGGCGTCGTGTTTGCTTCCGATCCGGTCGACACGACCGTGCCGCTGTACGATCCGCATCGGGTTCCACGGCAGGTCATAGTTGATTATTTGACCAGCCTGCTGGAGGTTTACTCCTTCGGCAAGCACATCCGTAGTCAGCAAAATATCGTACCTATTATGTGCATGCGGTGTTCCATCATCTCCCATGCGGCCGGCGGTATCCGGTGCGAACCCTTCGACGATCGCGGCCCTGCCGCCCTGGTCCACGCCGCCTGATTTGCCGGCTCGTTGAGTAGATGCGTAAGCCCCCATGACTGGCGGGGGCAGCCGCCCGACATAATCGGCCAGAGCCGAATCAGGGTCCGCTGTCAACGCCGCTGCCACGCGTTCGTGGAGATCAACGATCGTGTCCGAGTACGTGGAAAACACGATGACTTTGCGCCGGTCACTCGACGACAGCCCACCCGGATCAATTGCGCGAGCCCGGTCGGCGATTTCGGTGAGTTCGTGGATCAACCGGTCTGCCTTCGAATCTCCGTCGTTGGCCGTGGTGACAGCCAGCTGTCTGAGCTCTTCGAGCAGGGCAAGGTCTGAGGCGACGTCCTCCCGGAGAGCTTCATAATGGAAGCCCGAACGGCTCTCCGCCTGGCCGGTGTCGTCAGCGTCAAGGTCAGCGACGAAAGCCTCCAGGTCATCGGACTCGGAAGAGGCCCAGTCCCGCAGAGCCTCACCGCGCAGTACGTACCCTTTGTCGAGAGCGCCAAGGAATGTGTTGTGCGCCTTCGTCAGTACCCCGAGAGTGTTTGCCAGGGCGTGCGGGCTGCTCTCCAGCCGTTTCAACAGGGCCGAGCGCAGGAGGCCGGCGTTGCTGATCTGGAACGCTTCAAGCTCCTGACTGATTGAGTATGCGCTGGAGGTGTACCTTGCCAGCACGAGCCGGTTTGGATCCATTTTGCGTTCTGAATATTTCGCAACCAATGGCGTGTCTTCGGGCAGATCAAGCGCGTACACAACGCGCTTGATCAGTTCGCTTCCCGAATCGTCCAGATCGTAATCGATGCGGCGGACCTTGGGCTTGGGGAATTTGATGACGACGGGTTTCCCATCCGGCCCGTCGATGGTTTCGTTGGGGTATTGCTCCTTAACGAACTTGCGCGTGCGGCGAACGGCGACCTGGTCCATGAGGTCGAAGAGGTGTTCGGGCGTCAGATTTTCCGGCTCCAACGCCTGGGCCGCCTTGATGTACCCACGGATGCTTGGAATATTGAGGCTGGCAAATTGGGCGTCGTCCCTGATGAAGTACTTGATAAGCGTTTCGAGATCAGTGAGGCTGTTGTTGACGGGTGTTGCGGTTAGCAACACGACCTTCTTCGGGACTTTTCCGCCGAGAATCGCCCGGTCAACGGCCTCGGCGCGGGCGGTTGACGCGTTGCGGAGGTTGTGTGCCTCGTCGATGACAACCATGGCATACTCTTCGATTTGACGCCGGAACGCTTCATGCTGAGGGTTGCCCTCGTCCATTCGGTTGCGGATTTCCTCATAGGAGAAAACGTCTGTCAGGCGAAAGCCTCTTTTCTGAAGGAAAGGCTCCCACATTCCCTTTTTGAGGGATGCAGGACAAATGATGAGCACGCGCTGGCGACGCTCTTCCGTGGCGCGGTGAATCACTTCACCCGCCAGGAAGGTCTTGCCCAGACCGACTTCATCGGCAACAAGAACGCCGCCGAGAGTGTCGAGCAGCCGTTCCATTCGGGCCACGCCGTCGCTTTGGAATCGGGCGAGATTGAACGCGGTTGAGGGAGTCCGTTCCTCCTCAATATTTGCCCCGTAAAGCTCCCAGAGCATGCGCATGAAGATCGTCCACGGCGTGTGTGCGTCCCACTGGTGTTCGTAAAGGCCTTTGAGATCGAAAGCGTCGCTTTGCTCCCAATAGTGTTCGAACCAGTCCACGACCTTGGCTGCGTGGTGCGTGTCTCCGGCGGGGTAGCCCAGATTAAGTTCAGCATTCAGGCTCAGCCCGGCGTACGTCATATTGCTCGATCCGGCCAATACAGCGGGCATCGTCGGGTCGTCAGAGATGAACGCTTTCCCATGGAGAAATCCCTTGGCGTAGCGACGAACCTCAACCTTGGCCTCGCCCTGAGGATCAACGGATTGCAGCCACTCAACAAGCCGTTTTGCCTGCATTGTGGATTCACGGCTGAAGCCCATGGTGTCTCGTTCGGCGTGGAGCCAGTCGTCATGGTTGCGCAGTGCGGCGGAGACCCGTTCGTCCCGATCGCCGTCGTTTTCGGCGATAGCTCGCACGGAAGCCTGTTCGGGCTCCGCGCCGAGCAGCAGACGTATGCGTGGCGCCTTTTCTAGCTCATCGGCGAGAAGACTGAAACCACCGGGGTTGATGTATGCGGTGGCGATCGCCACTGCAGGATCCTCCGCGTACTTCTCACGAAGGATGCGGAACATCTTGCTCACTTCACCGCCAACGGTCTGATTGAGATCCGCCCTGTTGCTCGCGAACGCCGGCAGCATCTCCATACCCGTCACGCCTTGTCCTTCCATGCCTCGTAGTGCTCAAGAACCGCATCGAGACGCGGCTGGTAGTTCCACCCACGTTGGAAGGTCTCGAATACATGGGTAGTTTGCGTCTCGTCGAGACCGTAGAGTAACGCGACCAGAGCATCGAGTTCATCCGTTAGGGCAGACTTCGTTGCCGCATCGGCAGCCGAGCCAACAGGAACCCCCACCTCCGCGGCCCACGCCGTGTAGCGTGCATCCACGGCTGCCATTCGACCGCTAATCTCCACGATGCGACGACGAATAGGATGCTCGGCCTCCGGCCGCGGTACTGGACAGGCGTTCAGGATCTCGATCTTCAGATGAAGCTCTACCCATTTGCGGACGCACCAGTCGAATGAGATCGAGGACATGACTCCCAAAAGGTAAGCCTCTGTCCGCTCGTCTCCCTTAGACCTGAACAGATATGGAGCGTTTTCAACCAGAAATGCCCTCGGCGGCAGTAGACACGGAATCGTTGTGCGGCTATCCGTCTGCCGTGTTACATCGCGAAAGGCTATTCGCGCGCGCAACCACGGGCGTGGAGTTAGCTGTTCATTCGTCATGCCCAAGAACGCCGAGCTGGAGAGAACGCGCTGTCTTGCAAGCTTCTTCTCAAGCAACTCAGTGACGTCCTTGAAATTCACTCTCGCGAAGGGATTCCCATACGTAGGATCCCAGTGTCTGAAGGACGCTCCAGTAAGTACGACGGCATCGCCGTCGCCGTCAAGATCGAAGTTATACAGAGCCTTGTTTGAAGACGTGTGCAACTCCGCGACGGGCCTGAAGCGCCAGTTGGTGTCATCCCGATCAAACCTGGGCTGCTTCTTCATCAGGCGGAAGACCTCCGCTGACGCCGCATCAGGGATGAGCGGAAAAGCAGCTGTGTTCGACCAGGACAAGAACTCCTCCGCATTCACTCGTGCGAGCGTCTCGGCAGCATGGCCAAGCTGTTCTGCGTTGTTAAAAGGTCCGCAGAAGCGGACAACGGGGTCCCCTCCGCGCTCGATAACTGTGAGCCCAACGGTGTAAGAGTTATGTACCCCTTCGAAGATCCATCCTCCGGTGTTTGTCAGGAAGCAGACATCGGCGAAGGACCCTCCGCTGAGGACATCCTGGCGCCACGTCGAGAGCCCGGATCCGGATAGCGCGCCGCGTGGGAGCACGATGGCGGAGCGTCCGCCCTCGCGAAGGAGATGCCAATTGCGCCATGCGAATGCCTGGTAGAGGTCGGGGTCACCACCGGAGCCCAGGCCCGGGTATGGGCCTTTGATGAGAACCGCGCGAAACGCGTCGACAGATTCAACTTCGTCTCGGTACTCGGCCATGAGATCCGGCCGCGCTTCCTGGAAGTCCTTCAACGCGGAGTTCTTCTGCTTCTGCGGCATGCTGCGCAGCTTGGGGATGCGAAGGCCCCACCATTGGTGTTCCTCGACCTTGACCTTTTCCCACGGCGGGTTACCGAGCAGGATGTCGAAGCCGGGGTTCTCGCGAATGAAGACCTCCGGGAAGAGGTAGGGCATGTGTGCAGGCGCGAGTTTGCCGACCACGTCGGCGACGGCTTTGCTTTGTGATAAATCGGTGAGCTCTTCTTCTGTGAAGATCCCGTCCGCATTCACGGCTCCGATCCGTGCAGCTACCGCCGCGTCGAAGATCAGCTTGGTTGGTTTGGCTGCCGCCTTGGCTCGCTGTGCGAGAGCAACTCCGTCGCGCACTTCTTTCTTGCTTGCTTCGCTGGCGTTGGCGGCATCCAGCAAGAGCGACTTTGCGGAGCTGAGGTTGCTCTCAATGATGCCGTCGAAGAAGGTGGCGTGGCCTGGGATCCTTTTGGGTTGCAGTGCGTTGAGGGCTTCCTCGATGGTGCCGATGCCGGTGAGGCTGTTTGCGCAGACCAGGCCGTGGTCGAGGCTGGACATTGGCAGTCCGGGGACGAAGGTGTGAATCCACAGCGCAAGACGCGAGAGCTCAACTGCCAGTGGGTTGATGTCCAGACCGTAGATACAGCGCCGGGCGACCTGCCTTCGCAGTAGCGCGGCTGGTTCGACCTCGCCGATGGCGGTCTCATCACGTCCGAGCGCATTCTTGGCTGCATCGGCGAGGCGCATGAGTTCGTCCTGGACACCGGGAACCTGCGTCTCAGGGTCCGCCAGGAATGACCGCATCCTGGATTCGATCCGGTCGACGGCGGCGACGAGGAAATGTCCGGACCCCATGGCGAGGTCCGCGACGCGGAAGTCAAAGAAGTCGCGTGCTGCCGCTGCGTCGTCCCCCGCGTTGAGGTGGGTACGGATGCGCTGTAGGTGGGCGTCAAGGGCCGGGTCAAGGGACCGGTCGATCAGGTGGTCGACGACGATCGCGGGGGTGAAGTACGAGCCGGTCGCCTTGCGTTCCCCGGATGCGGAATGGAAGTAGGCAGTTCCTGCCGCAGCCTCCACGACATCACCGTCCTTGGCCGGTACCCAGGCCCCGTTCCTGTCTAGAGTGAGATCGATGTCGGTCACGGACAGGCTGCTCTCCAACAGGCCCTCGTAGATTGTCCCGAACTCACGCACGCTCAGCGACCTGAAGTCGACAGGCCCGCGCACACCGTCCTCGCTGAGATCGATGAGCATGTGCTGCAGGGCTGGACCCAGGACATCATCCGTAAGGGTCAGCTTTTCGAGAAGTGCGCCCTCCGGATGCAGGTCAGGATCGGATCCGAAAAGACCACCGTTATATGCCGGGACCTCCCACAGAGTATTGCCCTCATCAATCGCGTTCCATACCTGCACCAGGTCAAGCCACAGCGACTTCGCGCCCGGACTGAACTCCTCGGGCTGGGTATCGATCTCGCGCTGGGCGATGGTCTTGAGGCTGTTGGCGTCGTAGCGTGCATTGCGGCCGGCCGGAAGCAGTCCGCGGTCTTCGGCGTACGCCTGAAAAAGCAACCTGAACAGCAAACGAAGGGTCAGACGGTAGGCTGTCGCCAGTCCATCGGCGTCGGCGGCTAGCCCGAGCTGCGGCAATTGCCCCGCCACAGCCTTGGCAATGCCGGGAACAACATGTTCGTAAACCCGTTCACGCAGGCGTACGCCCAGTCGGGAGGCGTATCTGCTGCTGTCATCCAAGAGCTGCTTTGCCGTGCCATTTGGCTCGAGCGCATCCGCGGAGAACACCAGTGGCAGCAGCGCGGCATGGGCTTCATCGATCGCGGCGAGGTCAATTTCGAAGAAGGTCTCGACCTGGCCCTTCTGGCCCACGCCAACGCCATCCTTGCCGGGATACAGACGGATCTGATCCTTGCGCAGCACGATAAGCCACGGAACCCCCTGCCTCGCCGCCACATTCAGGCCCCATGCAACAGGAGAGAGCTGAAACCGCGCACTTTTGCTCTCAAACTGCTCAGTCTCATCCAGGAGCACCGCAACGGCGCGCGGCGATTCCGTACTCGCTGAAAGGACCAGCGCATTTCCGACTGTGCTCTTGGAGGTGAACCCGAGACCGTGAATGAGCTTGAGATGCCGCAGTCCTAAAAGCTTTTTAGCAGCCGTGTTCTTTTCGCCCCAGTCGGCGCGCTTGGGTACGTTTTCGCGAACGTGGTAGCTGGCGAACAGTCCGTTGTTGGTGAATCCAGGGATGCTCGTGCTGTCTAGGGCGCGCCGGAGTGAGCCCAACCGGGTATAGGCGGCCAGGCTGTCGGGTTCATCGAGCGCGGACTGCAGCTGGCGCAGTCCCTGGTCGAGGGTCAGGTTGTCGACCACCGCTGTCTGCTCGTCGGGGCCAAGCAGCCAGATGCGGTCGCCCGTCACGGCAGCAACCACAAGGCTGATGTTGCGCTTCCCTTTGCGAGCAGAATGGAGGGAGAGCATAGTCTCCCTGGATGGTGGTGCACTCGCCTCGGCGATCGCCACTTGGAATCCGCCCAGTCCGTATGGGTCCGGTCCGACGTAGACCTTGCGCGGAACGGCACCGTTCGTTGCTGTGTCGTTCCAGTCCAAGACCTGCGGCGCGGATAGTTCGTAGCGGTTCTCACTCATGGGGTCACTCTAGTTTCCGGGTTCACGTCATCATCAGCTGACGGTTTCGAAGGTTGCGGGCTGGGCGCCGGGGTGGATCTTGCAGCTCTTAATCGCCGAGGACAGCCCTTTTCCGAAGTGGGTGGTCAGCGCCTGGGTGCTTTTTTTCCGGCCGAAAACGGCCAGCGTGCGACGACGCAGGTCTTCTTCGTTGAGCGCGCCGGCGCGGAGTATGTCTGTGGCGGCGTTCGCGATTTCGTGGGGGCTAATTTCCAGGAATTTCCGGGTTGTACCTATGGGGCTGCGTCGATGGATTTTCCAGTCTGCGGGATCCGTGTCGCCGGGCCAGACGAAGTGATCCTGATCGACAAAACACGCTGATGCGTTGATTTGGCTCAGAATCTTCTTGGCCCGGGCCTCGTGTACCTTCCCCAGGCCGTACGTATAGCCGACAAGTTTGGTGAGCCGGTCGCGGTGGATGGGGCCCTCAGAGTCCACGATCTCTTCGATCGTGGCGCGCACGGACTCTTTGGCGACCTTCTTTGGGAGGTTGTCCAGTGTTTCGACAGATCCGGTGACGACTACGTCCCAGGGCTCAAATTCTGTCCGCCGACGTGCGAATCTCCGGACCGGTTCCCCGGGCACGTCAGGGGCCTCCTCGGGAAGGTTTTCCGGTTCGGTTGATTCCGGGCCGTCCTGCCCGTCCGGCATCTTCTCAACCGCTGGCTCGTCGATCAGTCCCAGCACCAGTGCGGCCCGTTCGGCTGCGGCTCTTCCGGCGCCCTCGGTGTCACCGATGTGCGTCAGGAGTATAAAGACTGTATCGACGGCACGCATCGCCTCGAAGCTGGTGAACTGGTCGTTGTGCGCCCAGCGGTTCCGGACGATTCTCAGTTCATTGCCGTAGGTGCTCATCATCCGGTTCGGGTCACCGGAGTCGAAGGGATAGCCCAAATTTCCCAGCCGTTCGGTGATGGCCCGTAGCTGGCACTGGATGTCGGTGCGGCTGTACAGCTTGGGGGCTTTGCCTTTCATCTGGTCGAGTTCCTGGAGGATGTCCGTCCACTCCAGATCACCGCCAAGGTGTGGTGCCAGAACCTTTGCAATGTGTTTTTCGAGTCCCCCAGACAGCAACGCCAGTGCTGTTTGGACCCCGGTTTCATTGTTCACTGGTGTCTTTCCTGTTGATCCAGTCATCAGCGTAGCCACGAATACCGACTTTTCGTTGGTAACGACACACGAGCCGAGGTCCGGTCGGCACTTGGCTCTGATCTAATTCCTTGCAGATACATCGAAATGCTGATCTTCAATACGGAGCCAGCGATGATGTGACGCTGCCAAACCCTCGCGTCAGATCATTCATCGCTGGAAAAGGAACGGACAAGTGTGAAACGTGTTTTAGCGGTCTTAATTGCGGCAACGGCGTTCGTCGTCTCGGTCCATTTCCCATATGGTGCCGTTGGCATGGGCATTCTGGCCGGTCTTTTGTGGGACAGATCCCGGTCCAAGGCCGCCCCGGGCCTCGGCGCCAGCAGCAAGGACGGACCTGCTCCGCTGTCTCTGGCGGTCCCCCCTCGGATGCTCGACTCCAACGGCCCTCCCTCGAGGCAGGAGAGTACAGGCCGGTCCGATCCGCCCGCAGCGCTGGTTCCACACGTCGGCATTCCACATATATCGACACCACCGCCGAACATCGGGACCGCTTCCACAGCGCTGCCGCCGGCGTCCGTGACAACCACCGCCGGCGAACGACCTGCCAACCACATACCGGACCGAGGCGTCTCCGACCCGGACGGAGGCGCCAACATCATCACGCGCACCTCCACTGCGCACCCGAGGCAGCCGCTGGAGGACCCATTTCTGAATACGGAACGCGTATGGGCCCGGGAGGAACTGATCCGGATGCTTGACCTGTATGAGAACCGGCAGGGCGTGGCCGCCATCGCCCAGGCAATGCGAATCGATCAGCGGCAAGTCGCCATCCGTCTCCTCCGCATCCTGTTCCAACCTGCTGGAGACATCGACGATGCGACGGCCGCCCCGAGATACGGAAAGAACTACTCCAAGTCAGAGACTGAAGAGCTGCTGAACCTCTTCCACAAGGGAGCGTCGATCGTACAGATCGCAGGGAAGGTCAGCAGAACGCCGCTGGGTGCTGCCTGGAAATTGTTCAATCTGCATGTGGTCCAAGTCCCGCCGGGCTTGCGGGAAACACTGTCAGGTGACGCCTAAGCGGGCGCGTATGCTCCTCGCGTGATTGGTCCGCGAGGGATGTCGATATCGCACTCTTCTGGTTCGGCGATCCGAAGTCACAGTCCTGAAGCACGCCGCGACTATATCCACGTCGCACGTGCCTTGCGCCGAATCAGGTGCTCGTGAAACTTGGGCGCCGTGTATTCACGGTGAGGGACCGGAAACCTGCTCCCCGTTCCCTGATGTCCTCGATGATGTCCAGGACGTGGCGTGTATTTCAACCCAAACGGTCGAGCTTCCACACCGTGAGTACGTCGCCGGTCTCCAGCCGGTCCAGGGCTTAGGACAACTGAGGGCGTTCAACCGTGGACCCGCTGACCCCATCGACAAAGGTCCGGGCTGCACCTGCGGACTTGAGTGCAGGGAGCCGCAGATCAAGGTTTTGTTCCGCGGTGGAAACCCTCGCGTACCCAATAACAGCCACGGCCAACCTACTATTCTCTTAATCCCGATCAAATTGCCGTTCAGAGACTATCTGTTGTTGGACGGCATGGGGGTTCACGACTGACGTGAACGCCGTTCTCCCTTCGTACCCGGACACGTCGTCGTTGATGGCAGCCGGCAGATCTGTCATATCGAAAACGAAGAATTCCGAGAACGACGTTAATCGAGAGTCGAAGGCGTTCCAGCCCGTCAGGTGAAGCGCCTCGGTAACAGTTCTCGAAACCACATAGGCGATCTAGGTCCGCGGCTCGGGTTTTGAGAATCGAAGAGTTCTCCATCGTTCTGTGCATAATTATCGAAACGACTGGGGGACTAAGATGTTCGATCTTTTGCCGCTCGATGGAGACGGACGCAGCTGCTATCCGAAGGACCCCGACAGTCGCTGGGAGAGCGCGGAGGTTCTTGTCGTGGTGAAGGCTGCTCCCCAGCCCTCTGCAGCCTATGGCGACACCGTCTGCGTGGCGGGCATCCGAATGAGGGAGAGCGGCCCGGAGTGGATACGTCTCTACCCCATTCCGTTCCGCTCAATGGAGGAGTATTTCCAATTCACAAAGTACGACTTGATCCGGCTGCAGGTGAAACCGGCGTCAAAGGATCCGAGAAGCGAAAGCTACATTCCAGACCGTTCCACGATAGAAGCTGTCGCCCATTTGGATCCTTGGAAACCGCGTCATCGTTATGTATCGCCGCTTTCGTCACAATGGAGCATGTGCGGAATACTCAAGGCGCAGAGGGCCGGCAAGGAGTTCCCGTCGCTTGCGGTGATACGCCCCCGTGAGGTTCGAGACTTCAAGCTAACCCTTCACCCAGGCTGGACTCCGGAACAGGCACAAAAGCTGAAAGTGAACCTTGGCCAGGAAGATTTATTTGGAGATGCTCCCAAAGTGCAGCTGCTGGAGGCACCTCGGTTCGAAGGAAAATATTCCTACCTCTGTGAAGACAAGACTTGCAAGGGGCACGTCCAGGGATTGCTCGACTGGGAGCTTGTCGCGCTCGAGCGACGACTGAAGGACCGCGAAGACGCCACTGCCATGTTCGAGATCCGCAAGAAATTCTTCACGGAGATGTGTTCTCCCGATCGTCGCCCGCTGTTTTTCGTCGGAAATCAGTTGAAGCACCCCCTAGCGTTCAGCGTCATAGGGGTCTACAGATCCCAGTCGCAGAACTAAGTGCGAGACAGAGCTGAAGCCTCGGCCGAAACGGCCTCAAGCACCAGTCGACGATGGCAGCAAGCCTCCGATGCCTCAAAGCACAGAAGGGCCACATGTTCGGTCGCCGCGAGCTGGGCCAGATAGTGGATCGCAGCGTGAGCTGAGTCAGCGAGCAGCAACTTTCGATACTTTTCATGGGCAGACACCGCGGCATTCGTACCAGGGGCCCAGAACCCGTCACGGTTGTCTTTGGGATTGCCGAGGACGGGAAGATGCTCGTAACGAATGCCGGCCTCAGCCAAGGCAGACGAAAGTGCGGTCTTGGAGAACCCCTTTTTCCGAGAGATGGCATTCAGGCGAACGTCTACGAGTACGTCAACCTTCCACGGCTGAAGATGGTGAATGAACGACGAAATATCGTGGCCCTCGTAGCCCACACCGATAATCCCGCTAGTCTCCGTCCACATCACCCCATTCTTTCATGGGTTGAGTCGATAACTTCTTGGTCTGCGTCGTACGCCGCCGGTTGCTCTCTGCCCTGGCGACCGGGGTCGCCGTAGGAGCGGGTTTCTTCGTACAAGCTCCTCGCTATACGCACGGACTGCGAGCCGACAGTCTTACCTAGGCGCAGCTTTAAGCCCTCTCGCGATACTCAGCTCGGCACTTGTCGTAATAGTCATCATCGAGTGATGCTAGGAAATGGACGGCGTCGCCGGACCAAACGTGGCTTGCCGCGTTGCTGTGCTTCCACGCGTATTTCGCCTCGTCTTTCAAGTTTTCTTTCCAGCACACGGCTTGATAGTCGTAGCTATTCAGGAGACGCCCTTCACGTCGGTCGTTGACCCTTACCAGTAGCTCTTTCATGTTGTAGGGGTGAGTCTTGTTGGGGTCGGTCTTCCGCACCACAACTTGCCCGTCTCCCGTCGGAGAGATGGCAACGACAAGGTCCGCACTCGTCATTTTCTTCACGGACTGCATGTTGATGTCGTAGATCGTGGCAACGCGCGACATTTCACTGCCCGCCGCCTCTGCGTCGTCCATGTAACCTCGCAGCGCTTCGATGAACTGCCGCACTTCGGTAACCATGGTTGCATTGCCGTCCGTGCGCATGAACCTCACGGCGTCCGCCGGCGCTGTCGCTCCAAGCGGCAGGAGCTGCCATGTCATGGAATCAGCAAGATCCTTGTTGAACTTGGCCAGCATGAAGTCCCGGTAGTTAAGGACATTTTGTTGCAGAAATGGGTAGATGATCGCCCCCAGACCTTGGGCGTTGTAGAGATGAATGGCGCGATCCCGGTACTCCGAGAGGGCCTTCACGTTTGCTACTACGGCTGGACCATCAATGTGGGTGGGCCAGAGATTTTGTGCGGAGACTCTTCCAAGGCAATCGTCGAGGGTGAGCGATCGGTACTGATCGCCTCGATTCTTGGGATAGAAGATCGTTTTACCGTTCTTCCGCAAGGTTGCCTTCAGCGCGAGTTCCCAGGCATTCACCACAAGCATCACGGTGACTTCATCCCTGTATGTCATCCGCGGCTTGTTGTAGACCTCGACTGCGCCCAGGATTGCAGACAGCGAGTTATCAACCAACCGCCTCATAGATACATACGGCGCACCCATTCGATCTACCTCCAGCATTCGACGCTGGATGAGATCCTGCGCTGTGATTGTCCTCCACCTCGGGACACTATTCCCACAGGCTACCTGCGCCAACGGCGTGGAAGATGAGACCTCAACGTGTCGAGGTCACGTGGCTGGCACGGAGCGTTGAATGGTGCTGTTGACCGTAGAGCGAGCGATGTCGAACAGTCGCACTTCGGGACTTGCGGCTACCGATATAGGGTCGCTGACGGTATCCGGTGAAGGATCGCCAGTCGGGCACGATCGCCGACCGATCTCAGAGCGCCATCCGGCATCTCTGGGCAGGTATGGTTCTCGAATGGCTAGCTGGTAGCCGGATCGATTCATCTCCGACTGATCGGATCTGTCCAAAATTGCGAAGCTATTGGCTCTGCCCCTTCGGTCCACGAGCAGATCGTGGCTGAAGGCGTCGGACCGCCAACGGTTGAATTGATCGGGTGAACGTGAGCGAGAGGACGTCAGAATGAGCTCGCCGAGTTCGAAAGCACGCCGCGCGGCGCAAGCAGCGAAAGTGACTGCCCGCAGCGCGCAGAGTTCCGGCATGATCAAGTGCTACGTGGAGTACTTCGATCACCCTGACGGAACACCCGACCTCTGCCTTCGTGAAAAGTTGACCCGGCGGACGGTGCGTGTTCTGACTGCCGAACCGATGCTTCAACCGTTAGCGCCGTTGTCGAATCTGTTGCAGGACTGCTATGCCCACGGCGGGGGGCTTATCGAGCCCCGGAACCGCAAGGAGCACGTCGCCATCGCCGCACCAATCGTCATGCAGAACGCGCAAGAGATCGCGGTGCAGCTCGATGGCAAGTTCTCGGTGATAGTTAACATCCTGCCCGCGCGAATTACCTCACCGCCTGTCTCCGTTTGGTGCTACATCGAGGAGTACCCCGGCGGGAATGGGAGTCTCGGCCTCCGACTCCGGGAGAAGGTGACCGGCCGCAAGGTCGAGATGTATGGCAAGACTAAGGAGCACTTGACCGAATTCCTTGCCAGCCCTATCTTCACTGGCGCGTATAGGCACATGCCGAACCTCTATGAGAAGGACGGACACCAGGACTACGTGCTGGTCTCTGGTGGGACTGCCGTGGACTCGTATGACGTGCTCCTCTTCCAAGGCGACGCCCAGCTCTCATACCTGCTCGGACCGACCCCGGACACCGCGTACCGGGATGCGTTCCGTGCTCTGGAAGAGGAATCTCCGGTCGCGGCGCACTCACGTACGGCCGTAACTCATTTCGAGGGTGGCCGATACCGCGAGGCCGTGCTCGCCGCACGTCTCGCGGTCGAGATGGCCAGCGGCGGAGGTGGTACAGACGTGAAGCGTCGTCTCATTGGGGCACCCCAGGATGTTTCGACAGCTGGCGACGCCCTTTATACGAAGCGGCATGTTGCGGTCCATGAGGGCGGCACAAGAGTCGAACAGCAGGACGCCCTAGAAGCGATCCGCGCGATGAAGCTCCTCCTTGACTACCTGGAGCTGCAGGGCGGCCCATCGTGACTGTCGAGGCAGCGGCTCGTGCGCCTCGCAAGCAACCACCGACAGAACATAGGCGCTGATTGCCGGTTTGAATCGCGTCGGGGCCGTGCCCGAGCTCCCTCTGAGGTTTCCGCCGGCATCCCGAATCGCCATGTCGCCCCGCAGGCTGATCCACCTACGGCACACAATCGCCAAGTCATGGACGGCCATGGGGGAAGTCTGCGGCCGGCGTCGCTCCCTGGCCATGCGGCGCTCAGCTAGCCTTTAGATAAGGCTTACTGACGGCCTCAATTCGAGCCTTCCCACCCCTTTCCTGCTGCGTCTACGCATGTAAAAAGACATGGACCCCCGTAAGAGGCCTCAGCGCCCAAAACGCCCGCTCTCCGCTCGTGCCCTAGAGGCATTCGTAATCGCAGCATCGGCTGCGGCTGGAAAGATCGGAGTCGATTTGCTCTTTGACTGTCTAGAAGCACTCCTCCAGCTTCCACACCGCTAGACCAGCCTCCGGATCCCTGACGCGACGGCCGTAGGGTGTTCCACTTCCTTAGAACTGGGACACCGCGAAGTGGGACACTCCCCCGGCAACTGGATCCGCGTCCTTCCACGTAATCTGAACGTCCAGGATGTTATGCCAAAACTTCAGCCATAATGAGCCTTTGCGGAAGCAACTTTCGGTACCGTGCGTGAAAGGACATTGGATATGCGCGCGTCTCAACGGCAAAGCAAGACTTGGGCCGGCAACCGGATGCCCTGGCGCCGGCATCACGATGGTCTTTTCCGAAAAGAGGTCCGGAGCCACTAGAGATCGCCCTGGTCTTCCTGGCGCGCTGCAGCACGCCAGGGACGGCGATGTCATCGTGGTGCACACCCTGGACAGGCTGGGGCGCACGGTGCGGGATACGCTCAATCTGATGCACGAGCTCAACGAGCGCGGAGTTGGAGTCCGAACGCTGGCCGACCCTCTCCGAATCGATACATCGACTCCGGACAGTCCCACGGCGCAGCTGGCCGTGGTCATGCTGGCCCTCTTTGCGAAAATGGAGCGCACCTACGCTGCCTAACGCGCAGAACACGCCTGTGCCGTGGCCACAGCCAACGGCCGGCGCACGGGCAGGCCTTCGGTCGTGGATCCCGACAAGCTCGAACATGCGCTGATGCTGCGGGACAAAGGGGTACCCATGCGCGAAATCGTCACCAAGACGGGACTTGCGCGGACCACCTGTACCGGCATCTCCCGCCTCGTTCAAGCCAGCGAGGTGATGGGAAAGACCCTGAAGAAAGCGGGACGTCAGTTCTCCCCTAAGGTGACCAAATGTCGTGAGGCCGCCCGCCATCGTGGCGCCCAGCCTCTTGTCAGTGCAGTCACCACCGGAAACGCTGGGTGCGGGAAGCGCGGGATTCCTCAAAAGCAGCCAGCGCCTGCCCTCCGAGCGCGCTTTCCAGATCTTCTTGTACGAACTGAGGTACGTGGGCGTCGTACTGCCCCAGGAGCTCCCCTGCGGCGAGCACCGTAAGGTGTCCTTCCTCTTGGCGGAAGAACGGGTCCAAGTCTTCTCGAACAAGGTCACCAAACAGGTTGATGTAGCGGGTGATTTCAAGGGTTAGATCCGACATATACGCCCGCCGGGCCTTGTACTTCGCCAATAGTGAGCTGTAGCGCTCCGCATCCCACTCATTGATCCGGTAGAACGCTGGATAGATTCTCCGGTGCCCCCCATCTTGCAGCTCCGCGCGCTTGTTAAACACATTGAGCAACTCGTTCAGAAAAAGACCGATGTTAACAATTGCGGCTTTTAGCCTGTCATGGCCTTGGGGCCAAGGCCTCTTCGCAAGCCACAATGCACAATCGCGAAGCCGTTGCTCAGTGGCAACATCTAACTGGATCGGGGTTGCGTCGAAGAACGGGCTAACCTCCTCCGCCCAGGTATCCAGTCCCAACTTTGCCGGCAATTGGTCGACGATCTTTGCCCACAAAACCTCGTTCGCATCGACCTTCGACCCCAAGGTCTCTCGTACCCAGGCTTCATGGTCCGCCTTTGTCTCGTGCAAGAACTCAACGGTGTACTCTTGCGGAGCCTTGTCGATGCGAGTGTGATCATGAGAGCAGAGCAGAATCAGATTGCTGTAATCGTTGCGTTCCTCCAGAGTGAGCGGGGATTCGCCGCGCGGCCCATCCTCCTCCTTCGCGACAATGTGCGCCTCTTCGCCGAGAACTATTGCCCCAGTGCTGAGCACAAGATCCTGACTGAGGGGACTGCGACAATCTGGCCATGAACAGTGGCTGGCCGCCCTGCCCCAGAGGAGCTTCCGCGATACAACTGATATAGACACTCAAGTTCTTCCTGATCGAGCTGGGCAATGTACCTGCAATACTGTCAAAAGCGTGGACGCGGCGATGCCAGCCACAGGCACCTCGCACCCAGAATGGTTCAAGGGCCACGCTAGCCGGGATTGCTCCCTATTGCGTCCCTGCCGGGGCCTGCTCCCCCAGTACTCCGGGGTTCCCACACGACATCGTTATCGCAGTCTGCTTGCGCGAACCCCGCGCAGTCTTTGACGACGTCAAGGGACTATCTCATTAACGGTGGATCCGGGGTTGGCCTGACACGCCGGGCGGTGCCTGGCGGGGAGGACTGATCATGAGCGAAACCATGGATCACATGGCGACTGAAGTGGATCAGCAAGAGTTAGCGCAGCAGCTCCTGGCCCAGGCCAAGGAGCAGGGAATCGAGCTCGTCGGCCCGGGCGGGCTGTTGAACCGGTTGACGAAGAACGTCTTGGAGACCGCTCTGGAAGCGGAGATGGACGAACACCTCGGATACGGCAAACACGACGTGGCCGGGCGCGGGAGCGGGAACTCCCGCAACGGCACCCGCACCAAGACCGTACTTACCGAGATCGGGCCGGTGGAGATCGACGTGCCGCGGGATACCGGATCGACGTTCGACCCGCAGATCGTCAAGAAGCGACAGCGACGGCTGACGGGAGTCGACGAGATCGTGTTGTCGCTGAGCGCGAAAGGCCTCACCACCGGGGAGATCGCTGCCCACTTCGGCGATGTCTTCGGTGCCCGGGTCTCCAAGGACACCATCTCAAGGATCACCGAGAAGGTCATCGCCGAGATGACCGAGTGGCAGAACCGGCCCCTGGACCGGGTCTATCCGGTAGTGTTCATCGACGCTATCCACGTCAAGGTCCGGGACGGTCAGGTCACGAACCGGCCGGTCTACGTCGCGATCGGAGTCAGCGTCAACGGCGAACGCGACATCCTCGGGCTATGGGCCGGGGACGGCGGCGAAGGCGCGAAGTTCTGGCTCTCCGTCCTGACTGAAATCAAAAACCGCGGTGTCGAGGACGTCTGCATCACGGTCTGCGACGGGCTCAAAGGCCTGCCCGAGGCCATCACCACCGTGTGGGAGCTCGCTGTGGTCCAGACCTGCATCGTCCACCTGATCCGCAACACCTTCCGGTTCGCGGCCCGGCAATACTGGGACGAAATGTCCCGTGACCTGCGCCCGGTCTTCACCGCTCCGTCCGAGGCCGCCGCTAAGGAACGCTTCGTCGATTTCTCGGGCAAATGGGGCCAGCGGTATCCCGCGATCACGCGGCTATGGGAGAACGCGTGGAGCGAGTTCGTTCCGTTCCTGGACTACGACGTGGAAATCCGGCGGGTCATCTGCAGCACCAACGCCATTGAATCCGTCAATGCCCGCTACCGGCGCGCGATCCGAGCCCGGGGACATTTCCCCACCGACCAAGCCGCACTGAAATGCCTCTACCTGGCCACCCGGGCACTGGACCCGACCGGCAAAGGCAGGGCACGATGGGCCACAAGGTGGAAGCCGGCCCTGAACGCCTTTGCCATCACCTTCGAAGGAAGAATCAATTAAATGCCAGCCACGGTTCCACCGTTAAACGGACACTCCCGGCTGGCGCGGGTTGGAATCTTAGATCGCGGGCCAGAGCCTGCAGGACAGTAGGCCATGCGGATCGTATCCATTTCGGAGAAGTCTGCTGCGGGTGCATTGAGGCCGCAAGTTCTCGGGCGTATTCGAGCATTTTGTGCGCGTGCCCTAGGTCAAGTCCAAATGCGTGGTGTAACGCGGTTGCCGCGTGATCTTTGGTTTTTTTAGGCGCTGAGCGCCAGTTCTGGGGTGTTCGCTGTCTCCTCTGTGGTCGTGGTGCCGATGGTCCGGGCCTGTTGGATGAGGTCCAGGCCGAGGTAGCGGCGGGCTTCGATCCAGTCATCATGTTGCGTGGCGAGGACGGCGCCGACGATGCGGATGAGGGAGTTCCGGTCGGGGAAGATCCCGACCACGTCGGTGCGGCGGCGGATTTCCCGGTTCAGGCGTTCCTGTGGGTTGTTGGACCACACCTGGCGCCAGAGGCCCTTCGGGAACGGCGTGAAGGCGAGCACGTCGGCGAGGGCGGCGATGCGCCGGTATTTGGCGGCCAGGTAAGTGTCCTTGCTTCGGGAAGCGGACAGCGCCGCGATGCCGAGGGCGGCTTTGAGGTATTTGTTGCCGGGCAGGATGTGCGCGGATTTGATCCGGCCGGCGGATTCGTTGGAGCCGGGACAGACCCCGGTCCAGGACGCGAGACGGCCGGGGGTTTCGAAGCGGGACATGTCGGCCCCGGTTTCGGCGATGATCACGTCGGCGACTTTGAGTGAGACTCCGGGGATGGTGGCCAGGAATTCCCTGGCGGCACGAAAGGGTGTCATCGCCTCCTCGATCCGCCCGGTGAGCGCGTCGATGATGCGGGACTGGGCATCGATTTGGTCCAGATGCAGCCGGGCCATGAAGGCATGGTGGGCCTTGAACCGGCCGGTCAGCGCGTCGACAAGTTCCGGGATCTTGGAGCGCAGGGTTCCCTTGGCCAGGCCTGCGAGGACTCCCGGGTCCCGTTCCCCCCTCGATCAGGGCTTCGAGAATCGCCCGGGACGACACTCCGGTCAGGTCCGAGACCACCGAGGAGAGCTTGATCCCGGAGCCTTCCAGGAACTTCTCCAGGCGCTGGATTTCCCGGGTCCGGTCACGGGTGGCGATCGCCCGGGCCCGGGTCAGGTCCCGGAGTTCACGGATCGGCTCCGGAGGAACGAACGAGGCCCGGAGCAGTCCGTGCGCGCCGAGCTGGGCCAGCCATGCCGCGTCGGAGACATCTGTCTTGCGGCCCGGGATGTTCCGTGCGGCCTTGGCATTGACCAGCATCACCGGCAACGTCTCTTCGAGCAGGTGGTAGAACGGTTTCCAGTAATCACTGGTCGCTTCCATCACCACCGTGGTGACGTGCTCGCGTTCCAGGAGGTCCCGCAACTCAAGGATCTGCCTTGTGGTCGCACCCCAGGTGCTCACCGTGGAGGTGTAAGTCCCGGCCCGCTTCCCGGGTACCCGGAGACACACCTTCGCGTCGCGTTTGGAAATGTCCACACCGGCCGCCCGTTCGTGCACGATATCCATGACTGTTCCTCCTGACACCTTGAACCGGATATTGGGTGTCTGCCGCGGGGAGGACAGGAAAAATTCAGGAATCTGACACTCGTGCTCCAAAGCAACAATCCACGGTTCCCGTGGAAGTCCTCCGCGCCACGCTAACCAGCAGGCTCACCATCAGCACCAAGGGCGAACCGGCGCCCACCGCGGCAGACACCTTCATAATCCGCCCGGACACGCACCACCCGCCAGAGACTAAACGTGACGCGAGAACAACTTTCTCCCACCACGGCGCGACAGCGACGCTGAACCGCTAACCATGCTCATCTGCGAAGGGCCCGATTTCCTGCCTCCGTCGGACTCAGCAATAATGGGCTGATGCCCCCTTGGTCTATAGCGTCTCAAGTGCCTCAACGCGTGCTCGGTCCCACGCCCATGGGGGCGTTCGCAGCTTGATCAAGCAGTTATACAAGTCCCCGATGCTTCGCAGGTTTTTCGCCAGCATCTGGTCCACGCTCGTATCATCGGCCGTGATCTTTGCGGGCGGCGCACTAATCACGATCGGGCTGCGAGACCTAAGCAATCCGGGGAAGAAGGCCATCGTCGTTGGGATCGTCATCCTCGTCCTCGGATGGTTCCTAGCCCACATTGCGAAAAAGTTCGAGAACGAAGAGAAAGACTCTTCCAAACGGGACCTTGAGAGTGCAGGCCGAAAGGCGGTAGCCGCTTTCAACGGCCGTCTCGGCCACGTGTATACATTGCTGCTGAAGGTCGTGGACCCAGTCACAAGGCAAGCAAATCTTGAAGCATACATCCAGACCGCATTGGGAAGTTCCGTCTCGCTCTTCGACGTCGACCGCGCAAGGGCATGTTTGTACATTCTCGACGGATCTGTGACGAAAGCAGACAGTGACAAGCCAAGCCTGCTAGTTCACAGACCCCCACACTGTGGACGCGCCGATTCGCCGAGACGCGACTTTCGAAGAGACACGGACCACGGCGACCTGCTTTTTGACGTCCTGGCTACCAGGCGGCCTCTGCACATCCCCGACACCTCATCCACGGAAAAGCGCATTGATGCGGAAGCGAAGATCTACAACTCCTTCGTTGCGGTGCCAATCTACTCGGGTAACGATGAACTCGGCGTTCTGACACTGGATGCCGTGGTGGCGGGGTCACTCACCGACGACCACGTCGTCACGGCCCAAACGCTCGCTTCCATGCTCGCCATAGGCCTCCATCTCGCTGCGCCACTCGAACGAATCGTGCCCAGTAGAACAAGAACAACAGAAAGCGTTCGCATGGGCCCAAATCCGGCGATCGCGAGCGGCGCTACTGTAGCCTTTGTCCAAGGCAATGAAGGGAGCAACAACAATGGCTGACGTACATAACGTTGCTGCTTACATAGTTTCCAGGCTCGGCAACATGTCCACGATGAAGCTGCAGAAGCTGTGTTACTACAGCCAAGGTTGGCACCTCGCATGGGAGGGGGAGCCGCTCTTCAACGCACGTATCGAAGCGTGGCGGCTGGGCCCAGTCGTACGAGAACTGTATGCTTACCACCGCCTTGAATCATCGGTAGACAGCTGGGAGAAGGGCGATGCATCCCAACTTTCCCGCGCGGAGCGATCCGTAATCGATGATGTCTTGGCGGCATACAAGAACATGAGTGGGCTTCAGCTCAGCGAATTGACTCATCAGGAAGAGCCTTGGTTGAAAGCCCGTGGCGCTTCCCATCCTGCCGCTAGCAGCAACCGGGAAGTAAAAATCTCTGACATGGAGACCCATTTCCGGGCCCTCGCTCAGGAAGCACTGGATTAGAACGACTGCGGGCCGAATCACCTCGACAGGCATGCAAAACACCTCACCGCCAAATCCTGGCCGCGAGGTGTTTTGCATTGGCATGACAGCACGTCAGACGATGCAACTTCCACACCACACAAACATCACCAAGAACATGCGATGCCGACGCACCAAGCTGGAATCGCACTGGCTAGTCCCACGCGATCGGCCCATCGCCGAGGCCGGAGACGCCGTTGCCTGAGCTGACTGGATAGTCAGGCTATGGTCGTGGAAGACAGAGACCGACCCGAACCACCATGGGGAGGTACCTCAGGACTCTTCAGAGTGGTCATGAGACCTTCATCGGGAAGTATCAGCATGTCCATTTCCCTAGGTAAGCAGTCACGCTCAGGATTGACAGCCAGCTACCACGAATCGTTGGCCGTCCTGGAGCCCGGAGACAAGTCCAACTTCAGTGGCACGATGCAAACTCCCAATCGCCCGAAGGCAACTTACTAATCGACTGGATTGCAGCGCCCACGCGTTTGAAGAGACATCTGAATTACACCCTCAGCTGCTCAGAGCGAGTACCTCGCCCCCGGGGGGCGTCTATGACGAAGCGGAATGAGCCCGCGGTTGCCGGGCACATACTGGGCACATTCTGAGCACATCCGGTGTCACCTGCGGCTATCTGCAAGTCAAGGCTGGTCGTGGAGAGGGCAAGCTTCTCTGCGGGGTGGGCAATCGAACTGGTCTGATCATCCGTAGCGGGAAGTAGCTGAGGTCATTCATCGAACTGAAAGAAGAGAACCGACTGCGAACGCTTGCCGGCCCTCACCGCACAGAAGCGAAACTGTCGGAATCTGCAACTGGAATTGATGTCGGTGCCCGACTCCAGTTTGCCCCAGCGCCATCGACCTTTGAGCCCTGTTTACGAAACGCAACGCGATCCCCGGCCCACCCCTTACTGTTGATCCTGCACGCAACGAAACCGTTTACGTAAACCGTTTGCGTAACTCGTTACGCACTCGGGCCACGCAACGCCCAGAAGACACCCTCAGGGAGGAGGAACCGTGGTCACCATCCGCGATGTCGCCAAGCACGCCGGCGTCTCCCCGGCCACCGTCTCCCGGGTCGTCAACGGACTCGTTGGCTACTCGGATGAGACCCGTGAACGCGTCGAAACCGCGGTCAAGAGCCTCAGCTACGAAACGGACTACCTCGCCCGGGGCCTCAAGACCCGGCAAACCTCCGTGATCGGGCTCCTCGCCCCGATGGTCTCCGATGCCCTGGCCTCCCAGGTCATGCAGGGCGTGGAGGAGGAAGCCCAGGAGCGCGGCTACGCGGTGATGCTCGGCCGCACCGGCGCCAAATCCGCCTACATCGCCGGATACCTCCGCACCCTGCGCACCTACCGGGCCGCCGGCGTCATCCTCATCTCCGCGGTGATCACGCCGGAGACCCGGCAGCTGCTCGGGCCCAACGTCCCCATCATCTCCGTCGCCATCAGCGACAAGTCCGGCTCCCCCAGCGTGGCCATCGACGACGAGCAGGCAGCCTACGACGCGACCCGTCACCTGCTCCGGCTCGGCCACCGGCGCATCGGCCTGCTCACCGGCGACCCGGCGTCGATCTACGTCGCCCAGCCCCGGAAACGCGGCTACCTCCGCGCCATGACCGAGGCCGGCTGCACCCCGGTCACCGCCACCGGGAGTTTCTTCTACGAAAGCGGCGCACCCGGCGTCGACGAGCTGCTGCAGCAGGAGCCCGGCCTCACCGCGATCTTCGCGATGAGCGATGAGATGGGTGCCGCCGTCGTCAATGAACTGCAGCGGCGCGGGCTCCGGGTGCCGGAGGACGTCTCCGTCCTGGGCTTCGACGGCACCTCCACCTCACTGCACGTGAACCCGCCGCTGAGCACCATGGCGCAGCCGCTGGAGGAGATGGGGCGGATGGCCGTGAAAAAGCTGCTCCGCTCCCGCGACCTGGGGCCGAAGATCATGCCGCACCGGCTGATCGAGCGCGGCTCCACCGCCCCGCCCAGCTCAACACCGGCGAACCCGGCACCGCCCGGCGAACAAGTCCTCGTCAGCTAACCCACCGAAACCACCCACCACCGGCGGCAGCCGGCACTCCCCCGTGCCACAAAACCAGGCAGCCGCCGCAGCTCCGCATGCACCAACCCACTCGCAAAAAACAGATAACAAGGAGCAACACATGAGGCAGCGCCGCCGCACCTGGCAGACTCTTCTCGCCACCACCGCATCCCTGACCGTCGCCGCCGTCGCCCTCACCGGCTGCGGCGGGACCGCCACGGAAGCGAAGAGCACCCCGAAGGCCGCCGCCGCGTCCTTCGAGGGCAAGGGCCCCATCAACTACGTCTCCAACCGCGACGCCTCCGGTGCCGCGAACAAGACCATCGAGGAGTGGAACGCCGCCCACCCCGAGGAGAAGGTCACGTTCATCGAACTGCCGGACTCCGCGGACCAGCAGCGCCAGCAGCTCATCCAGAACGCGCAGATCAAGTCGGACACCTTCAGCGTGCTGAACCTCGACGTCGTCTGGACCTCCGAGTTCGCCGCCAACAAGTGGATCCTGCCGCTGCCCGCGGACGCCGTCCCCACCGACAAGATGATCCCCGCCACGGTCAACGCCGCGACGTACCGGGACACCCTGGTCGGCGCCCCGTACTACACCGACGGCGCCCTGTTCTACTTCCGCTCCGACCTGCTGAAGGCCGCCGGCATCGCCGCCCCGCCCAAGACCTGGGACGAGATGAAGACCGCCTGCAAGTCCGTCCTGGCGCTCCCCGAAGCCGCCGGCATGTCCTGCTACACCGGCCAGTTCGACAAGAATGAGGCCCTCACTGTCAACTTCTCCGAGGCCGTGGCCTCCGCCGGCGGCACAGTGGTCGACGCCGACGGCAAGCCCACCGTCAACACCCCCGAGGCCAAGGCCGGCCTGAACCTGCTGGTGGACGGCTTCAAGGACGGGCTCTTCCCGTCCGACGCCATCACCTACCTCGAAGAGCAGGGCCGCCGCGCGTTCCAGGACGGCAAGCTCGTCTTTATGCGCAACTGGCCCTTCCTGCACGCCTCCCTGAGCGCCACCGACGGCTCCAGCAAGGTGAACGGCAAGTTCAGCATCACCTCCATCCCCGGCACCGACGGCCCCGGCGTCTCCACCCTGGGCGGCCGCAGCCTGGCCATCTCCCCGTTCACCCCGAACAAGGCCACGGCGCTGGAGTTCGTCAAGTTCTTCACCAGCGAGGAGCAGGCCCAGAAGCGCCTCGCCCTGTCCTCCCGCGCCCCCGTCTACGCCTCCCTCTTCGAGGACCCCGCCGTCGTCGCCAAGCGCCCGTTCTTCCCCACCCTGCTGACCTCGCTGAACAACGCCCAGCCGCGCCCCAAGGTGGTCCAGTACGGCGCCACCACCAAGGCCATCCAGGAAGAGGCCTACGCGGCCATCACCGGCGCCAAGGACACGGACACGGCCCTGAAGGACATGCAGGCCAAGCTCACCGAGCTGTCCAAGTAACTCAGCCCGCAGTTCAGACCACACGCCTGGCCGGCCGGTCCGCCCCGGCCGGCCAGGCAGCTGCAACTCCAGTTAGGTACCCAGCATGACGACGACGACCGCCCCGCCCGCCGGCGCGCAGACCGGCACGCCCCAGCCAGGCAGCCCGCGCAGACGCGGCAAACGCTCCCCAAGTGAAGGCCGCATGGCCGCGATGCTGCTCTCCCCCACCATCCTGGTGCTGGCCCTGGTGATTGTGTACCCGCTGCTCTCCGCGGTGCACCAGTCCCTGTTCCGCGCCGAATCCGGCCTGGACGCGGACGGCTTCGTCTCCGATGTGGAATCCTTCGTGGGCCTGGCCAACTACGCCGACCTCTTCGTCGGCGAATCCGGCCGGCGCTTCCTGAACGCCTTCGCCAACACCACCTTCTTCACCGTCACCACGGTGTTCCTCGAGACCGTCCTGGGCCTGGCCCTGGCCCTCGCCATGAACCGCGCCTTCCGCGGCCGGTCCTTTTTGCGCGCCAGCATCCTGGTACCGTGGGCCGTCCCCACCGCCGTCTCCGGCCTGCTGTGGCGCTGGATCTTCCAGTCCGACGGCATCGCCAACACCATGCTCGGCAGCGAAATCCTCTGGACCGCCGAAGGCAACGCCTCCAAAGTCGCCGTCATCATCGCCGAAGTCTGGAAGACCGCCCCGTTTATCGGCCTCCTGGTCCTCGCCGGTATGCAGGTCATCCCCGGCGAAGTCTACGAAGCCGCCAGGATCGACGGCGCCGGCTGGTGGCGCCAACTCGGCTCCATCACCCTCCCGCTGGTCAAACCCACTCTCCTGGTGGCCGTGCTGTTCCGTATGCTCGACGCGCTGCGCATGTTCGACCTGCCCTTTGTGCTGATCGGCCCCGGCAAGGAATCCGTGGAAACCCTCTCCATGCTGGCCTGGGACGAATCCAACCAGCTCCGCTACGGCTCCGCCTCCGCGTTCGCCGTCATGCTCTTCCTGTACGTCGCCGTCGTCGCGATCGTCTTTGTAAAGGTCCTCGGCGCCGACGTCACCGGCGCCAAGGAACTGAAGCTGCTGTCCAAGAAAAGCGCGAAGAAGTCCCGCTCCCTGGCCAACTCCGAACAGAAGAAGGCCGAGGCCACCCGATGACCATCTCCGACCTCCGCAACGCCGCAGCCGACTCCGGCGCCACCGCCCCCGACGCACGCACCGCCGTCGTACCCGGCAAAACGAAACCCAAGCGCACCTGGCGTTCCTACAGCGTCTACGCCGGCCTGGCCCTGATCTTCGCGTACTGCCTGGCCCCGTTCTACTGGATGCTGGTCTCCAGCCTCCGCCGCACCGCGGACATCTTCGACAACACCCTGTTGCCGGCCCCGTTCTCGCTGGAGAACTACACCAAGGTGTTCGACGGCTCCACGATGTTCGGCCAGGCGCTGCTCAACTCCCTGATCGTCGCCGGCACCACCACCACGTTCGCGCTGGTCCTGGGCGTGTTCGCCGCCTACGCGATCTCCCGGCTGAACTTCCGCTTCAAATCGGTGATCCTCGGCGTTATCATCGCGACGTCGATGTTCCCCGGCATCTCCGTTGTGGTGCCGCTGCTGCGCCTCTTCACGGACATCGGCTGGATCAACACCTACCAGGCGATGATCGTGCCCAACCTGTCCTTCGCGATCCCGCTGGCGGTCTGGAACCTCACCACCTTTATGAAGGCCCTGCCGTTCGACCTCGAGGAAGCCGCCATGATCGACGGCTGCACCAAGTGGCAGGCGTTCCGCCGGGTGCTGCTGCCGCTCGCCGCGCCGGGCGTCTTCACCACCGCGATCCTGACGTTCATCCACAGCTGGAACGAATTCATCATCGCGCTGTCCATGATCAACGACCCCAAGATCCAGACCGCCACGGTCGCGATCTCCAAATTCACCGGCGCCACCGAATTCCAGGCGCCTTTCGGCGAACAGATGGCCGCCGGCGTGATCGTCACCGTACCGTTGGTCATTATGGTGCTGATCTTCCAGCGGCGGATCGTCGAGGGCCTCACCGCGGGCGCCAGCAAATGAGCCCTGCCGAAGAGACCGCTTTGGCGCCTGCCGCCGAGTGGTGGCAGTCCGCCGTCATCTACCAGGTGTATCCGCGCTCCTTCGCCGACGGCGACGGCGACGGCGTGGGCGACCTCGCCGGGCTCATTGCCCGGCTGCCGTACATCGCCTCCCTCGGCGTCGACGGGATCTGGATGACCCCGTTCCAGCCCTCCCCGCAGGTGGACCAGGGCTACGACGTGTCCGACTACTGCGGCGTGGACCCGCTGTTCGGCACCATGGAGCAGTTCGATACTCTGCTGGAACTGGCGCACTCGCTGGGGCTGCGGGTCCTGCTCGACGTCGTCCCCAACCACTGCTCCGCCGAGCACCCGCTGTTCCAGGCGGCCCTCGCGGCCGGCCCGGGCTCGCCGGAGCGGGACATGTACCACTTTGTGCCCGGCCAGGTGGACATGTCCGACGGCGGCGGTAACGTCGCCGCTGACATCCCGCCGAACAACTGGCAGAGCGTCTTCGGCGGCCGCGCCTGGAGCCGCGCCACCCCCGGCTCGGCGACGGACACGGACTGGTACCTGCACCTCTTCTCCGCCGGGCAGCCGGACTGGAACTGGCGGAACCCCGCCGTCAGTGACTACTTCGACGGCGTGCTGCGCTTCTGGTTCGACAAGGGCGTGGACGGGCTCCGGATCGACGTCGCGCATGCCCTGTTCAAGGCCGACGGCCTGCCGGACTCGCCCTCCACCGGCGGAGTGGTGGACGGGCTGCGGTCCAACCCGCAGGTCTCGGACCAGGAAGAAGTCCACGAGGTCTACCGCCGCTGGCGCACCCTCGCCGAGAAGTATCAACCGCACCGCCTGCTGGTGGGCGAGGTCAACCTGGAACCGGCCCGCGCCGCCCGCTACACCCGGGCCGACGAGATGCAACAGGCCTTCGCCTTCGCGTTTGTAAAACTCGGCTGGGACCCGGAGGCGTGGGCCGCCGTCGGGAACGAGCTCGAAGCCGCCCGCCAGCTCTACGGCGCGACCCCCACCTGGGCGCTGGAGAACCACGACATCGTCCGGTCCGTCACCCGGTTTGGTGGTGGGAATGTTGGCGCCCTGCGGGCCCGGGCCGCTTTGGTGGCTTTGCTGGGTTTGCCCGGCCCGGCGTACCTCTACCAGGGGCAGGAGCTCGGACTGCCCGAGGTCGACGTCCCGTTAGAGGCCCGGGTGGATCCGATGTGGGCCCGCGGCGGCGTCTGCCGCGACGGGGCCCGCGTCCCGTTGCCCTGGACCGCGGACTCGGCACTGAACCACGGCTTCTCGCTGGCTGAACCGGCCGCGGCGGTTCAGACATCAGCGCCCTGGCTTCCGGTCCCCGCGGACTGGGGCGCGCACGCCGTCGCACTCCAGGAGCAGGACCCGGCGTCAGCGCTTAACCTCACCAAAGCAGCCCTCGGGTTACGCCGAAAGCTGTGGAAGAACGAGGTCTTCGGCCCGGACGACGGCGGCACCTGGCGCGTCGAAGCCGGGAACCTGCTGATCTGCGAACGCAGCGCCGATTTCTTCGTCGCCGTCGCGATGGGCAGCGAACCGGTGCAACTGCCGGCTGGAACCGTGCTGCTCACTGCTGCGCCCTTGGAACAGGACGGCTGGCTCCAGCCGAACAACGCCGCGTGGGTGCTACGCGACTGAGCTGACCGGCCGCACGAAGTGCCGTCCACGAACCGCGTTGCGCTATCACTTGTAGCTGCTCTAAAGGCTCAGAACGCCCATAAGTGATACCGCAACTGGGAAGTGGGGCCCTCCGTTCCTCGATGAAGGGCGCGCCCGGCCAAAGCCGGACGCGCCCTTAAGTGCACCGAAGCCGCGTGTCGGTTCAGGCGAGTCAACTAGTCGACGAGCGCCGGCTGCTTGTCATCCTCTGAAGAATCAATGCTGCCCGGAATCTTCCTCCGCTGGTGCAGCCAGTTCGCCACCGCCAGCAGCGCCACCAGCGAGAAAGTGCTCAGCAGCTGGGGGCGTGAGTCCTCGCCGATGAAGCCCACCGTGAAGATCGCCGCGAGGATGAGCAGGCCAAAGCCCGTCAGCCACGGGAAGCCGGGCATCCGCAGGGGAAGCTCCGTCCCCTCGCGGTCGGCGCGGAGCCGCAGCGCGAGCTGGGCCAGGAGCGCGGACGTCCACACCAGCAGGCAGGTCGAGCCCACAATGTTGAGCAGGACGGGAAGGACTTGATCGGGGAACGCCAGCTCCAGCCCGACCGTGACAACGCCGAAGGCGACGCTGGCCAGGACTGCGATAACCGGGACCCGTGCCTTGGACACCGAGGCGAGCAGGCGCGGCGCGTCGCCCCGCTCGGCGAGGGAGAACGCCATCCGGGAGGCGCCGTAGAGGTTGGCGTTGAGCGCGGAGAGCAGTGCCGCCACGGCCACCAGGGTGATGGCGGTGGCTGCACCGGGCATGCCGGCGGCGTCCAGTACCGCCGCGAACGGACTCTTCAGCCCCGCCGAACCCACGGGGACCACTGCCGCAATAATAAAGATGGAAGCGATGTAGAAAACCAGAATGCGCCACAGCACCGTGCGGACCGCTTTCTTCACACTGCGGGCCGGCTCGGCGGTCTCAGCTGCCGCCACGGAGACAATCTCGGTGCCGCCGAACGCGAAGGCCACCACGAAAAGCGCCGTCGCAATCCCGGCGAAATTGCTGGGTGCGAATCCGGCACCGCTGAAGTTGGAAAGGCCCGGCGACTGCACGCCCGGCAGCCAGCCGAAGAGCAGGGCTGCGCCCACCAGGAGGAACCCGACGATTGCTGCCACCTTGAGCAGGGCGAACCAGAACTCAAACTCGCCGAAGTTCTTCACACTGGTGAGGTTCACGGCGGTGAGCAGCACGATGAACACGAAGGCCATCAGCCACACCGGCAGGGCCGGGAAGATGGTGGCCAGCAGGCCTGCCGCGCCGAGCGCCTCGGCGGCGATGACCACCACGAGCTGCAGCCACCACAGCCACCCCACAGTGGCACCGGCCACCGGCCCGTAGGCCTTGGCGGTATAGACGGAGAAGGCTCCGCTGTCCGGGTTGGCTGCGGCCATTTCGCCGAGGGCCCACATCACCAGGATGATGAGGGTGCCGGCCACCAGGTAGGAGATCAGCACGGCCGGGCCGGCGGCCTGGATGCCGGCCCCGGAGCCGATGAAGAGGCCCGCACCGATGGCGCTTCCCAGGCCCATCATCGTGAGCTGCCGGGGTTTGAGTGCGGCGCCGAGCGGGCGGCCAGACGTCTTTGTCTGTTGTTCCATGGGGAGTCCTCTGGTTGTGGAACGGATTGATAAGGGGTCGATAAGTTCCTAGGCTGCGTGGGCTTCCAAAACCCGGAGCACGCGGTTGTTGGCGGCGGGGCCGGCAACGGTGATCCGCACCCCGTCACCTCGGTAGGCCCGGACCATGATGCCCGCGCGGTCAAACGCGTCCACAAGCCTTGCCTGGAGGCTCTCATCCGCGCGGATCCAGAGGAAGTTGCCCTGGCTCGGCGGCAGCTTCCAGCCCTGGGCTTCGAGCTGCGCGGCCATCCGTGCGCGCTCCTGCTTGACCGCCGCCACGCGCGCTTCCATCTCGTCCCCGGCGTCCAGCGACGCGATCGCGGCTTTCTGGGCCAAGGCGCTCACCGAGAAGGGAAGGGCGGTGCGGCGCAGTCCCTCGGCGATGGCCGGCGCGGCCACGGCGTAGCCCACGCGCAGGCCGGCGAGCCCGTAGGCCTTCGAGAAGGTGCGCAGGATGCAGACGTTCGGGTGCCGGCGGTAGAGCGCCAGGGAATCGGGGCCGCTGCCCGCTTCGGCGTATTCCACGTAGGCCTCGTCGACCACCACGAGGATGTCGGGACGGACGGACCGCAGGAACGCCTCGATGCGCTCGTGGCCGATCGGCACGCCGGTCGGGTTGTTGGGGGTGCAGAGCAGGATCACCTTGGTGCGGGCGGTGACGGCTGCGGCCATGGCATCGAGGTCGTGGCCTTCAAAGGTGTCCAGCGGAACGCGGACCGGCCGGGCGCCGGCCAGCTCCACCAGGATGGGGTACGCCTCGAAGGAGCGCCACGCGAAGATCACTTCATCCCCGGCATCGCACAGGCCGGTGATGATCTGCTGGAGGACGCCCACGCTGCCGGGTCCCACCGCGACCTCTCCGGCGGTGACGCCGAAGTGCCTGGCGATCCGTTCACGGAGTTCGACGGCGGCACTGTCGGGGTAGCGGTTCATGGTACCGGCCGCTGCGGCCACCGCGGCGGCGGCAGCGGGCAGCGGCTCGTAGTGGCTTTCGTTGCTGGCAAGGGCAGCAATGTCGGTGCCTGCGCTGCGCCGGCCCGGGACATACGGCGGGAGGCCGGACACGGCGCCACGAAGGGTGGGGAGTGCGGTGTCCGGTGCGGTGCGGAGCTGATCACGGGTCATGAGGACTGATCATGGTTGTGACTCCGCCCACAATGCAAGGTACGCTCAACCCATTGGGACTTCTGCTCAACTTCAACTGTCTCTGGTGAAAATATGACCATCCTGCACCCCCGCACCCTGGATTCACTCGACGGCAGGATCATCCTGGCCCTGGATAAGGATCCGGAGGCCAGCGCCCTGGCACTCTCCCGGACACTCGGCGTCGCACGGAACACGGTCCACGCCCGGCTGGCACGGCTCGAGCGCAGCGGCGCCCTCCGCTCCTTCAGCCGTCGACTGGATCCCGCTGCACTCGGCTATGAACTGATGGCCTTCCTCTCCCTGTCCATCAGCCAGACCCGGACAGGTGCGGTGGAAGACGGGCTCGCCGCGATCCCGGAGGTCATTGAGGTTCACGCCACGACCGGCGACGCGGACCTCATGGCCAAGGTGGTGGCACGCGGCACGGCGGATCTCTATCGCATCACCAACCAGATCCTGGAAATCGAGGGGATTCAACGGACCAGCACGGCCATTTCCGTGCTGGAACTCATGCCGCCCCGCTACGACGGACTGCTGAGCCGGCTCTCCGAGCAGGAGCCCCGCGCTGCCGGCTAAGTGCGGGTGACGCAGGGCACAATTGGTCATATTTTCAATTGCGCATCTTGCGCCTGCCAAATCTCCTAGCCAAACCTGACCCCCTTGCCTATCTGGGGACCAGCGCACAAAATTTCTGCATGACTACTCTCACCGTCTCCGGCCGCGTGGCACAGGTTCTCAGCAGCTATCTCACTGATCTCTTCGGTGTGATGGGCAACGGAAACGTCTACTTCCTGGACGCCGCGGAAAAGCTGGGCCTCCGCTTCTCCGCCGTCCGGCACGAGGGCGCCGCCATCGCCGCGGCCGACGCCTACTACCGGACGTCGGGACGTCTCGCCGCGGGCACCACCACCTACGGCCCCGGCTACACCAATGCACTGACCGCCCTCGCCGAGGCGGTCCAGGCGCAGATCCCCGTCGTGCTGGTCACCGGGGACGCCCCCACCACCGGCGCCCGGCCCTGGGACGTGGACCAGGCGGCCATCGCCGCAGGCCTCGGCGCCGCCACGTTCACCGTCACCCGCGACGCCGCGGGTTCCATCACCCGGCAGGCGGTGGAGTACGCACTCACCAAGCGCACCGCCGTCGTGATTGCCATCCCCTACGACCTCGCGGCCGTCGAGGCTGCGGACGAGGAACTTCCGGCACCCCCGGCACGAACGGTGACGGACGACGTCGACGCTGGCCTTGGGCAGGTAGCCCGCCTGCTCGCCGGGGCGAAGCGGCCGCTGATCCTCGCCGGCCGCGGCGCGCACCTCGCCGGAGCCGGCCCGGAGCTCCGGGAGCTCGCCGACCGCCTCGGCGCCGTGACCGCCGGAACCGCTCTGGCGCTCAACCTCCTCGAAGGCGAGGGATACCTCGGCGTGGCGGGCGGCTTCGGCACGGACACCGCAGCCGGGATTATGGGTGAAGCCGATGTTGTCCTCGTGGCCGGGGCAAGCCTGAGCGCCTTCACCATGCGGTTCGGGCACCTGCTCGGCCCGGACAGCACCGTCATCCAGATCGACACCGCCCTGCAGCCGACGCACCCGCGGGTGGATAGGTTCGTCAGCGCGGACGCGAAATCCGCGGCCGGACACCTCCTGCGGATGCTGGAGGGCGAGGCCTCGCCGGACGCCGGCCGCGGCGGAGCGTGGCGCGCGGAAGCCCGCAAACGGCTGGCCGAAGGACCGGCCCACCACCCGGGCTCCGAGGAGACCGCGGACGGCCGGCTGGACCCGCGTTCCCTGGCCACCGCATTGGACGCCGTGCTGCCGGAGCGGCGCACGGTGGTCCAGGACGGCGGGCACTTCCTCGGCTGGGCACCGATGTACTGGAACATCCCCCGGCCGCAGGACCTGGTGATGGTGGGCACGGCCTTCCAGACCATCGGGCTGGGCCTCGCCAGCGCCGTCGGGGCAGCCCGCGCCGTGGAGGACGGCCGCACCCTGGTGCTGGCCTCCGGCGACGGCGGTTTCCTGATGGGCCTGTCCGACCTCGAATCGCTCATCGGCGCGGCGACCAGCGCCGTCGTCGTGATCTACAACGATGCCGCCTACGGCGCCGAAATCCACCAGTACGGCTCCCAAGGCCTGACCGTCAAGCCCATGCTGATCCCCGAGGTGGACTTCAGCGGCGTCGCTCGAGCGCTTGGTGCCGAATCGGCGATCATCCGCTCGCTGGCGGACCTTTCCGCGTTGCAGGACTGGGTCGATGCCGGCGCGAAGGGAACCTTCGTGGCCGACTGCCGCATCACCTCCAGCGTCCGGGCCCCGTGGCTGAGCGAGTGGATGGAGGCCTCGCGGGCGGCGAAGGCGGCGGTGGCTGGCTAGTCAGCCCGGCGGGCCGGGAAGGAATCAGGCACGCCGGGCGGGTCCGCTTCCCGGCAGGAGTCTGCAGCCACCTCAGACACCTCGGCGGTTCCGTCCAGACCGCGGCGGCCCCGGAGGTTGGATGTCGGTCACCCAGCGTATGGTCGCGACCATGATCAGAGACGACGATGACCTGGACTTAATAATGATCCAAGAGGCGATCCTCCAAAAGGAGGAGGACATGAAGGCGTGGTGCCCGTCGAGCGGTGAGGACGTGGGCGAGATGATCGAGTTTCCCGGAAACGACGAGTGGTACATCAAGTGCCCGACGTGCGGCACGAGGTGGGCTGGCGGCAGCACTGTGCTGGCCGATCACAACAAACCCGATTACCGATGAACGCGGGGGCTCACCTCGGCTGACTCCGGCTCCTGGGTCCCTTCGGCTGGAACCCACGCGCCGCCGTCGTAGGCCTCTCCCGGGACCACGCCTATCGGCGGCCGCGAGAGCACACATGCGGCCCAACGGCGAGCCGTTCCAGGGTCCGGGACGGACACCGACTGGTACCTGCACCTCTTCTCCCCCGAGCAGCCGGACTGGAACTGGCGCAACCCCGCCGTCGGCGACTACTTCGACGGCGTGCTGCGCCTCTGGTTCGACAAGGGCGTGGACGGGCTCCGGATCGACGTCGCCCATGCCCTGTTCAAGGCCGACGGCCTGCCGGACTCGCCCTCCACCGGCGGAGTGGTGGACGGGCTGCGGTCCAACCCGCAGGTCTCGGACCAGGAAGAAGTCCACGAGGTCTACCGCCGCTGGCGCACCCTCGCCGAGAAGTATCAACCGCACCGCCTGCTGGTAGGCGAGGTCAACCTGGAACCGGCCCGCGCCGCCCGCTACACCCGGGCCGATGAAATGCAGCAGGCCTTTGCCTTCGCGTTTGTGAAGCTCGGCTGGGATCCGGCGGCGTGGGCCGCCGCGGGGACCGAACTCGAAGCTGCCCGCCTGCTGCACGGCGCCACGCCGACGTGGGCGCTGGAGAACCACGACATCGTCCGGTCCGTCACCCGGTTTGGTGGTGGGAATGTTGGCGCCCTGCGGGCCAGGGCCGCTTTGGTGGCTTTGCCTGGCCCTGCGTATCTCTACCAGGGCCAGGAGCTCGCACTGCCTGAGGTCGACGTCCCGATGGAATCCCGGGTGGATCCGATGTGGGCCCGCGGCGGGGTCTCCCGCGACGGTGCCCGCGTCCCGCTGCCGTGGACGGAGGACGCGGCACTGAGCCACGGGTTCTCGCGGGCCGAAACTGTGGCCGTCAAGTCACCAACGCCGTGGCTGCCTATTCCGGCGGGATGGGGCACGCACGCGATCGAGCTCCAGCAGCAGGATCCGGCGTCGTCGCTTGCCTTGGTCACCAACGCGCTACGGCTGCGCCGGCTGCTGTGGAACAACGAGGTCTTCGGCCCGGACGACGGCGGCACCTGGCGCGTTGAGGCCGGGAACCTGCTGATCTGCGAACGCAGCGCGGACTTCTTCGTCGCCGTCGCGATGGGGAGCGAACCGGTGCAGCTGCCCACCGGTTCCGTGCTGCTCAGCGCCGCGCCCCTCACCGAGGACGGCTGGCTGCAGCCGAACGACGCGGCGTGGGTGCTGCGGGGCTGAAACTCGAGGCAGGCAAAAGGCCGTCCACGTTTCTTCAGGAACGTGGACGGCCCTTGCAAGCCAGCCAGTCAGTCCGGTCGCGTCAGGCCGGCGACACTCCTTACGGTTTCATTCTGATTCGGGACGTCCACGCTGAACCGTCCCAATACCTGAACGGCGCCACTTCCTGTGGGTCGGGATAGAAGCCGGGCACAAGTCCCCCCGCTTCGGGCTGAGCTAATTCCGGCTCATCGGAAATGTCGGCGTCCTCATCGAACGACAGATCGATGACGGCCGCCTGCAGGGCTGGCTTCGGGGCTGCCCGCTCGGCTGCCAACCGATCTCTAGCGGCTGCTTTTTCTGCCCGGACTCTCTCCGCTTCGGCGCGCTTCTCCTCCTTGGCACGCTCGGCCTCCTCGCGCTTTTGCTCCGCAGCGCGTGCCTTCTGCCGGATGGCATCGGATTTATCTTGTTCGATTTCCTGTTGGCGCCGCTGGATCCGGGCAAGCGCCTCGCGAAGGCCCGGGAGGCTGGAGTCTTCGGCCAGAATCTTCTCCAGGTCCGCCGTGGCGCGCGCGAATGCTCCCTCTGTCAGACTGATCTCGGAGCGCAGAGCCAAGGCCTGAAAGCGCAATCCGGTCCCGTACTTCTTGCTTGCCGTCAGCGGCTTGATGCATTCCTTGGCTGCGACGAGTTCACCCAGTGCCAGATGTGATTTGGCCCGGAAGATGGCAAGCATGGCTGTGATTTCGGAATCGACGCCGAAGCCGTTGGTGAGTCGAAGAACCTCATGCCAGTCTTCTAGTTCGACATAAAGGTCAGCCAGGCTCAACAAGGCGGGATAGCTCGGATCCAAAGCCTCGACGTAGTACACAGCGGTCCGGGTCTGACCCTGGATCTGCAGCCCTTCGGCAAGCGCGAGAGTCACGGCATCGTGCGAAAGTGGCAACTCCACTGAGACGCCGCCGGCGATACCGAGCGTCAGCCGGTAGCTGGAGAGATACTTCCGGGTGAATGCGTGCGATTCCACTTCTCCGTCCAGGGAGAGCGCGGCACGGAGATACTCGACAGCCCGGTCCGTCTGTCCGTGGATGAGGTGCCGCAGGCCCAGCAAAGCGTTTCCGAGCAATGCGTATTGCGGGTGTGCCAGCACGGTCTCCTCTAGGTTCAAGGCATCCGGCTGGGAGAGAAAGGCAAAAAGGGCCTTCTCCTCCTTCGGCGCGAACATCCCTGGCCGGACCGGCGCCTGCGCCGGAGCCGTCGTCGACGTTCTGGCAGTACCCGTCCTTGGCGAAGCTGGGACCTTTCTGGGCGAAATCTTGCGGCCGCCCACGTAGGTGCCGACTCCGTGAGTGGAGACCCGGACGCGCACTCCGGGCATCACCTTGAACGACGTGCTTTTTCTAAATCCCACTAGTCCCCCTTGGACATTGAAATGCTGCGCCGAAACTCTGAGGCTTCGGCTTCTTCCCTGAATTCGAGTGTTGTGGCCCCGACAATGCGTCGCACCGCTTCACGGACCTCGTGCGGAGTGGCGTAGAAGAACTCCCTGCGCAGGTTGACGCGATTGACGCGGCGATCCTCGAATTCGCGGTGCAGTTGCCCCTCCAGACCGGCGGCGTCGTCACTGAAGAATAGAACATGAACGTCGTAGAGGAACGGGACCCCCGCGCCGCTGAGTTCACGGATTCGCTCCGTTGGCTCAAGGCGGCGGGTCATGCCGATCTTCACAATCTGGTCGCCGAAGGCACCGAGATTCGAAATGACGTAGACGTAGCCGGCCTTGGCATTGGCTTCCCGGTTTTCGATATCACGAAGGTTGTGTTCGGCTTGTTCGAGCCGCGACTGCATCATGGCTATGGCCGAAGCATCCCCGCTACTGATCGCTATCTGCAGGGCCGCTTCATATTGGTCGCGTTCCTTTTCGAACTTTTCCCTGGCCTTTTGGAGCTCCCGCTCGACCTTTTCCTGTTCACGGAGTTCCTCGCGGATGGCCCTCTGAGTCTCCCGCTCTTCGGTGACCTTCAGGTGGTAGTCCGCTGTGAGCTGGATTTCGGCGAGACGGAGCTCGTGATACTCCCCTGTGATCTGAATGGCCATGCTGCGGCCCAGTTTTTGGATGGATTCTTTCGCCCGAGTCAGCCTTGCCATGGCCGGCTCAAGGTTGTGGCTGCGGACTGTCCGGATGCAGTTGTCGGCTTCGGCATTGTAGGCGCGCAGCATCAGCCGGCATTGCTCGCGAACCATCCGGGCACCGTCTTGCAGGCTCCCGTTAACTGCCCAGTTTGCAGCGCCCGTCACGCCCCGCTCCTTCGCGGTTTCTTTCACGTTGGCGCGCAACAGGTTCAGGCGATCCTTATATTCAACTGCGTCATCCAGCGGGTGCGCGAACTCGTAGATGCCTAGATCCTGGAGGAGCTTGATCTCCCGGGTTTCGATAATCGCTGATTCGAGTTCTCTCAGCACCGCCTCCTTTTCGCGTATCCGGTGTTCCAGGTCATGGAGGTCATTGATACGGTGGCTGTCAGGTTCCCGGCGTGGGTGATCGGGCGCGGGATCCGGTGAAACCTCACCGCCCAGCGCCACCCCATGCTGGTCGAGGAAGGATTCGAGACCACCCGTCCATCCTTGCGAGACGTTGCGGATCTTCCACTCGCCGTTCCTGCGGTAAATTTCGCCTATTACTGCCACATTCTCATTCGACAGATCCGCTGCCGGCACTTCGAAGGAAACGCCGGAAGGCGACTTTATGAACAGGCGCAGGTCTCCCAACTGGCCCAGGACCTGTTCCTGAGAATCCAAGCTGGCCGCTATTGCGATTCGCTGAACAACGGCAGGGATTTGGGCCAGCGAAATCGATGCTGAATGTTCTTGGCTGTCAGCCCGCGCAGATGTCCTGCCGAGGTATTCAACCGCGCCCTCGAGATATCGCGGCTGATTGTAGAAAACGACTGCCTCATTGGAAGGGACGCGCCCACCAGCGTCGACCATGACCAGGAAAAGGTCAACATCAGAATTAGAACTCAAAGACTGCCATTTAGGCTCAACTGACAGTCTTTCGCCGGTGTGTGCTGGCAGAGTCGAATTTCCACCTTTGGACAGGATTGAGTGCGGCATTTACAGACCATATAGCAACCGACTGACATCTCTTGCGTGGAGGTCCGCTCCCGCCGTGGCGCACCATCGACCGGAACTTAGGCAGCGGATTAGTCAGGAGATAGCCGACGACCCGCAGCCCACTAACCTCCGGGGTTACTTCTCGACCAGTTCCTCGCTACCGGCCTCAGACCCGCCCACCGACTGTTCGCCGCGCATTTTCCGTTTGATCAACCCTGCGACGCTCCCGCCGACCGAGCCCGCCGTGCCAGTGATGGCGCCGCCAACACCCTTGACCGCGGTGAGGGCCTGGGGCTCATCTGGGATCCCATCACCGTCGATGTTCACGCTCCGGAACGCGCGCGTTACCATGTCCGCTGCGGTTGCCACCACGGCGCCCGCTAACACAGCGCTCGTTGCGACGCCTTCTCCGACAGTGTTGGCCGTGCCGGCGATCCAGTTACCCGTCAACTTCGCGGCATCTTCCATGGCTGCAAGAGCTCGGTTCTGGTCCACGTCTCACTCTTCGGCGCCAGCCTCTACAGGAACGGCCAGATGTTCGGGGAACGTGTCTGGGGCATCGGCGAATGCTTCCCGGGCTGCGACGATGACACAGCGGCCGAACACGAAGCGGGCGACGCCAGAACCACGACTTCTCGCTGACTGAAGCTTTCACCGCGGACGACGGCGGCACCTGGCGCGTCGAAGCCGGGAACCTGCTGATCTGCGAACGCAGCGCGGACTTCTTCGTCGCCGTCGCGATGGGGAGCGAACCGGTCAGGCTGCCGGCTGGATCCGTACTGCTCAGCGCCGCGCCGCTGGCCGAGGACGGCTGGCTGCAGCCCAACAACGCCGCCTGGGTGCTGCGCGGCTGACGCTAGCGTGGCCAAGGGCTGCCACTACCCGCCGCACAGGCTACGTCGGCACCCAAGACCCGGTGCCGCCGTCGTGCTAAGCACTGCGGGGTCCCTCAGTTTATCATCGCGCCCTGGGCGCCGCCCATAAGATGAGGCATGGACTTTGCGGATACGCTCTGGACGGTTTTGGGGGCCGGGCTGGTTCTGCTGATGCTCGTCGACGTCTTTCGTACGCTCCTTTATCCCCACGGCTCCGGTCCCGTGGGCCGGGCGATCATGCGCGGATTCTGGCTGGTATCCAGAAAACTGCGCGGCCGGGGCTCCTTCATCGCAGCACCGTTGGCCATGGCGGCTGTCATTGGCGCCTGGGCGGGCCTCGCGGCCATAGGCTGGGCCCTGCTGTACTTGCCGCATCTGCAGTCCGGCTTTATTCATGGACCCGGGGTGCCGCAGCACGGCGACTTCGCCGAAGCGCTCTACATCTCCCTGGTCACGCTTTCCACGGCGGGGTTCGGCGAAATCGTGCCGGCGCATCCGCTGCTCAGGCTGGTCGTGGCCCTCCAGGCCGTCACCGGTTTCGGTTTGCTGACAGCAACAGTCACCTGGATCCTGCAGATGTACCCGGCCCTAAACCGCCGCCGGGCCCTTGCCCACGAGCTTAACTTGTTCAGGGAGGCTGCGGGTCCTGCCGGTGTGCTGGCCGTGGAACCCACGCATGCTGCCGGGCTGCTGGAGTCAATGGCCGGAAACGTATCTCTAGTGAGCATCGATCTGCTTGCGTTCCATGAAACCTACTATTTCCGTGAAATCGAGCAGCGCGGCTCCTTGCCGGCCACAGTCGCCTATGCCCAGGAGCTGGCATCCGAAGCCCAGCGCAGCGACAACCCTGAGCTCCAGTTCGCCGGCCGGATGCTCCGCGCGGCGCTGGACGGACTCGCGGACGTCCTCCGCGGCAAGTTCGGCCATTCAGGAACCACCTCTTCTGAAGTGTTCGACAGCTACGAGCTGCACCACCGGCATCTGCGGGGCGGGAACTAGAGACGAACCAGCGAGCGGGTAGCGCCCTGCAGCCCCGACGCCTGGCTCACGGTCGGCCGACCCGTCATCCCAACCTCCGGGGCCTCGACAATGCAGTCTCTCTTAGCCAGCTGAATCCGACTCCCGCCTTGGTCGCGGAAGCCGGATCACTTCGCCTTTGCTTCGGGCAGCAGCGTTGCCCTGCGTCGTTGATCGGAGCCAGACTCCGGCCTACGCGCGCTGGGCGATGTTGATGATGTTGCCCTCGCTATCCAGGAACCAGGCTGCCTTCCCCCAGGATCCCGTCGCGATGCCGTTCTCCGTCTTCAGCCCGGGAAAATCGTAGTCTTCGAAGACGACACCGCGGCCTCGCAGTTCCTCCATCTCGCCTTCGAGATTGTCCGTTTCCCAGCCCATCTGGGTGTTCTTGGCCGACCCGGCATTATCCGTCGGGTAAACGAGGAAGCGGGTTCCTTGACCGCAGCTGTACCTAATGCTGCCGTCCTCCATGGATTCGTCGGGTTCGATTCCCAGCTTGTCCCGGTAGAACGCCTTCGCCCTGTTGATGTCCTTCGCGGGGAGGACAGCAACGATGTTTGAATCCTTGAGCATGATGATTCCCTTCAGTGCGTTGATGAGCGCAGGGATGGCGTTGCCCACCCCGGTTTCGGTCTCCGGAATCCTTGTCCGGAGACCGTGACTGCCCCTTGCGCCCAGCCGGGGCGGCCACCTGGGACCCTTGAACGCCGCGCCACCCCGTCCACCAGCGCGAGGAGTCCCCGAAGTTTATGTGGCCATTATGGACCGCTTTGGTCCTTCGGAAAATGGGTGGCTGGCACCCGGCCAACGTCCTGAGCGCAGGGCCGCCGTGCCGGCCGCGCCGCTTCCGTCAGCACGCCCGATGCTCCCCCAGGCGACCGGGAAACCGTCGTCGACCTTGCACCGCAACGGATGGACCGAGTCGTTCGATAACTTGCAGGCGGTATTAGGTAGTCGCACCTGACAACGCCGTCTGCTGCTGCGCTGCTGGGCCAAGCGTGGCAGAGTGCTGCCATGGCAGCTTTCAGTCAGTCCGATGACCTCCGCGGCGCAGAATTCACCGACGTGAACCTGCGCGGAGCCCGGTTCGTCCGCTCCGACCTGTCCGGCGCCGTGCTGCGCGGGGTGGACGTGGCCGGGGCGGAGATCGATGCGCCGTGGCTCTTCGATGGCGTAGACGCCCTGCTGGTCAACGGCGTCGACGTCGTCCCGCTTGTCGAGGCCGAACTGAACCGCCGCTTTCCCGGCCGCGCCGAAAGACGCGCAGCTGACCCCGACGGTCTTCGTGCGTCGTGGACGGTGCTGGAGCGAACCTGGGCGGCCACGCTGGAGCGGGCCGCGGCCATGCCGACGGGCACGGTGGATATCTCGGTGGATGGTGAGTGGTCCTTCGCCCAGACACTCCGGCATCTGGTGATGGCCACCGACACGTGGCTTCGCAAGGCAATCCTGGAAATCGATCAGCCCTATCACCGGCTCGGTCAGCCGAACGTGGAATACGCATCCGACGGCTACGACACCTCGGTCTTCACCCCGGACGCACCCTCCTACCAGCAGGTGCTGGAGGTGCGCGCCGGCCGGCAGGCCATGGTGCGCAACTACCTCGCCGCGCTCACCCAGGAGCAGCTGTCCGGGGCCCGCACGAACCCCTGGGCCCCCGGGCAAGCCGAGACGGTACTCGCCTGCCTGCATACGATCTTCGCCGAGGAATGGGAGCACCTCCGCTACGCCGTCCGTGACCTGGACGTGATCGAGGCGGCGATTCCCACCCCAGCCCCCGCGAACGGCAGAATGGAACCATGACCCTCACAACGTTCGCGCTCATCCGTCATGGCCAGACCGACTGGAATGCGCAGCGCCGGCTGCAGGGAGCCACCGACATTCCGCTCAACGACGTCGGCCGCGGCCAGGCCCGGGACGCCGTCGCCGTGGTGTCCGGCTATAAGTGGGATGCGGTGGTGTCCTCGCCGCTGAGCCGGGCCGCGGAAACCGCGGAGCTGATCGCCGGCGGGCTGGGGCTCGCCGTCGACCGCCATGTTCCCGAACTCGCCGAGCGCAGCTTCGGCGACGCCGAGGGCCTGCAGGACGGGCCCGAGCTGGAGACCCTGCGCATCCCCGGCGGATTCCGTGGCGCCGAGACTGAGGACCAGGCGGCAAGGCGCGGACTCCTGGCGCTGGAAACCCTGGCCGAGGAATTCCGCGGCGGCCGCATCCTGGTAGTGGCCCACGGCACGCTGATCCGGCTGAGCCTGAACCGTGCGGTCGGACGCCAGCTGGAGCGCATCAACAACGCCGCGCTGAACCTCGCCCACCACCACCCGGCCGACGGCTGGCAGCTCGAATGCCTCAACGGCGCACCGGTGACGGCCGCGGCGCTGAGCTGAGCGCCGCCCCGTTCGACTGGTCCTCGCTGAACCTGACCAAGAAGATCGCCCCGGAGCTGCCGCTGGTTGCCCTTTCCAGCGGCGACGCCTGGCTTGAGGTCGGCCGGCCCGGCGCCAGCCCCAATCTCGGCGGCATCGACATCGACACCTACGGCGGATCCCTCGCCCAAGCGGCCGCGGCCCAGGGCTACAACGCCATCTCCCCCGCGTTCCGTTCCGTCACGCCCGGAATGATCACGGAGGCCCACGGTCTCGGACTGCCGGTCATCCCCTGGACGGTCAACACCACGGCTGATATCAACCGGCTGATGGACCTCGGCGTGGACGGCATCATCAGTGACTACCCCACCCGGCTGCGCACCGTGATGGAAGAGCGCGGAATGAAGCTCCCGAAGGCCTACCCGCTGGTCGCGTCCCGGGGCCGCCCGCGTCAGCAACGCGGGCGTCTAAGCGTCATTGGCGCTAAGTTTGAGGGATCCCGGCACTTCGCGAGCGTGACGTTCGTTCGTTAGGTGACCAGCCCCCGCCGACCACACCGGCCGACACAAAAATGAGGCACCATGCAAGTCCCCGCCATTGTTTGGATATTCACGATCATCGGAATAGTGGGCCTGCTGGCCTTCGACTTCTTCTTCCACGTACGCAAGGCCCACACCCCCACCCTCAGGGAGTCGGCCATCTGGTCATCGATCTACGTCAGCATCGCCCTGCTGTTCGGCGTTGGTGTTCTGGTTTTCGGCGGTGCCACCATGGGCACGGAGTACTTCGCCGGTTACGTCACGGAGAAGGCCCTCTCGGTCGATAATCTCTTCGTCTTCCTCATCATTATGGCCAGTTTCCGGGTGCCCCGCGCCGATCAGCAGAAGGTGCTGCTGTTCGGGATCGTCTTCTCGCTGATTGCGCGCACCGCGTTCATCTTGCTCGGCGCCGCCCTGATCAACAGCTTCTCCTGGGTGTTCTACATCTTCGGCCTAATTCTGCTGCTCACGGCCGGCAACCTGCTGCGGCCGGATTCGCACGATGACGACTCCGACGGGCTGATCGTCCGTCTGGCCAAGAAGTTCCTGCCCGCGTCCTCGCACTACGACGGCGACAAAATGTTCACCCTCGTAAACGGCAAACGCGTCCTCACCCCGATGCTCCTGGTGATGGTGGCCATCGGCGGGACGGATATCCTGTTTGCGCTTGACTCGATCCCGGCCATCTTTGGCCTGACCCAGAACGTCTATATTGTCTTTACCGCCACCGCCTTCTCGCTGATGGGGCTGCGCCAGCTGTTCTTCCTGATCGACGGGCTGCTGGACCGGCTGATCTACCTCTCCTACGGCCTCGCCGCCGTCCTGGGCTTCATCGGCGTCAAACTCGTCCTGCACGCCCTCCACGAGAACAACCTGCCGTTTATCAACGACGGCGAACACGTCAGCGTCCTCGAGGTCAGCACCGGCGCCTCGCTGCTGGTCATCCTCGGAGTCCTCACCGTCACCATCCTGGCCTCCGTCTTCAGCCCCAAGGGCAAGGCCAAGAACGCGGTCTCCGGCGCCAAGAGGCACGCCACTGACTACCTGGACCTCAGCTACGAAACCGACATCGCGGAACGGGACGCGATCTTCACCAAGATGGTCAGCGAAGAAGAGCAGCTGCGGACGCTGCCGGAGAAGTACAAGCGGCTCATCCACCATGAAACCGAGTTCCTGGATCTCCTCCACCGCGCCCATGCCGAGCACGACAAGGCCCTGGAGCGGAACACCCGCGGCTAAACCCGGCAGCCGGCGCGGTGCGGGCAAAAGGCCGCTAGGACACCCGGCGGGACAATAGCGTCGGCTGTCCGTGCCTGCTGCGGGTCTTTGAGGCGTACATATCGGCATCGGCCCGGCGCAGCAACTCCTCGGCCGTTTCGGTGTCTCCGTTGCTGATCGCCACGCCGATGGCAAGTCCCACCTGCAGTTCGGCCCCGTCGACCATAACGGGTGGTGCCAGCGAATCCAGTACCCGCAACGCCACTCGTTCCACATCGTCGACGGTGGCCGGACCGGCGACCAACACCACGAATTCGTCGCCGCTGTAGCGCGCGGCCGTGTCGACGCCGCGGATCGCTCCGGCCAGCCGCGCGGCAACCTGGCAGAGTACCTGGTCGCCGGCGGCGTGGCCCATTGAGTCATTGACTGTCTTGAAGCCGTTGACGTCGCAGAACAGCAGGCCTACCTCCCCGCCGTCGTGCACTGCGGCCGCCAGGGCCATCCCCAGCCGGTCATCGAACAACGCCCGGTTCGGCAGCCCGGTCAGCGAATCATGCATCGCCGCGTACCGTGCTTCCGCCAGCAGCCGTGCCCGGTCCGCCTCGGCGGCCTCGAGCTTACGCATCGCGGCCGCGAGTTCACGCTCGTAGAGCCGGCGTTCCGGGGCGCTGAAGAGGACGATGCGGTCCAGCTCGGGCGCATTCGCCGCGGTGCGGGACCGCGCAGCAGCGAGAAGTACCGGCAGCCGGGTCCCGTTGGCGCCAATGATCTGGACGGAGAGTTCGGTCAGCACCCCGGTGGCGTCCAGCTCCGGCATCGCGTGGGTCAGGTACATAATCCGGTCACCGGCCGGCATCAGCCGCAGCAGGCTTGAACCCACCAGCTCGGCGCGGGATTTGCCGGTCCAGTCGCAGAGCGTCCGGTTCGCCTCCACGATGGTCCCGTCCGACAGGGTCAGCAGATACCCGGCCGGCGCGGCATGGAACAGCGCCGCGAAATCCGTGCGGCCTGCCGGCTGGGGCTCCGGCGCGGCGTTCACGTGCCGCTCTGCAGGTAGCCGAGGATGGCGGCCGCTGTCTCCTCGGGCGCACTGGCCTGCGGGAAGTGGCCCTTGGCGGCCAGGGTTTTGAGTGTGCCTTGCGGCAGCCGTTCGAGCAGGTAGTCGCCGATGTGCGCCGGGGTCACCACGTCATCGGTGGTCTGCAGGATCAGGACCGGAATCCCGACGTCGGCCAGCCGGTGCCGGACATCGGACAGGAACGCCACCCGGGCGAAGTCACGGCCCACCGCGGGGGTGATCCGGCCGAAGCTGCCCCGGATTTCGGCACCGAGTTCGGCGGCTTCCGGATTGTTCAAAAACACCGGAGCCATCGAGTTGGCCCAGACCAGGTAATTGGCGTCGAGGGATTCAAACAGTTCATCGAGCTCGTCGCTGGTGAAGCCGCCGGTGTACCCGTCGTCGGGGTGATCCAGGTAGCTCGGCGACGCCGTCAACAGCACCAGCCTGCTCAGCCGCGGGCCCCCGTTCTCGTTCGTGGCGGTGGCCTCGCGGGCGGCGGCCTCGATGGCCATCATGGAGCCCACGCTGTGGCCCACCAGGGTCACCTCGCGAAGATCCAGTTCCGTGCAGATGTTCAGCAGGTCCGTCACGTAGGGGCCGATGCTGGAGTACTTCCCGGCATCATAGGCGCCTTTGTCAGACCCGCCGGACCCCACGTGGTCAAAAAGCACCACCCGGTAGGTGTCCGTGAAATAGGGCAGGACCTTTCCCCACATCTTTTGATCGGTGCCAAATCCGTGGGCGAACATCAGTACCGGACCCTGCTCGGGTCCGGTGATCTGGACGTTGCTGCGTGCTGAAACCGTCATGGCCCGGTGATGCCGCCTGTCTGATGGAAAGGGAGGTCCGGATCACCCCAGTCGCCGGACCACGTTAGCCGGATGCTTCGATGCGAAGTACGGCCCTCGAAAATGCTAGCCCTCGGAAGGAGCGTTCGTTGCATTCTCCGGAATGATGCCCCGCGGTTCGGAGCGCTCATTGCTGCGCCGGATCCAGTCCGAAACGTAGACCTTCGGCAGGATCTTAGCCACCGCCAAGGCCACGTACATCACGGTGTTGATGGCCACAAACGCCGCCAAGGCCGCGAAGGCATCGCTTTCAAGCAGTGCGTGCGGCAGCAGGAGGCCCGCCGGGACCGTCAGGTGGTTCGTGATCATGGGTGGCTCCCCGGGGTGGTGGTCATGGCTGCGGTTTTTGCTGCGGCGGACGACGCCGGGTGCTGCACGTGCTTCCACGCAGCCTGCCGCCCCACGGACAGATCGATAACACCCTTGACGTAGACGAAGTTCAGGTACATATCAAAGATCAGTTCCGGGAAGATCAGCACCGCCAGCAGCCTTCCGCGCCAGCCGGCCCGCCACACCGTCACCACACGTTCTACGGTGAAAATCGCCCCCAGGCCCAGCCAGAAGGGAAACCAGACCCACTCGTCCAGGGCAAGCAGCATCAGCATTATCAACAGCAGGTAGGACCCCAGGGCGATCACACCATAGCCAATACCGAGCTGCTGCGCCCAATACCGCATGGTCTGCGGCGTGATCCCGTAGGCCCCGAGGTTCTCCAAGGCGCCGCGCTGCCAGCGCAGCCGCTGCGCCCAGAGGGTGCGCCACGTGGGCATCAGCTCGGTGACCACAGTGCATTCCTGCGGCGAAATCATCAGTCCGCCGAGCGACTTCAGCGCAATCGTCAGCTCGTTGTCCTCGGTCAGTGCCGCCGTGTCATAGACGTCCCCGTGCTTACCGGGCAGGGACAACCCGCGGCCTTGCGCCACCGCCCGCAGCGCCGCCGGGCGGAATACCGAGGCGGTGCCGGTCAAAACAAAAACCCGGCCCCGCCGCCGTCGCATGTCCCGGGCGTAACGGACGTATTCGTTGCGCTGGAACTGGCCCAGCATGCCGTGGCCTTCCTCACCGTAGAAGAGGCCGCCCACGGCCATCAGGGCCCGGTCCTGGCTGAGCCGGCGGACCGCGGATTCCAGGAATCCGTCGTCGAGCTGGGTGTCGGCGTCCATAATCATCACAACGTCGTTGTCCCCCAGCCCGGGCAGGACCTGGCTCAGCACCTGGTTCAGCGCGCCGCCCTTTTTGTGGGTGTTCCCCACTGTTTCGAAGACTTCGACGCCGGCAGCCCGGCAGGCAGCCACGGATCCGTCGGTGCAGTTGTCCGCAACAACGATGATCTTTTCGGGCGGGTGCGACTGGTCCATCAGTGACGCCAGGGTCAGCGGCAGCGAGGCTTCCTCGTTGTGGGCGGGGATAAGTACGGTGACCGTGACCGGTCCGGCGTAGACTCCGCGCGTCGCCGCCATAATGACTTTGGGCGCCAAGGGTTTGGTGTTGATGTTCAGCGAGCGGCGGCTGCGGTTACCGATCCGTTGCTCCAGCAGTGCCACCCCGGCCGCGAGGGCCAGGGCGACGGCGATCGCGGCGGTAATCACCCGCGGCGCCGGGGCTTCGGTGGCGTAGAGCACTTTCCAGAGCCCGAAGACGAGCCCTTCAACCGGCGCCTCGGAGGACATGGCGCCGCCCGCTGACACCAACGTCAGGAGCGCGGCAGCCGCCGCAACAACGGACCCCGCGATCAGCAGGCCGGCGGAGCGGGAACTGCTCCCGCCGGCTTCCGGGGACCGGCGCTTGCGGGGCCTCCGGTCGCGGTCACGGGGTTCACGGTTTTTTGTCATGTTTGGCTCCAGCCACCTAAACAGTCAATCTCCAACAGGATCAGCCTCCCGGCAGACCTAGCTGCTGCCTCGAACCATTCGGTGCCATCGGCTCCGGCGGATGGTCCGTACGCCGTGTTGTTACGCCACCGTGACATCCAACCACCACCGCCGGTCAGCTTGTCGATTGTTGTCATCCTACCGGCGAAGGTTGTCATCTGCCGCAGTATTTCCGCGTATTTCCGTCACGTTCACCCCGGTAAGGTTCGTTCCCGCCACAACAGCGAGACGGCAAACACCACCGCACCCAGGCCCAGCATCACAAAGACCATCAGTCCCCAGTTGGCCTGGTTCACCCCGGTGCCGTAAAAGACGCCGATCAGCACGGTAGCCATGATCGCCCCGAGGTACCGGCAGGTCTGGAATATCCCCGCAGCCACCCCGCGCTCCTCTGCCCGGGTTGACACATACATGCCCTGACTCGAAGCGATGCCGACCACCCCGTAGGGCACACCCAGCAGTGCTGTCAGGGCCAGGACCAGCGGGATGGCGAACGAGCCGGTCAGCAGCCACATCATCCCCGACGCTGTCACCAGGAGCACAACGCCGGCAATCAGCACACGCTTGACCCCAAAGCGGTCAATCGCGCGGACGGCGACGGGTGTGACCACCACCGACATCGCCGCCAGCGGCAGCATCAGCAGGCCTACCATTCCGGGGCTGTACCCCCCGGCTTCCTGCAACAGCTGCGGCAAGCCAAAGAAGGCAAAGTAGTAGACGCCGCTGAACAGGGCAAACCCCAGGTAAACGAGCAGCAGCGGGCGGTTGCGTCCCAACAAGCGCAAATCCAGGAACGGGGTGGCAAAGCGCAGCTCCCGCCAGACGAACAGCGCTGCTAGGCCGGTGCCGGCGGCAAGCAGCCACCAGCGGTAGTCCGGCAGCACGTTCAGCAGCGCCATCATCGCCAGGACCATGGAGCCGACGAAGGCCAGGACGCCGGGGACGTCCGAGTCCCGCAGCAGCTCGACGGCCCGGCCGCTCTCGCGTTCCCCGTCCGGCGGAGCAAACCGCCGGACCAGGAGGATCGCCGCGACGGCCAACGGAACGTTGATCAGGAAAAGTGCCTGCCAGCCCACAAAACCCACCAAAAGACCGCCCACCACCGGTCCGACAGCAGCCGCCGAGGTATTCGCCATCTGGATGCGGCCCAGCGGCCGGGTCGACTTCACGTGCGCCTGACGGGCCAATGCCCCCACCATCACCACGGCGCTCGGGTAGGCCGTCGCCGTGCCAAGGGCCATAACGGCCCTGGCAACACAAAGCAGGGCGAAATTCGGGGCAAAGGGAGCCAGTGCGCAGGTCACCGCCACCAGCGCCATGCCCAGCAGGAAAAGCCGGCGCGGACCGAAACGGTCGGCAAGACGGCCCATCAGCGGCTGGCCGGCCGCGGAGGTGAGGTAGAACGCGGTAATCACCCAGGTGACGGTGGCGACGTCGAGCGCGAAATCCGCACGCAGCACCACCAGGGCGACGGCGATCATCGAGGAGTTCAGCGGGTTCAGTGCAGTACCCAGGCTCAAGCCTGCGACGGCCAGGCCGGTCCGGGGAGAGTTGCTCACGGCAACAGTCTCTCCTACCGCGTGCGGTGCCGGAACTCCGTGACGCGTCAGAGGACCTTGGACAGGAACGCCTTGGTCCGGTCATGCTGCGGATCGCTTAGGATCTGACGCGGTGGCCCGGCTTCGACCACCACACCTTCGTCCATAAAGACCAGCGTGTCTGCCACCTCGCGGGCGAACCCCATCTCATGGGTCACCACGATCATGGTCATGCCGGTCCTGGCCAGTTCCTTCATCACGTCGAGCACCTCGCCCACCAGTTCCGGATCCAGGGCACTTGTCGGTTCGTCGAAGAGCATCAGCTTCGGGTCCATGGCCAGCGCACGGGCGATGGCCACACGCTGCTGTTGGCCACCGGACAGGTGCGCCGGATAGGCGTCCGCCCTGTCGCCAAGCCCCACCCGGTCCAGCAGCTCCCTGGCCCGCTCGGTGGCCTTGGACTTGGACAAGCCCTTCACCCGAATGGGGGCCAGGGTGATGTTCTCCACGGCGGTCAGGTGGGGGAAAAGGTTAAAGCGCTGGAACACCATCCCGATTTCCTGGCGTTGGAAGGCTGCCTCCTTGAGCTTGAGTTCGTAGAGCTTGTCCCCCTTTTGCCGGTAGCCAACCAGTTGTCCGTCCACTGACAGCCGGCCGCCGTCCACCCGCTCCAGGTGGTTGATGCAGCGCAGGAACGTCGACTTGCCGGACCCGCTGGGGCCCACAATGCACAGCACCTCGCCGGGATCGACCGCCAGGCTGATCCCGCGCAGCACCTTGTTGGTGCCGAAATTCTTGGAGACCCGCTCCGCCAGGACCATGGGCATGTCCGTCATCCTTTTCCGCCAAAGTCCGTGCCGAGCGGTGCGCCCGGTATACCGGGGACCGCCGTCGGTGCCGGTTCCGGCGTCGACGGTCCCTTGCCCGTTTTCAGCCGACCGGTGCCGCGGGAGAACCGCTTTTCAATGAAGTGCTGGCCCACCATCAAAACGGAAGTGAAGAGCAAGTACCAGAGGGAGGCCACAATCAGCAGCGGCACTGGTGTGAAGGTCACCGCGGAAATACCGCGCGACACCCCGTAGAGGTCAATGCTCAACGGGATCGCCGCCACCAGTGAAGTGGTTTTGAGCATCGAAATCACCTCGTTGCCGGTGGGCGGAATGATGATCTTCATCGCCTGCGGAACCACCACAAACCGCATCGTCTGCCCCCAGGACATCGCCAGCGCCGTCGAGGCTTCCGCCTGCCCCTCGTCCACTGAGAGCAGCCCGGCGCGCACGATCTCGGACATGTAGGCGGCTTCGTTGAGTGCCAGTCCGATCACGGCGGTGATAAAGAGGTTGGTGAAGATCTCGTTGGGGATGGTGACCCACGGTTCCGTAAACGGAATACCCAGTGTAAACACCGGATAGATCAAGGACACGATGCCCCAGAAGACCAGCTGCACGTATACCGGGGTCCCCCGGAAAATCCAGATGTACAGCCAGGCAATACTCTTCAGCACGGGGTTTGGTGAGAGCCGCATGATGGCCAGCAACAAGCCGATGACGATCGCGCCGATCATGGCATAAACGGTCAGCCACAAGGTCACCCAGGCGGCCTGGCTGATCCGGCGGTCAAAGATGAATTTGCCGACGTCGGGCCAGCCATAGTCCGAGCGTTGGGCGGCGTCCAGGACAAAGACCGCCAGGCCCAGGACCAGGAGCACCGCCACCAGGATCCGCCAGGGATGGCGCAGCGGGATTGCGACGATCTCCTCCGGCGGCGCTCCGCCGTCGTCGGTTCGGGTTCTGCCGGCCCGCGGCGTCCTGCCCGGTTCCGTTTGCCCGCCGGGCTCCGCCTCAACCATCCGGCCGGGTTCCGGTTCGCTCATGTGCTATCACCCTTTGGCTGCCACGTTGAGTGCCGCCGTCTTGATTCCGCCGGCTTCCACTCCCCACTTGGACAGGATCTTGTTGTACGAGCCGTCATCGATCAACGACTGGAGGGCCTTTTGCAGGACCGGCGTAAATTCGCTGCCCTGCGCCACGGGTATGCCGTAGGGTGCCACCTCGAAGGCGGTGCCCGCGGTCTGCAGCTTGTCCTTGGTCTTGGAGATCGCGTAGAGAGTCACTGGTGAATCGGCGCTCATGGCGTCGACCTGACCGACCACCAGGGCGTTGGTCGCCTGGTCCTGCGCGTCGTATTTGAAGATGGTGATGGCCGGCTTTCCGGCGTCGGTGCAGGCCTTGGACTTGGCGGGCACTTCGTGGGTGTCCTCGTAGGTGGTGGCCTGGACAGCAACCTTGAGCCCGCAGGCGTCGTTAGGGTCGACCGTTTTGCCCTTCGGGGCCGCCCACTGGATTCCGGCGGAGTAGTAGTTCACAAAATCCACCTGCTTTTCGCGTTCCAGCGTGTCAGTAAAGGAGGACATGCCCATGTCATCTTTTCCCGCGCGGACGGCGGGAAGGATGTTGTCGAAGGTGCCGATATCAAAGTTGACCTTTAAGCCCATCACCTTCCCCAGGGCGTTGGTGAGGTCCACTGACCAGCCGGCCGGCGCCCCGTTGTCGTCCTTGAATTCGTTGGGCGGGTAATTGTTTGCCATGCCGACATTAAGCACGCCTGCGCTCTTGATTTTCTCCGGGAGCATCGCTGCAATCGTGTCACTCTTTTTCACGTCGATTGCGTCCGCGGTTCCGGAGGCCCCGCCGGTGGCGGCGGGTTCACTGTTGTTAACGCAGCCGGAAAGCGAGAGCGCCGTGGCTACGGTGAGGACGGGGAGTAGGTAACGGGTGCGCATGGTTTCCTTAGCTGTTCAGAGATTCTCTAAACTCCCGCAATCCTGCGGGAGCGTGCTGTCTGCCTGCTTATTCAGAATTCATATCTGCGAGGTGGTTGACGCCGTGGTTTCCAGGATTCCTCCGGACTGACGGATATCCCGAAGAATTTCCCCGCCCCGAGCCTTCAACTCGGGAATACTGGAAACGCCTACTAACGTCATCGTACGCCGCAGTTCGTCACCGAAGATCTCGATAATGCGCCCAACACCCGGCGAGCCCGCCGCGACCAGGCCATACAGGTATGCCCTGCCGATCGAACAGGCATCGGCGCCGAGGGCCAGCGCCTTGAGGACATCGCTGCCGCGCCGGACACCGGAGTCCACGTAGATTTCGATCGAGTCGCCCACCCGTTGCCGGGATTCCTGCAGCACATCCATGGGACTCAGCATGTGGTCCAACTGGCGGCCGCCGTGGTTGCTTAACTGGACGGCGTCCAGGCCAATCCGGGCAGCCTTGTCCACGTCGGCCGGGTTGACGCACCCCTTCAGCACGATTTTGCCGTGCCATCCCTGGCGCAGGGCCACCAGTTCCTTCCACCCGCTGGTGGCGTCCGAGTGGCCCAAAATGTGTTGCCACATGGACGGGGTGACGACGGACGTGGCCGCAGGACTGCGCGGATCCAGGTTGGGGAAACTGATGCCGTCCGACTTCAGGAAGTTGATCCACCAGGACGGCCGCCGGGCGATGTCAGCGATGGCGGAAAGGGTCAGTGCGGGCGGGGCGGTGAAGCCGTTGTGCAGGTCCCGTTCGCGGGATCCCAGCGCCCGTGTGTCGACGCCGACAATCAGTGTGGTGAATCCCGCGGCCTCGCAGCGCGCGAGTTTGTTCTTTAAGGCCTGGGCGTCGGAGGTCAGCCCGAAGTTGAACCAGCGGTCAAGGTCCGGGTGGCGTTCCGCGATCGATTCCATCGGCACGGTGCTGAGTCCGGCCAGCCCATAGGGGATCTGTGCCCGTTCCGCGGCCGCGGCGACGGCGAGTTCGCCTTCGGGATGGAACAGCCGGGTTGCGCCGGTGGGAGTCAGCGTCAGGGGCAGCGTGCTGGCTTTCCCGAGCAGGTTCGTGCTGGTATCGGGCCCGGAGACCGGGCCCCAGCTTGGCATCAGTGCCCAGGAATCGAAGACGGCGCGGTTGCGCCGCAGCGTCACCTCGTCCTCAGAGCCGCCGTCGAGGTAGTCGAAGATCCCGGCAGGCAAAACTTTCCGTGCGGCCTTCCGGTATTCCTCGACGTTGTAGGCGTTGGCCAGCACCCGGCGTCGGCGTGAGAAGACGGGGGCCTTCACCTGGATAAGCTGCCTGGCGTCGCTGATCTTCAAGAAGGGCCTTTCCTGTCGCTGTCCTGCGTTATGGTTCAGCGTAGAAAGCCCATTCCTGTGCCACTATGGAGATTCCAACAAATTTAGGGAATCTTCATTAGTAGCAACTACCAAACGACCTGGTTGGTGCCGGCGTGACCCCGGCACCGGCAGGACAGGGGTACTCGCTGCCTACCCTGGCGGACGTCGCCCGCTCGGCGGGTTCGGAAATTGTCAGCCTCGTCGAAATGCCGGCTGACGACCGGCAGATCGTGGCGGGCTCCGTGCTTTACGACTCGACGGCTGTTCCTGCCAGGTACCCGGGCGCTGTTGCGTTGGCCATCGGGCTCTCCCTGTCAGGGAAACGGCTCGGCGTGAAGGTCCGGGAACTCAGCGACGCCGGGTACGTGGCCATTGTCTACAAGTCCAACGGCAGCTCCGACGCTGCGCTGCGCGCCGCCGCGCGTGGGGCGGGGCTGGCACTGTTCCGGGCCGCAGACGCGGTGCCGTGGAACCAGCTCGCAGAGATCATGGACGCCGCCGTCGTCCCGCACCGCCAGTCCGGACACACGCTGGTGGACATCCGGCCCGGAGACCTGTTCGACTTGGCCAACACGGTAGCAGCCCAAACCGGCGGTGCAATCGCGGTCGCTGATCCGGACCAGACGATCCTGGCGTATTCGACGCTGCCGGACCAGCCCATTGATGAGACGCGCAGGAGTTCGATTCTCCGGCTTCATGTGCCGCATTCGGTTGAAACCGACAAGGACTACCGCCGCGTCCATGCCGCCACCGATGCGCTGGAGGTGGCGACGGCGGATCCCCTGCTCCGGCGTACTGCCATTTCCATCCGGGCCGGCGGCTCCGTCCTGGGCTCGCTGTGGCTGCTGGAACGGGCGGAACACCACACCGAGGATGCGAACCGGATCCTGCGTGAAGCAGCCAACGTTGCCGCGCTCCACATCCTGCACAAGCGCACCACCTACGTCTCGAACCTGACCCGCCAGATAGATTTGGTCCAGCCGCTGCTGTTTGAACCGCAACGCGCCGAGCTGGCGGCCATCAGGCTCGGGATCTCCGCGCCGTCCGTCCGGGTGGCGGCGCTGGGCGCCTGGCCGGCCGGTGGCACAGCGTCCGAAACCCTGCAATCCCGGCTCCGGCTCTTCGACGCCATCCGAACCGCCTGCGCCATCCGACTGCCCTCGGCCGTCTGCGGGTTCTCGGACAACATCGTTTACATCGTCCTGCCGCAGAGCACCGAATCGTCCCGGCAGTTTCAACGCACAGCACTATTAAAGATTGTGCAGAATGCCCGGCGGCTCCTCGCCCGGCCGGTCCTGGCCGCACTGGGCGGGGCTGCCACAATCAATCGGCTCGGCGAGTCCCGGGTCAACGCCGAGCTGGTCCTGGCCGAGCTGGCGCGCAACGTCGCCGAAGGACGCATCGCCGCCGATTCCGACGACGTCGTCTCTGACGATGAATCGCTCGGCGCGTCCCTGCAGCTGCGCCAGATCGTTACCTCGCTGACGGCGGCCGGCCAGCTGCCCGGCGCGCACGCACTCCGGATCGCGGATTACGACGAACAGCACAAGAAGTCCTTCGAAGAAACCATTCACGCCTACCTGCGTTGCAGTGGCAACGCCGTGGAAGCCGCGAAGACCCTGGCGGTCCACGTCAACACGGTCCGCTACCGCTTATCCCGGGTGGAAGAACTCTTCGGCCTCGACCTGGACGACCCCGAGACGCGCCTCCTGCTCTGGCTTCAACTCTGGGGAAGGCGCAACTAGCGTCCGGCGGCGGCACTGCCGTCAGGTTTTGATTTTCGCGACCGTCATCAGGATCGCCGAGTCTTCTTCCGCTTCCAGGCTGTGCAGCCCGTCCGGCACTATCAGCAAATCCCCGCTCTTGCCCTGCCAGGACTCCTCGCCGGCCCGCAGCCGCACGCAGCCACGGAGCACAAAGACCGTCGCTTCGCCCGGATTCCGGTGCTCGCTGAGCTGCGTCCCGGCCCGAAACGCCATCACCGTCTGGCGCAGGGTCTTTTCGTGTCCGCCAAACGCGGTGTCGGCAGCCCGCCCGCTGGGAGCCGCCACCGCGGCCGCAATTTGCTGCCGGGCCAGCGCATCAAGGGATATCTTCTGCATGGGGCCACCCTACCGAGAATCGTGCGCGCTGCCGAGGGTCCTTTGCCCCATCCCGGCCAGGAGCAGCCGCGGGGATGGGGAGCTCCCGGGTCAGTACACCACCCGGAAATCGCTGAACCCACCCGTGGCCCGGGAGACCACTTCGTCCACGCTCGCCACCCGTCCCGGGGCTGCCGGCGAGCGCAGCCAGCGCCGGAACTCCAGTACCGCCGGCTGGGGTCCCTCCGCGGCGATACCGACGGAGCCGTCGTCGTTATTGGTGACCGTTCCGGTCAGCCCCAGCTCCGCAGCCTTGCGCACCGTCCCATAGCGGAAGCCAACAGCCTGGACGACGCCGTCCACCCGCGCCGTCAGCCGGACCCATTCACCGGAATCGCCCTTCGGAAGCTCAGCCATGTTCCTAAATGTAGCGCCCGGCATAAAGTGCCCGATATAGAGCGCCCGGGGCGGGACCGCCGCCAGGGACGAATGTTTGTCCACATCGGGACCTAAGCCCCTTACTTTCCCGGCGCCCGGTCGCAAGGATAGTCAAGTGCGCTGCGTGGACCTGTCGAGACAACGGCATGGCGCCTTGATGTGCCTTACCCTCCCGCAGCCCTGCATGGCCCGAAAGGACAATAACGATGGCAGGACAATTCGAAATTTTCACGGACGCTGAAGCGAACGTCCGTTTCCGGCTGCTCGGCGCCGACGGCACGGTGTTGGCGATTTCCAGGCCCTTTGAGGACAAGCAGTCCGCCGCGGAAGGCATTATGGCGGTGCGCGAATGCGCGGGAACGGGCTTGATCAAGGAAGCCCGTCCCAACGCCTGGGGCGGTACAGGCAGCACCAGGCCAGGACTGCCGACGCCCGCCCATCGCCGGCACCGGCACGCCCCCGCCGTCTAAGCGGCGCAACGACACATCGCCGGGCCGCAAGCCCGGCACCATCGGGAGCCACAATGGCCGAAGCTAGGGTCCACATCAGCGGCTTCCGGATGGACTTCGGCGACACCACAGTGGTTCGCGACTTGTCCTTTGACGTGGAAGCCGGCGAGACATTCGGTTTCCTCGGCAGCAACGGTTCCGGCAAAACCACCACCATCCGGGCCCTGCTCGGCATCTACGAGCCCACCGCCGGCACCCTCCACATCAACGGCCGGGACTTCAAACCGGAGCACGGCGACCGGTTGGGTTACCTTCCCGAAGAGCGCGGGCTGTACAAAAAGGAAAAGGTCATCGACATCATGACCTATTTTGGCCGGCTCAAAGGTATGGAGCGGCGCGCCGCGAAGCAGTGGTCGCTCGATTACCTGGACCGGGTGGCGTTGGCGGACCGGGCCTCCACAGTGCTGGACAAGCTCTCCAGCGGGCAGCAGCAAAAGGTCCAGCTCGGCGTCACCATCATGAACAAGCCGGAGCTGCTGATCCTGGACGAACCCACCAAGGGCTTCGATCCGGTCAACCGGCGACTGCTGATGGACATCATCGAGGAACAGAAACTCGCCGGTGCCACGGTGGTGATGGTGACCCACCAAATGGAAGAAGTGGAGCGGCTCTGCGACCGGGTCATCCTGCTCAAGGACGGTACCGCCGAAGCCTACGGCACCATCGATGAGGTGCAGAACAAGTACGGCGGCCGCATCATCCGGATCCGGCACGGCGGGACCATCCCGCCTTCGCCGCACTACGAGGTGATGCTGCACCAGACCAACTATGCGGAGCTCTCCATCACCGATGCCAGCGACGAGGCCAGCATCCTTAAGGACCTGGTTTACGCCGGCGTCAGCGTGCGGAGCTTCACCACCACCAAGATTTCCCTCGAGGACATCTTCATCCGGGTCTACGGCGACCAGAACACGGCGGCCGCTTCCGGGGCAGCCGGAACCGCGCCAGCGCGGAAGCGGGAAGGAACGTAACCGGTGGCACAGCACAATCTCGGTACCGTACTGAGCTTCGAGTTCGTCCGCACGGTCACCAAACGGCGGTTTTGGATCGGCACCTTGTCCGTCCCCCTGGTCCTTGCCGTGGTCTTCGGTCTCGTTTTCCTCAGCAACACCACCACGGATACCGCGGCCGAGGCCCAGAAGAGCGCCCAGTTCAGCATCGCGTACACGGACGCCTCGGGCCTTATCACCGCCGCGGACGCCGCGATCTTCGGAGCCACGGCGGCGGACTCCCCCGACGCCGGAATCCGGGCCGTGCAGTCCGGCGCTGTCGACGCGTACTTCGACTACCCGGCCCGCCCCGAATCGACCGCCGTGCGCGCCTACGGTGTGGACAAGGGGATATTCGAGAACGGCAAGTACGCCGCCGTCGCGCAGGCCATCCTGGCCCGCGCCGTCGAACAGAAGATCGGCGCGCCGCAACTGTCAGTGCTCGCCACCGGAAAACTCCAGATCGAAACCGTCACTTACAGCGGCGCCAAGGAATCCGGCGGGTTGGGCTCGGTGATTCCACCACTGATCTTCCTGGTGGTTTTCTACGGGCTGATCGTGCTGCTGGCCGGCCAGATGCTCAACTCCACGCTGGAGGAGAAGGAGAACCGCGTCACCGAAATGATCCTGACCACCCTCAAACCGACGACGCTCATCGCGGGCAAGGTGATCGCGCTCTTCGCGATTGGCCTGGTGCAGATGCTGGTGTTCCTGTCACCGATCGTGATCGCCCGGTTGTTCTTCCCCGAGGAGCTCAGCCTGGCCGCGCTGAACCTGCCCCCGCTGATCCTGGACCCGGTCCGGATGACAGTTGGCCTGCTGATCCTGGCCGGCGGCTTCGCCCTGTTCACCACCACCCTGGTGGCCATCGGCGCCGTGATGCCAACGGCCAAGGAAGCCGGAAATTTTATGGGCGCGATGATGGCGCTGATCTTTGTGCCGTTCTACGCCGTGGCCCTAGTGGTCTCCGATCCACAATCCCCGATTGTGCAGATCTTCACCTTTTTCCCGTTTTCCGCACCGGTCACCGCCCTGCTGCGCAACGGCTTCGGCTCCCTGAGCCTGCTTGAGGCCGGCATCGTGATCGTAATCCTGTATCTGGGCGCGGCAGTGATGCTCCGTGTGGCCGTGCGGCTCTTCCAGTACGGTTCCATCTCCTACACCTCGAAGGTCAACGTCCGCACCGCATTGCGTGCCGGGTCGCGGCACCGGCCCCCGGTCCGTCCCCCGACGGCGGCCCGCTGAGGGCTGTGGCTTCACCAGCGCGCTACTTACCCGCGCTTCCGGCAATCCCGTCCGCCGGCCGGAGGGAGGTGATCATGGTCCGGATGTCCTGGTATTCCAGTGTGGACGCGTACAGCTTCGCCTTCTCCAGATACGGCAGCGCGGGGTCCCCGGGCGTCTGGTTCAGCTCCGGACTGTACGTCCCGCCGAAGAAGGCGCCGCTCGGCGGCCACAGGAACAGGTGGAACATCGGGCACGCCGTAGCACCGGACTCTTCGGGAACCATGGTGATGCCGTAGGCGGCGATTGTGGACCGGGTTGCCAGCGCCTGCGTGTCCTCACCCCGGGACTCGAACACATAGCGCGGCGCTCCGGCGTCGGCGGCTCCGGGTTCGGCGAGCGCCACCATCGGCTGGGAGTCGAAGATCCGGTAAGCGGACTTATCGGTGCATTCCGCCCCGGTGGCAATGTTGGTCCGCAGACCCGCCATCTGTTTGCCACCGGCGTTCATCACGTCGACAAAATCGCCGGACAGTGCTCCGCCCGGGTCTTTGACCGTCCAGCCGGCGGGATAGTCGAAGGACAGCTCCCGGCCCGCTGTTGTGAATGTCCTCCAGCCCGACGCCGGCGTCCCGGGCTGCGTTGTTCCAGGCGTTGTTACGGGCGGCGGGACGGCTGTGGCGGCCGGCGGCGGGACGGGCGCCGTTGTGCTGCCCGGGCTCCCCGAGGCGGCCGGAGAGGCGGCCGGAGCACCGCAGGACGTCAGCAGCAGCAAGCTCAAGCCCAAGCTGAAGTCCGCGGTTGCGGCGCGCGCGGTGTACACAGTTCGACTCATCACACCCCCCTGGGAGACGACGTGTTGGAACCATTCTCGAACGTTGCGGCGCAGGCGGTAGGGGCTTTGGGCCCGTACCGGCCGCCACAGCCGGCCGTGACGCTACCCACGTTGACACGGCGCCGATTTCAATTGCCCGTCAAAGCTTGCTAGAGCTTAAACATATGGAAGAAGTCTTAAGTGAAGCCGTGCCCTATTTTGCCGTCGCCTGCGGCATTGCCGCCGGGTATTTCCTGTCCTGGCTGATTCGAAAGGTAGTGCTCCGGATTAACCGCGGACGGCACGAGCTGCAGGAGACGTCCCGGGTGGCCCGGGCCCCGCTGCGGATAGTGCTGGTGCTGATCGGCGTTAAGGTCGCGCTGGCCTTCACTACGCAGGGCGGTGGCTGGCGCACGCCGGTGGACCATCTGCTGCTGATCGCACTGATCGGCTCCATCGCCTGGCTCGCTATCGCCTTGCTGCTGATCGTGGAGACCCTGGTACTGCACCGCTACAGTGTGGACAAATCTGATAACCGGCGGGCCCGGCGGCTGCAGACCCAAATGATCCTGGCCCGGCGGATTGCCGTGGCCCTGATTGTGGTGCTGGCGGTAGGCAGCGCCATGCTGACCTTTCCGGCGGTCCAGGCCCTGGGCGCCGGCATCCTGGCCTCGGCCGGTGTGATCTCGATTGTGGCTGGCCTCGCGGCGCAAACCTCGCTGATCAACGTCTTCGCCGGTGTCCAGCTGGCCTTCACGGATGCGATCCGGGTGGGCGATGTGGTGGTGGTTGAGAAGGAATGGGGCCGAATCGAGGAAATCACCCTGACCTACGTGGTGGTTCACATCTGGGACGACCGTCGTATGATCCTCCCGTCAGTGCACTTCACCACCACACCTTTTGAGAACTGGACCCGCCGCCAGTCCGAGGTGATGGGCACCGTGGAGTTGGACCTCGACTGGCATGCCCCCTTGGAGGCCATGCGCGCGGAACTAAAAGCCGTGCTGGCCGAGACGGATCTTTGGGACAAGCGTGTGGGGGTCCTGCAGATCACCGACGCCACCAAGGGCTTTGTCCGGGTCCGCATCCTGGTCAGCGCCGCGGACAGTGCCGCGTTGTTTGACCTGCGCTGCCTCATCCGGGAAGAAATGGTGCTCTTCCTGCAAAAGGGACATCCCTCGGCCCTCCCCCACGTCCGGCTGGAAACCATGCCGGCTGCCCGCCCGGCGGCGAAGCCGGGTACCAAGGGCGAGGCTAAGGTTGCCGCGGCCGACGAGCAGGCCCGCACCCACGGGGACCCGCGCGATTCCCAGCTGTTTACCGGTTCCGTCGAAGCCATCGAACGCTCCCGGGCCTTCTCCGGGCCCGGCGAGGAGGTCTTCGAGGACCGGGACAACGCCATCGCCGCGCAAAAGTAGGCCGGCCGGGTCTTCCCAGCTCCCACCCATTGGCCGATAATCAGACGTTGGCGAAACAGCAGGCGCAACCCAGTATCTGCTGAACCAGTCAGCCCAGGCACCATCCGTTCGATGAGTGAGGGAGCCAGAGATGAGCATTCCGCCGCCGCAAGAACCTGAGCCGTTTCCGCCGGAGCCGGGTCCCACCACGCCCGAGCCGCACCCCGGCGACCCGTTCCCGCCCGAGCCCGGGCCGTCCCCTTCCCCGGAACCCGGCCCCTACCCCGCACCCGGCCCGCTGCCGATTCCGGATCCCGGCCCGCTTTAGCTTCGGGCCGGCACCCAGGACACGCAAAAGACCCCTCGCCCACCGGATTCCGGCGTCGAGGGGTCTTTTGCGTGTCGCGGGGAATGCCGCGGGGAAGGCTGGTCGGCCGCTACGGCAGGACGATATCGTGGGTCCTGTGGTCGTAGTGGATCACCAGCTGGCCGCCGGAGTGGTGCACCTCGTGGTTGGCGCCATCGAACGCACCGAAGGCGCCGAAATTCTCGGTCCAGGAGCGGTTGAGGGCGATCTTGAAGCTGTAGGAGCCGGCCGGGAGTTGCGCCGCGAGCTTCCAGAGCTGATCAACGAGATCCAGCTCCATTTGGGATTCGTCGTATTGCGGGGCCCAGTTGGCCGGGGCGCCCAGCAGGATGTTGAAGTCGCCGGCAACTGCCACTGCGTCCGGCTGCTCGACGGCGCCGACGCTGGCGGCGGGGGCGGCGGGGGCGGCGGGGGCCACGGACTCAGCAGCCGGCGAAGCGGCAGCCGGGGCAGTGGCCGGGGCGGCGTCCGCCGCTTCAGCAGGTGCCTTGACGGCGGTTTTACGCTTGCGGACCGCCTTGGCGACGGGGGCGACGGCATCCTCGACAAGCTTGGCTGCCTTTTCCGCCACCCTGGCAACCTTCGGAGCGGCCTTCGGAGCGGCCTTCGCGGGCATGACGGCGGGCGCCGTAGGCAGCGGGGTGTCGGCGGGAACAGGGGTTCCGGCGTCGAGCGCTGCGGCGAAGGCTGCCGGGTCGGCGAAAGCCACGGTGGCGCGCTGGCCGTCCTCGGTGATCGTCCAGCCCGAACGGCCCTTGACCAGCCAGCCGGCCTTGACCAGCTTGGCAGTAGCTGTGGTCAGCGTCTTGTGACCGCGGGGGATGCCGCCGCTGAGCAGTTCACGCTCGAACTCGGTGAGCGGGACGCGGGCGATTGCCTCGCCCAGGACTGACCCGGCGTTCAGTTTCTCATCTGTCCACACGCCCTCGGCCAGGACGTCCAGTACGGCCTTCAGCCGGCGGGTGGTGTTTTCGGCAGTGTTCGCGCCCATGGGTCTCCTCTAGAAGCAATTGATCCATCTGCATTTTGCCAAGGATGGATGCGTTTCCGCGAGTAGCAACGGTTAACTCTGTGTGTCGTGACCCACTATGACAGCCTCAACGGGGGTCCGCGAGGGCCGAACCACCGGTACCCGTCAGTAGCAAACCCAGCGCAGGCCTCTCGGGGCCGGCGCCGGAGTCCGCGTCCGGCCCTCAGCGACCCCGCCGCGCTGCTAAAGCTTGGGGATCAGGACGGGGGTGTTCTTCTTGTACGCCTCGTAGTCGGCCTGGCCGCCCCACTTCTTGTCGGACTTCTGTTCCAGGAGCGGCACGCCGCTGACCCGGGTGAGCAGCAGGATAACAAACACCGGCGAGATCAGGGCCACCCACTGCCAGCCTTCCAGCGCCGGCGCGGCGATGACCGCGACGCCGATCCACAGCAGGATCTCGCCGAAGTAGTTCGGGTGGCGGGACTTCGACCAAAGCCCGGTGGAGATGAAGTGGCCCTTGTTGGCGGCATCAGCGTTAAAGCGGCTCTTCTGCAGGTCCGCCACGGCCTCGATGGCAAACCCGACGGCCCACAGCACGAAGCCAATCAGCGCGAACCAATCGAGCGCCACGCGGGTAGCTGACGTGATGGCCACCCACGCCGCTGCGGCGGTGAAGACCACCCAGAGTCCCTGAATCGTCCACACATTCAGGAACCGCACAAAGGACGGCTTAATCTCGTCGAAGCGGTCATCCTTGCCGGCCTTGCTGATGCGGCGGAACAGGAAACTGCCCAGCCGCAGGGCCCAGACGAGGACCATGGCTGCCAGCAGCAGGGCCCGCGCGTCGATCCCCGGCGTGAGCAGGACCAGCAACAGTGTGATGGCAATGTAGGTCAGGGAGCCGGTCAGGTCGTAGAACTTCTCAGTCTGGGCTTTAAAAGAGGGAATAAACACCAGCCACTGGATGAGGAACGCCGCCCCCACCGCCATGGCGAAGGCGGGGATCGCGCCCACGGTGGCTCCACCCTGGCTGCCGGCCACGGCGATGAGTGCCGCCAGCAGCACGATCACGGGGAGGACAATAAGCGACTTTCGGACTGAATCCTTCACGAGGAATTCCTTTCACACGCGGGGCGGGACACTGCCGCGCCGCCCCGGAGGTGTTCCGCCGGGCATCAGCAGGTTTAGTCAATCTTATTTGATGATCAAATAAGATTGACTCGTCACGGGATCCGGAACGTCAGGAGTGGACATGACCGCGTCAAAGCAGCACCCGGCCACCTTGGCCCTGCAGAGCCTGTTCACGCTCGCCAACGAGACCGAACGTGAAATCGCCCGCGGCATGGGGCTGAACCTCACCGACTTCCGTGCGCTCTCGGCACTGGAAATCTCGGGGCAGGTTACGGTGGGCCAGCTCGCCGAGCAACTGGGAACAACCCCTGCAACCACCACGGCGATCGTTAGCCGGTTGGAGTCCCGCGGCTACGTGGCCCGGCACCGCAGTACTGAGGACCGCCGCCGGGTCCACGTCCGCCCCACCCCAGCGTCGTTCACAGCAATTACGGGCCTGATGCAGCCCCTGATGATTGCCTCCAACGAGCACCTCCGGCTGTTGCCTGCCGCAAACCAGACCGTCATCGCGGACTTCCTGCACGTCGCGCAGGGCATGATGCGCCACCATTTACACGCACTTTCCGAAAAGGACGCCCGATGAGCGAGTTCACCACCCCGCTGCTGGTCCAGGCCTCCGGCCATCGAAACGCCACGGAACTGCTCCTGCAACGGTTCCGGACCGCCCCGGAGCACATCGCCTTCGAAGTACGCGCCGCGCACGCCGACGTCACCGCACCGTGGCGGCAGGTGACCACCCGGCAATTCGTTGACGAGGTCCGGGCCCTCGCCAAGGGCCTCATCGCCGCCGGTCTGCAGCCGGGCGAATCACTCGCCATTATGTCCCCCACCCGATATGAGTGGGCACTGGCCGACATGGCAGCGTGGTTTGCGGGCGCCGTCGTGGTCCCCGTCTACGAGACCTCGGCCGCTCCCCAGGTGACTGCCATCCTCGCCGACGCCGACGTCCGGCTGGCGATAGCCGGCACCGCTGAGCATGCCCTCTTGCTGGAGCAAGGGTTTGCACAGTCCGGGATACCGTGCCTGGGGGTCTGGACGATGGATGCCGGCCCGGGGCCGGACCTGGCCGAACTCGTGGCCCGCGGCGCCGGCATCACCGACGACGCGGTGGAGGAACGGCGCCTGCTGGCAGACCTCGACTCGGTCGCGACCATCGTCTATACCTCCGGCACCACCGCCGCGCCCAAGGGCGCCCTGATCACCCACGGCAACTTCGTGGGGCAGGTGCTCAACGTGGCCGCCGCCTACACCGGGGTGGTCCGGGAGGGCGGCAACACCATTATCTTCCTGCCCATGGCCCACGTGTTAGCCCGCGGACTGCAGCTGACCTGCCTTGCCAACGGCATGCGTATTGCGCACCTCGCGGACCCCCGGGACGTTGTGCCCGCCCTCGGCGCACTGCAGCCCACCTTCCTGGTGGTGGTCCCCCGCGTCTTGCAGAAGATCCAGGCGACTGCCGCGGCCGCCGCCGCGCAGAAGCATCTGGGCCGGGTGTGGGCGTCTGCGCAGAGCACGGCAGTGGCTTGGGGCCGGCTGGCTGAAGCGCGCGACGCCGACCCGACCGTCAGGCCTGCCCGCGGCCTGCGCATCCGGCATGCGCTCTTCGATCGCCTGTTCTACGCCCGGCTCCGGACGCTGATGGGCGGACGCCTGGACTACCTGCTCTCCGGCGCCGCCGCGCTCGACGCCGAGTTGTCCCTGTTCTTCCGGGGCCTCGGCCTGCCGGTCATCGAGGGCTACGGCCTTACCGAAACAACCGCCCCGCTGACCGGGAATATGCCCGGCTCGATCCGGGCCGGGTCGGTGGGAGTCCCGATGCCCGGCACCACCGTGCGCCTCTCGGACCAGGGCGAGGTACTCGCCCACGGAGTCGGGGTCTTCGCCGGCTACCGCAGGCCGGCCGACAACGCTGACGCGTTCGAGGACGGGTTTTTCCGCACCGGCGACCTCGGCGAACTCGACGAGCTGGGACGGCTCACCCTCAAGGGCCGGATCAAGGACGTTATTGTCACTGCCGGCGGCAAGACCATCTCCCCCGCAATTTGGGAAGGCTACGTCGAGGGCGACCCCCTGGTGGCACACGCCGTCATGGTGGGAGAAGGCAAACCCTTCCTCGGCGGCCTTGTGCTGCTGGATCCGGAGTCCGTCGCTGCGTGGGCGGAGCGCGAGGGCATCGCAGATCTGGCCGGCCTGCGGATTCCGGACGACGGCGGCGCCGTCCAGATCGACGACGTTCGGCTCCTCACCGCGATTGGCAAGGCGGTCAGCTCCGCCAACGCCAAAATCGCGCGCTCCGAGCAGGTCCGCCGGTTTGTGTTGCTGCTCGCGGACCTCAGCGAAGCCAACGGCATCGTGACCCCCACGATGAAACTCAAGCGCGCCGCGTTCACCGCCCGCGCCCACCACATCGTGGACAACCTCTACGCCGAACCCAGGAGCCAGGCATGAACGTTCGAACCAGGAATTGGCTGCTGTCCTACGCAGTCACCGCTGTCATCTTCGCCGTCATCGACGTTGCGTGGATCACCATCGTGGCGAATCGACAGTACGAGAGCCAGATCGGCGACCTGCTGGCCCCCAGCGTCAATCTGGCCGGCGCCGTTGTGTTCTACCTGGTCTACGTCGCCGGGATTGTGCACTACGGCGTCCGGCCCAACCACCGGGCCGCGACGCTGCGGCAGCGGGTGCTGGGAGCCGCGCTGTTCGGATTCTTCAGCTACGCAACGTGGGCGCTGACCGCGCTCGCCGTCCTCAAGGACTTCCCGGTCCTTGTGGCCTTGACCGACATTGCCTGGGGCGCCGCGGTCTGCAGCGCCGTCACCTGGCTCACCGCAACCCTCCTGCGGCGTATCCTCTCCCGGGCCGGCACGCCCGGGTAGGCCGCCGTGCCGGAATAGGCCGTCACGCCCGCATAGGCCGAAGCGCCGTCACGCCGCCGCTTCGGGCACCCAAAAAGTGCCGGGGCGGCGGGGCGTCAGTGCCCCGACGCTGCCAGTTCGGCCAGCAGCTCCATCTTGCGTTCCTCGCTCGCGAACGAGGAACGGATCGAGTTCGCTGCCATCCGCACGCAGTCGAACTCGGAAAGGCCGATCACCGACTTGAGCTGCGCGAAGTTGTCATCCACATGGCCGCCGAAGTACGCCGGATCATCCGAGTTCACACTCACGTTCAGACCCGCCGCGAGCATAGCCGGCAGCGGGTGCAGCTTCAGGGTGTCCACGGCGCGCAGCCGGACGTTGGAGAGCGGACATACCGTCAGCGGTGTGAGCTCCTGCACCAGCCGCTCCACCAGTTCGGGGTCCTCCATGCAGCGGATGCCGTGGTCGATCCGTTCCGCGTCCAGGAGGTCCAGCGCGTCCGTGATGTACGACGGCGGGCCCTCCTCGCCGGCATGCGCGATCCGGCGCAGCCCGGCGTCCTTGGCCCGGGCGAACAGCCGCTGGAAGTTGGCCGGCGGATTACCCACCTCGGCCGAGTCGAGTCCGATGCCCACAATCGGCGCTTCCATGGCGAGCAACTCCTCCAGCACCTCCAGCGCGGAGTCTTCGGCGAGGTCGCGCAGGAACGCGGCGATCAGCAGGGTGGAGATCCCGAACTCCTCGCGGGAGGTCGCCAGCACCGACACCACGCCGTTAACGCAGGTCGCCAGGGCCACCCCGCGGGCCAGGTGCGCCTGCGGATCCAGCATAATCTCGGCGTGCCGGACGCCGGCGAGCGCCGCCCGGGTCAGGTAGGCCCGGGTCATGTCGGCAAAGTCCTGCTCGGTCTGCAGTACGGCCATGTTGGCGTAGTAGAGATCCAGGAATGACTGCAGGTCCGTGAACTCGTAGCGGGACCGCAGCTCGTCCAGATCCGCATACGGCAGCTGGATTCCGTTGCGTTCCGCGAGGGCGAAGATCAGTTCGGGCTCGAGGGTGCCTTCGATATGCAGGTGGAGTTCCGCCACCGGCAGTGGGCCGTACACTTCCTGCGGAACCTCGGCGAAATCGTGGACCTCGGGGGCAGGTACCAGCGGGCTGTCCGGGGTAGCGCCCTCGGTGGCGGGCACGCCGTCGTAAGTTTCCATTGGGTAAGGATATGCCCGCAGACTGCATGGACCGATAGAGTCGATAAGATGCACACTGATCAGCATGCTTCCAATGTGTCCGGCGCGGTGATGTCAGGGCTGGGTCCCGACGATTCCTCCGATGGCTTTGTTCGTGTGCGCGGCGCCCGCGAGAACAACCTTCGGAACGTGGACGTGGATGTGCCGCGCGATGCAATCGTCGCGTTCACCGGCGTCTCCGGCTCCGGCAAGTCCTCCCTGGCCTTCGGCACCATTTACGCCGAGGCCCAGCGACGGTACTTCGAGTCCGTGGCCCCCTACGCCCGGCGGCTCATCCAGCAGGGCCACAACCCGAAAGTGGAAATGATCACGGGCCTGCCGCCCGCCGTGGCGCTGCAGCAGCGACGCGGTACGCCCAGCTCCCGCTCAACGGTGGGCACTGTCACCACCCTGTCCAATTCGCTGCGGATGCTCTTCTCCCGCGCCGGCAGCTACCCAGACGGCGCCAGCCCCCTCGACTCGGACGCGTTCTCCCCCAACACCGCCGCCGGGGCCTGCCCGAAATGCCACGGCCTGGGTGTCGCCTACACCGTTACCGAATCCTCCCTGGTGCCGGACACCTCGCTGAGCATCCGCGACGGTGCGATCGCCGCCTGGCCCGGGGCATGGCAGGGCAAGAACCTGCGCGACATCCTCACGCACCTGGGCTACGACGTCGATACGCCCTGGCGCAAGCTGTCCAAAAAGGACCGCGACTGGATCCTTTTCACCGAGGAACAGCCCGTTGTGGAAGTCACGCCGGAGCGCGACCGGGTGGCTAAGCCCTACAAGGGACGCTTCTGGAGCGCAAAGAGCTACGTGCTGCACACCCTGGCCGATACCAAAAGCAGCACCATGCGGGATCGGGTGCTGCGCTTTATGGACACCGGACCGTGCCCGGTCTGCGGCGGCAGCGGCCTGACCCCGGCCGCCCTGGCCGTGACGTTCGCCGGCCGCACCATCGCTGAACTCAACGGCGTGCCCATGACGGAGCTGGCCGAGATCATTCGCCCCACCGCTGAGCTGAAGTCCGCCGGAACCGCCTCGCGCAGGCTGAGCTCAGGGGAGGACAATGAGGTGGCGGTCGCCATCACCCGGGACCTGCTGCAGCGGGTGAGTGTGCTGTTGGACCTCGGCTTGGGCTACTTGGCCTTGGGCCGGGCCACACCCACCCTCTCGCCCGGGGAAATGCAGCGCCTCCGGATCGCCACCCAGCTCCGCTCCGGGCTCTTCGGCGTGATCTACGTGCTGGATGAGCCCTCCGCCGGCCTGCACCCTGCCGACGCCGAGCCGCTGCTGGCTGTCCTGGACCTGCTCAAGTCCTCCGGCAACTCCGTTTTTGTGGTGGAACACAACATGGACGTCGTCCGGCGCGCCGACTGGCTGGTGGACGTCGGCCCGCGCGCCGGTGAAGGCGGCGGCGAGGTGCTCTACAGCGGCCCGGTCGCCGGGCTTGCCGGGGTGGATGCCTCCGTGACCCGGCCCTATCTGTTCCCGGACGAGGCACAGAACACCACGGACGACGGCCGTTCCCGCCGGGAAGCTGCCGGTTGGCTCGAACTGCGCGACATCAGCCGCCACAACCTGCGCGGACTCGACGCCGATTTCCCGCTGGGCGTACTCACCGCGGTGACCGGCGTCTCCGGCTCCGGCAAATCGACGCTGGTCAGCCATGTCCTCGCCGAGGTGGTCCACGCCCATCTGCATCCTGGCGATGCAGACGCTGCACCGGCACCCGACGACCTGGAATCCGAAGCCGGCGAGCCAGCCGGCGAACTCAGCGTTGGCCCCGTTTCCGGACTGGACCAGTTGGACCGGCTGGTAAAAGTCGACCAGAAGCCTATCGGCCGCACACCGCGGTCCAACCTCGCCACGTACACCGGACTGTTCGACGCCGTCCGGAAGGAGTTTGCGGCCACCGACGAGGCCCGCGCCCGCGGCTTCGGGGCCGGCCGTTTCTCCTTCAACGTCGCGGGCGGACGCTGCGAAACCTGCCAGGGCGAGGGCTTTGTCGCGGTCGAACTGGTATTCCTGCCCGGCAGCTACGGACCGTGCCCGGTATGCGACGGCTCGCGCTACAACCCGGAAACCCTGGAGGTCACCTACCGCGGCAAAAACGTCGCCGAGGTGCTTGGTATGACAGTTAACGCTGCGGCCGAATTCCTGGCGACGGTCCCTGCCGCCGCCCGCAGCCTGCAGACCCTGCGCGAGGTGGGCCTGGGCTACCTCAGGCTGGGCCAGCCGGCCACCGAACTCTCCGGCGGCGAAGCCCAGCGCATCAAGCTCGCCACCGAACTGCAGCGTGCCCAGCGCGGCCATTCGCTCTACCTGCTGGATGAGCCCACCACGGGACTGCACCCGGCCGACGTCGAGCTCCTGATGGCCCAGCTGCACCGGTTGGTCGACGCCGGCAACACGGTCATTGTGGTCGAGCACGAGATGGACGTGGTGGCCGCGGCGGACTGGGTGATCGACCTGGGCCCGGCCGGCGGCGATGCCGGGGGCACGATCGTCGCCGTCGGGACGCCCGCCGTGGTCGCACAGTCCCCGGCGAGCCGGACGGCGCCGTATCTGGCGACCGTGCTGGGCTGAGGCAGATAGCGGCCCCTGCCCCGGTGGCACGCCACGTTGCGGTGGTCCCGCTCAGCGGCGAAAGCTACACCATCCAAAGCGGCGACACCTTGAGCCAAACCGCGGAACAGTTCCACCTGGCCGGCGGTTGGCAGGTCCTGGCCGATGCCAACTCAGCCAGCATCGGCGACCCTGACCTGGTGTTGCCGGGCCAGGTGCTGCAGCTGCCGGCCTAGCCGGCCCGCGGAATTTCGCGAACAATCCGGACTTTCCAGGCCGTGTCGTCGCTGGTATCCAGCAGCGCCACGGTGCCCATGGCGAGATGCAGCGCCACCCGCTTGGCGGCGAGCAGCTCAAGGTAGAGGCCCTCATTCATCCGGACCGGGGCATCGATAACGTACTTCACGGCGTCCCGGACTTTGCGGTAGTTGTCGCTCTTTTCGCGCTTGAGGTGCAGCTCCAGCAGTCCACGCTGGCGGATCTTAGGCTCGTGACGGTTCAGCCAGGTCACCGCCGCGTGGACTGCCACCACCAGAACGAGCGAGACGATGTAGATCTCCCAGCCGCTGGAGAGCAGGAACAAGGGAAAGTTGGCGATCGCCACCACGGCGATAAATAGGCGGAACGCGAGGATGCGGCGCATGGTCAGTGCCACGGAGGCCAGTGCCACGCGGAATCCGTTCTCCTCTGTCCGCGCGGCCGCCGGATCGATGGTGAACTCCTCCAACACCAGGATCCCGTTCGCCTCGGGGCTGAGCATCTGTCCATACTTGGGCAAGTGGCCGGCCTCAGGCCGCGCCGCAGAGTCAGTAGCAAGCTTCTTTGGCATGGGCGCGTCTTCCGGGCGGCAGGGATGTGTTGTGCTATTGTAGGCGCCGTCGCCCGCGGCTGTCTGTCCCGTTCCAAAATGTGAACACGCTCACCCGCGGCCGTCAGTAATTGGCGCATTGGCTCCGTGGCCTCAAACTGGAGAGATGCAGACCTTTCTCCCCTTCCCCGATTTCCAGCAGAGCGCAGCGGCCCTGGACCGCGAGCGGCTCGGCAAGCAGCGAGTTGAAGCGCTGCAGATCCTGCGCGCGCTGGTGATTCCGGAGTACGGCTGGCAGTCGCACCCGGCAATCCGGATGTGGATGGGATATGTTCCGGCGCTTACCCTCTTCGGCCTGACAGTGGTGGACGAGTGGACGAAGGGCGGCGGCGAGGACACCACACGCGAGAAGATCATGGAGTTCGCACCGCAGGCTGCACACCCCGATTACGCCTCGAAGATCCCGATGCCGCCATGGCTCGGCGCCCCCGAACTGCACCTCAGCCACCGCTCCCGTCTGGTCGCCAAGGACCCTCGGTTCTACGCGCCGCTGTTCCCGGACACCGAGCATGACCTGGAGTATGTCTGGCCCGAACCCAGGCTTGAGCTGGTCCCGGAGGACCCGTCCGGCGACCGCATGTGGGTCCTTCGCCTGCCGCTGGGTAATACCGAGCCGCAGAAGCTGGAGACTGTCAGCCTTCCGCCCGCGGGCCGGGCCAAGGCTGCGCCCGCAAACGAGGATGAGTACCAGTTCGTTTACGCCGACTCCGGCTCCCGCCGACCCGCGAAACAACGCAAGCTTCCGCCGAAGCAGCTCGTCAAAAAGCCCACCCGCAAACGCCAGCAGCAGGAAGAGGCGTTTAACACACTTCCGGGCAACTCGATCGTTGCCATCCCGTTCGACGGCGGTGCATCCTTCGCCGTAGGCAAGGTCCTGGGCCGTCCGATCACCGTGGAAGGCCGATTCGCACGGAACTTCCAGGTCGACGAGATCCTGGACCGCTCGGCCTTCGACTACCCGGCGCTGCTGCAGGATCCCCGGGTCTTCTTCCCGATCCCGGCGCGCTAGCCAGGATTCGGCGGCCGGGCTGCCGAAATGCTGGCAGACTGGCCCCATGAGCGTACTTATGGCCGGTTGCGGCGATCTGGGAACCGAAGCCGGCCTGCGGTTCGCGGCGGCGGGTTACCGTGTGGTGGGCTGGCGGCGATCGCCGGAGAAACTTCCGGCCGCCATCGAAGGTGCTGCGGCTGACCTGGCCGCCGGCGACCTGCCGCCCGTCCCCGCGGACACCACCGCCGTTGTCGTCGCGATTGCGGCAGACTCCCCCACCGAGGCGGCCTACCGTGCCGCTTACCTCGACGGGCTTTCGAACGTAGTGGACGCCGTCCTGCGCTCCGGCGCCCCGGTCCGGCGAGTCCTCTTTGTCTCCTCGACAGCCGTCTACGGCGACGCTGGCGGCGAATGGATCGACGAAAGCACAACGCCGGAACCCGGCGGTTTCTCGGGGCGCATCATCCGCGAGGCGGAGGAAGTGCTCTACCGCCGCCTGCGCGGCACCGGCATCACCCCGGTGGTGCTGCGGCTCGGCGGGATCTACGGTCCTGGGCGGACCCGACTCATCGATCAGGTGCGCAGTGGAGCCGCGGTCATCCCGGCGGAATCGCGCTTCACCAACCGTATCCACCGCGACGACGCCGCTGCCGCGATCGTCCATTTGTGCACCATGGACGCGCTTCCCGGGCCCGTGTACCTCGGCGTGGACAATGAACCGGCCGAGCAAGGCGAGGTGTTGAGTTTCCTGGCCGCCGAGCTGGGACTTCCCCTGCCGCCGTCGGACACCGGCGGGCAGAGCGGTGAGCCGAACAAGGGCAGCGGCGAGCCCTCGCGCGGCGGCAACAAGCGCTGCAGCAACAACCTGCTGCGAAGTACCGGCTTCGCGTTCTACTACCCGAGTTTTCGGGAGGGTTACCGGGCGATGCTTGCCGGCGCCGGAGTCCGGCACCCCTGAGCTGCTGCGCTGGATTCGCGCTGGATTTCAGCAGCCTCAACTGTGAAGGAAACGATGGATTTCAAAGAAATTATCCAAATTGTCGGCGGCTTCATGGACATCGCCGGGGTGGCCGTGATGGTCATCGGCGCCGTGGTGTCGATTCCGATGGCGTTGCGTGGCTTCCAGCCGAGCAACCTGCCGGCAGGGGCCGCGCCGTTTTCGCCGTACCGCTCGTACCGGCAATTGCTGGGCCGTTCCATCCTGCTCGGACTCGAACTCCTGGTCGCGGCCGACATCATCCGGACTGTCGCCGTTACCCCGACCTTCGAAAGCGTCGGCGTGCTTGCCATCATTGTGTTGATCCGGACCTTCCTGAGCTTCTCACTTGAGCTCGAGATCACCGGCCAGTGGCCCTGGCAGAAGCAAAGGACCGAGTCGCCCGCCGCGGCGCCCGGGTCCGAAGGTGACGCCGGGTCCGAAGGTGACGCCGGGTCCGGGTCGAGGCTGGTCGGCAGTTCCTCTCCTGGACGAATCCCGACTTCTGAACTAGCGGGGACCGACCGGTGAACCGTGATCCTTGGCCCAGCGCCCCAGAGCTTCCGGCGCCTATCATCATGGACCAGCGGTGGCTGGACGCGGTGTTCCTGCACTGGCGCATCCCGGCTGCCGCTGCGGCACCATTTATGCCGGCGGGTGTGGTGCCGGACGTCTTTGACGGGTCTGCCTGGGTGGGACTGATCGGATTCCGGATGCAAGGCGCAGGCCTGGGCAGCGGACCCGGAATCCCGTATTTCGGGAGCTTCAACGAGATCAACGTGCGCCTCTACTCCCGGGAGCCCGACGGGACGCGGGGTGTGGTCTTCCTGAGCCTCGATGCGACACGACTGGCGGTGGTACTGGCAGCGCGCGCCGCCGGTATTCCGTATGTGTGGTCCCGGGCGGGCTTCCGCGGCGAGCCTGCTCCGGACCGTGCAGGCCCGATCACCGGAACGGCAGGGCCGGTCGGCGGAACGGCAGGGCCGGTCACCGGAACGGCAGGGCCGGGCGCCGGAACGGCAGGGCCGGTCACCGGAACGGCAGGGCCGGTCACCGGAACGGCAGGGCCGGTCACCGGAACGGCAGGGCCGGTCACCGGAACGGCAGGGCCGGTCGCCGGAACGGCAGGGCCGGTCGCCGGAACGGCAGGGCCGGTCGGCCTCCGTGCCGGGTACTGGGTGCGGCGGTTTCGGGGCGGCGCCCGGAGCGACTTTGAGGTTTGCCCGGAATCTGACGTCGAAGCGACTGACCCGCTATCCATCCACCTCACCGCCCGATTCGGGTTGCACACCCGGTTTCGTGGCAGGACCTTGTACGTTCCTAACACCCACGTTGCCTGGCCGCTGTTCCGCGCGCAGCTGACTCAGCTTGAGGATCAGCTCGTTGCCGCCGCCGGCATTCACGTCGCGGGTGCGCCCGAATCGGTGCTCTACTCTCCCGGGGTCCGCACCCAGTTTGGCCGGCCCCGTGTGCTGGATGGCGCTTCCTGACGTGCTGGCCCGCACTGACACGTCGCGATTTTCGTCGTTTTGGTGCCCAGCGGCGGGATTCCGGCACTGCGCTGGCGGCGTTGCGATAAATGTCGGACCCCCTTGAGAGAGTGGGTTTATGGAAGCCGAGAAGGATTTCATTCCTTGCCAGGACATGGACCGGGGCGCTGCTCCGGCCGGGCAATCCGGTGTGGGTGCTGCCTTGGCCGCGCTCCGGGGAGCAGGTTCGACGGCGGCGGCGGACGCGGCGTTGCGGGGCTTCCGGGCCGCGTCGGATTTCGCCGGCGCGGTGGAGGAACTCGCCCGGTGTGTGGAGTATCTGCAGCTCGTAGCGGCCGACGCCGTGGACCGGACCCGGAAGCAGCCCTCGGCCGGTGGCACAACCGCCGGCACTTCCTGGACCACCGGCTGGCGGGTGGACTCCGGCGACGGCCCGGGCAACGGGTCCGGCGCCGCGCCGGCGGGTGCTGCAACGGGTGCTGCAACGGTTGCTGCAACGGTTGCGGCAGCGCCGGTTGCAGCAGCAGATGACGGGTACCGGAACACCGCGGAGTTCCTGCGGGCACGGTTGCGGATCAGTGCAGCCGAGGCCCGGCGCCGGCTGTCCCTAGCCGGCACGCTCTTGCCGCGACAGGGATTCAGCGGCCAGCAGCTTCCTCCCCGGTACGCGGAACTCGGCGCCGTCGTGGCCGCCGGCGCAGTCGGGTCCCGGCCCGCGACCATCATCGCCCTGGCCCTGGACCGGGTCCGGCACCTCTGCGATACCGCGACCGCCCAGCAGATGGAGCACGCCCTGGCCCGCACCGCCGCGGAGAACGACCCGGACTTCCTGGCCCGCGTGGCCCGAAGCTGGACCGATGCGATTGATCAGGACGGTGCCGAACCCTCCGAAGAACTGCTCCGCCAACTCCAGGGCGCCTTTATCCGCAAACCCCGCCACGGGCTTCGGCACCTGGAAATCTTCGCGACCACCGAGCAGTTCGAATACCTCCTCACCGTTATGAACACCGGCACTAATCCCCGCACCAGCCCTCCGAAAACACCCGCACCTGCCACCGGCACAGGATCAGCGGCCATGGAAGCCGCGGGTGCTGCCGCCCTGAACGCCACGGCCCCCTGGTCCGGCAACGACCCCTGGCCCGGCAGCAACTCTTGGTCCGGCAGCGACGGGAGCGTCCCGGAGATCGACCTGGACCGCCGCTCCCGCCCGCAGAAACTCCTCGACGGACTGGTCGGAGGTTGCAAAGCCGCCCTCACTACCGGGAACCTCCCCGTCGCCGGAGGATTGCGCCCCCAGGTCATCGCCACCATCGACTACCGCGACCTGCTCAGCCGGCTCGGAACGGACGGGACCAACACCATAAACGGCAAAGCGGCCGGTGGCGGGACCGCCAATGACCCGTTGGCGCAGACCGGGACGCTGCTGTTCACCGGACCCGTCACCGCCGCCACCGTCCGGAAAATCGCCTGCGACGCGGACATCATCCCCGTCCTGCTCGGCAGCGAAGGCCGAATCCTGGACATCGGCCGGGCCACCCGGGTTTTCCCGCCCCACCTTCGCAAGGCCCTCACCGCCCGGGACCAGGGCTGCGCGTTCCCCGGCTGCACCACCCCCGCACCTTGGTGCGAAGCCCACCACATCACTTACTGGTCCCGCGGCGGAACAACGGGCATAGACAACGGAACCCTGCTGTGCTCACACCACCACCACCTAATCCACAAAGAGCAATGGACCATCCAGATCCGCACCGGCGTCCCCTGGTTCATCCCGCCGCCGCACCTCGACCCACGGCAAAAACCCCGCCGCAACCGCTTCTTCCACCCCACCACCCACTACACCGCGCCCCATCCCCCCGGACTTCCGCCTGAAGCTGCTGGCAGCCCCCCGGACGCCGCCGGGCCTGATTCGATGGCGCAGTATGGAGCGGCCAGTTGCGAGTTATCTCGATGATGGAGATATCCTGGAACGGTGAAGGACATAACGCCGGATGACCCCGGCAGCCCAGCGGCGGCAGCTCCGCCCGATGACCCCGCGACAGCCGGCGGGGCCGAGTCCTTAGCCCGCACCGGGCTTGCCCCGGGCGTGCCGGCTACACCGCCCCAGCCCGCACAGCCCCGGCCCCAAAACCGGAAGCCGAACAGCCTCCGATCGGCAGTCCTGTACTGGAGCGGCGCTTTTGCTGCGGTCGCGCTGCTCGCGGTCCCGATCTCGATCTTGTTGGGCAACAGCGCCGTCCCCGCCGGCCACCCGGCGTTGCCGATCCTGCTGCTGGTTGCCGCCGGCCTGGGCATCCTGTGGATGCTTATCCTCCTCAGACGTTCGCCACTTTTCCATCCCGGTCCCCTGTTCCAGCGCTCGACGCCGATCAGCCGGCCGGACCCGAACAACCAGAGGACCGCCGCAAATAGCCGCCAACAACTGCCCACTGCCTCAAGCTGGCAGCTGGCCCGCGGACTTGCGGTCCGGATCGCGGCGCTGGGTCTTGTTGCGGGGTTGGTCTGGCTCAGCCCGTTCCCCTACCAGCCCAGCGGAGACGATGGCCAAACCAAGGGAACCACCGCCGAGGACGCCACGTCCATCACCCTCACGCCGGAAGGAAAACCCAGCGCGGGGCTGATCTTTTATCCCGGCGCACGCGTTGACGCGCACGCGTACCGGGACATCCTGGGCCCGCTCGTAAACGCCGGCCACCTGGTCGTCATCTTGAAGGTACCCCTGGGCATCGCCCTGCTGGACACCAGCCAGGCCCGCGGAGTGATGGACCGGCACCCGGACATCACAGCCTGGGCCATCGGCGGACATTCCCTCGGCGGAGTGAGCGCAGCCGGCTTCGCGAAATCGAACGGGGATGTCGCCGGACTTCTACTCTTCGCTTCGTTCCCCGCAGCCAGCCTGGCGGAGTCCACCGGCCTTGCCGTGCTGTCCATTTCCGGATCGAATGACCGCCTGACCACTCCGGAGAAGGTCGCGGAGTCCAAGTCCCTGCTCCCGCCGACGTCTACTTACGCGACTGTCGAGGGCGGAGTTCATGCTTTCTTCGGAGACTATGGTGAGCAGCCGGGTGATGGCCAGCCGGCCATCACAAGGGAACAGGCCCAGCAGCAGATCACCGCCGAGTCCGTCGGCTTTATGAACCGGCTGCGGGGCTGACGGACTCCGGCCAGGGCCAATCATGTCCGCTAGCGCCCGGCGGCGTACCCTTGCGCACCGCGGGGATTGGCTGCGGCCTGCAGGACGCCGGTCGAGGGGTCACGAATGACCGCGGAGAGCCGTCCCAGCGTCCAGCCGCCAGCTCGGGTGACGACGTGACCCCGGCGTTCAAGTCCGGCTATAACGTCCTCTCCCAGCCGGTCCTCAACGACGGCGCCGCCTGGCTCCCAGGTGCGCGGCCAGAACGAACCGGGCATCGACGTCGTATGGAAGGTGGGCGCATCGATGGCCTGCTGCGGTGTGTAACCGCCAACAATCGTCCGGAGCAGGTACGGCAGCTGCCATTGATCCTGTTGGTCACCGCCCGGCGACCCCAAGGCAGTCACTGCCCTCCCGTCCCGAAGCACGAGGGTCGGCGTCAGCGTGGTCCGGGGCCGCTTGCCCGGCGTCAGCGTGGAGGGTGTGCCCGGTTCGAGCCAGGTCATCTGGAGCCGGGTGCCGAGGCAGAAGCCCAGCTCCGGGATAGCGGGCGAGGACTGCAGCCATCCTCCCGAGGGTGTGGCAGAGACCATGTTGCCCCAGCGGTCCACGACGTCGATATGGCAGGTATCGCCGCGGGTCTCGCCGCTCGGCGCCACGGTCGGCTCTCCCACCCCGAATCCCGCAGCACGTGCCCCCGCGAGCGCCGGCGTTGGATAGCCGGTGCGCAGTACGGGCATATACGGCACCCGCCCGGGCACCGACCCCGGCCTGAGCTGGTGCGAGGCCCGCTCGCCGATGAGCGCCCGGCGGCCTGCGCAGTACTCGGCCGACAACAGATACTCCAGCGGCACGTCAGTGTCACCGTAGTAGGCTTCCCGGTCTGCGAGCGCCAGCTTCTGGGCCTCCAGGATGGTATGCGCTCCGAGCTCGGTGGATGGATCCAGGTACCGGTCAGCGAACCCCTCGAGAATGGCAAGTGCCTGAAGTAGCGCCGGGCCCTGCCCCCACGGCCCTGTCTTGGCGATTGTGTGCCCCCGGAACTCCACGGTGGCGGCCGGTTCGTAGCCGGCCTCGAACCCGGCGAGATCTTCCAACGCCAGGACTCCGCGATGGTCTTTGCCGGAGGAGTGCCGGTGCGGCGTCCGGGCGGACTTCACCATGGCGTCTGCTGCGAAGCCTCCGCGCCATTCACGTCGGGCGGCGTCGATCCTGGCCACACGGGAGCGACTTGCCGGGGACTCGTCCGGTATCCCGGCCGGAGGGGTTGCCCCGGCGTCGACGAGCCGCTGCAGGGTTCGGGCATAGGCGGGGTTCCGAACCAGCTCACCCTCGGCCGGGATCCGTCCGCCGGGCATCCACAGCTCGGCCGAGGTGGGCCAATGCGTACGGAAAAGCTCCGCCACGGCAGCGATCGTTGTCCCTACCCGGCCCAGCATCGGATGCCCGTCGCGGGCATAGCCGATGGCGAACTCCAGCACCTCGCCGAGTTCCCAGGTCCCGTGATCCCGCAACAGCAGCAGCCACGCGTCAACGGCGGCGGGCACCGCGGCGGCGAGAGCACCCGAGCCCGGCACCAAATCAAGGCCTTCCGCGCGGTAGTGATCCACGGTGGCCCCCGCGGGCGCCGGACCCTGACCCATCAGGACTACCGGTATGCCCGGTTCCGCCGCGGTGGCGAAGACGGCGGTCATGTCGCCGCCGGGACCGTTGAGGTGCGGCTCGACAACGTGCAGCACGAACGCTCCGGCCGTCGCGGCGTCGAACGCGTTCCCGCCGCGTTCCAGCACGGCCTGGGCGGCCGCCGTCGCAAGCCAATGCGTGGAGGCGCTCATCCCGAAGGTGCCCTGCAGTGTGGGCCGGGTGGTGAACGCATCCGGTCCCGTGAACCCGGCAGCGGAGCCGCCTTGCCGGGTCACGGGTCCGCCGGCAGCGTCAGCCAAACAGCGCCGCCACGCGGGTGAGGGTCTCATAGATGCCGTAGGCCAGCGGGGCACCGACCAGCGCCCAGGCGATGACCATCTTCCCGGTGGACTTGTTCACTGATGTCTGTGCGGTACTCATTTCAAGCCTCCATGGCGGGTTCGTCGTTACGGACCTGGTCCGGGCGGGGTTCGTGGAACCGGGCATCGACCGGTTTGACCAGCAGGTTGGCCACAAAGCCGATGATCAGCAGCCCCACCATGGTCAGCAGCGCGGGCTGGTAGGACCCGGCGGTCAGCTGGCCGGGTTTGCCCTGGGCGTCAAGGAAGGCGTTCACGATCAACGGCCCGGCGATGCCGGCCGCGGACCAGGCCGTAAGGAGCCTGCCGTGGATAGCGCCAACCTGGAAGGTGCCGAAGAGATCCCGCAAATACGCCGGGGCGGTCGCGAAGCCGCCGCCGTAGAAGGAGATGATTACGAAGGCGAGCGCCACGTAGAGGAAGGTCGTGGTGGAACCGGCTAGCGCCAGTACCGTATAAAGCACGGCGCCGATGCCGAGGAACACCATGTAGATGCGCTTGCGCCCGGTCGTATCCGAGGTGGCTGACCAGGCGAAGCGGCCGGACATGTTGCCGATCGAGAGCAGCCCGACGAAGCCGGAGGCGACTGCGGCACTGACCAGGGACACACCGTCGGACTGGCGGAAGAAGTCCTGGATCATCGGCGCTGCCTGCTCCAGGATGCCGATTCCGGCCGTGACGTTGCAGAAGAGGGCCACCCACACGAGCCAGAACTGGCGGGTCTTCACAGCGTTCACTGCGGAGACATTGTCAGTAGTGATCAGCTTGGCCGCCTTGACCTTGCTCGGGTCAAAGCCGGCCGGTCGCCACCCCTCGGCCGGGACCTTGATGGTGAATGCGCCGAACATCATGTAGGCCAAATACACAACAGCGAGGGTCAGGAAAAGCTTGCCGACGGAGTCGCCGCTGGCCACCCAGCCCTTGGCGCCGGAGTTGGGGTCATACATCTTCAGCAGCGCGGTGGAGACCGGGCTGGCGATCAGGGCACCGCCGCCAAAGCCCATAATGGCCATACCGGTCGCGAGGCCCGGGCGGTCCGGGAACCACTTGATCAGCGTGGAAACCGGGGAGATGTAGCCGATCCCCAGGCCAATGCCGCCGATGAAACCGTAACCGAGGTAGACCAGCCACAGTTGGCCGCTGAAGATACCCAGCGAACCGACGACAAAACCGCTGGCCCAGAACACGGCCGAGGTGAACATCGCCTTGCGCGGACCGTTTTTGTCCACCCAGGTCCCCATGATGGCGGCCGAAAGTCCCAGCATCACAATCGCGATGGAGAAGATCACGCCGATCTCGGTCAGGCTGGCGCCGAAGTGCTTGACCAGCGCTGTCTTGTAAACGCTCGTGGCGTACGCCTGCCCGATGCACAGGTGCACGGCCAGCGCGGCCGGTGGCACCAGCCATCGATTGAATCCCGGCGGGGCAATCGTTTGTTCACGGTCCAGCCAGCCCATAATGTGTTCCCTTTGCTCGTCGAAGACCTCGGTGTCCAGCGATTTTAGAGGCGAAAGACCCCAAGATGAGCCGTTGCCTCCGGCAATCATGGTGCAGATCATCAGTAAACGTACGGTTCGTGCGCCGAACGGTAGGAAATCCTCGACGAACGGTAAAACTACTTCCCGAGTCCCGCCTTCCGCAGCGCCTCGGCCATAGCGGTGTTGGCCGGTGCGGGAACCGCTTTGGCTTGAGATGTTTTTGCCGGGGATGTTTTTGCCGGCACCGGGCGCGGCGGCTGCCCGGCTGAAGACTGGCGGCCGGGCACCGGAGCGCCGGAGGGCCGCCGGGCAGCGAACGGTTGGGACGCTCGGCCCGCTTGGGCTCCTTGAGCCGCTGGTCGGTCCGGACGAGCTGCCGGTTCGTCGTCGAGCCGCAGGGTCAGCGAAATCCGTTTCCGTTCCGGATCGGCCTCCAGCACTTTGACCCGCACCACCTGGCCGGATTTGACCACCTCGCGGGGATCGGAGACGAACCGGTTGGCCAGCGCCGAGACGTGCACCAGGCCGTCTTGGTGGACCCCGACGTCGACGAACGCACCAAAGGCCGCCACATTGGTCACGGTCCCTTCCAGCACCATCCCCGGCCTGAGGTCCGAGATCTTCTCGATACCCTCCGAGAACGTCGCCGCGGCAAAGGCCGGACGCGGGTCACGGCCAGGCTTCTCGAGTTCGGCGATGATGTCCTGAACCGTGGGCAGACCAAAGGAACCGTCAACGAAGTCCGCCGGATTCAGCGCTGTGTAGCTTCCGGCGGCCAGCTCTTTGCCCGCCGCAGCCTTGATCTTCCGCGCCACCGGGTAGGCCTCCGGGTGCACGCTGGAGGCATCCAGCGGCTCCGCTCCCCCGCTGATCCGCAGGAAACCCGCGCACTGTTCGAAGGCCTTGGCGCCGAGCCGTGGCACCTTCTTCAGCTCGCTGCGCTTGCCGAACGGTCCATGTTCATTCCGGTAGGCCACAATATTCTCACTCAGCAGCGGACCGACGCCGGCCACTCGGCTCAGCAGCGCCGGGGACGCGGTGTTGACATCGACGCCGACTGCATTGACGCAGTCTTCGACAACGGCGTCGAGGCTACGATCCAGCTTGGCTGCGGTGACATCGTGCTGGTACTGCCCGACGCCGATCGACTTAGGCTCAATCTTTACGAGTTCCGCGAGCGGATCCTGCAGCCGCCGTGCGATGGACACGGCACCGCGCAGGGATACGTCCATCCCCGGCAGCTCAGCGGCAGCCAGCGCCGAGGCCGAATAGACGGACGCACCGGCCTCGGAGACCACGATTTTTTGCGGTTTGCCGCTTCGGTTGGCACTTTCCGTGCCCGTTGTGAGCTGTTTGAGCAGCTCCGCGGCGAGTTTGTCCGTTTCCCGCGACGCCGTGCCGTTGCCAATGGCGACGAGTTCGACGCCGTGCTTTTGCGCGAGGTTTACCAGCGTCCGGAGCGCCTCGTCCCATTTCCGGGCCGGCGCGTGCGGGTAGACGGTGTCCGTGGCAACCACCTTACCGGTGCCGTCCACCACCGCGACTTTCACCCCGGTCCGCAGTCCCGGGTCCAGGCCCAGGGTGGCGCGGTTCCCGGCCGGCGCAGCGAGCAGCACATCGCGCAGGTTGGCGGCGAAGACCCGTACTGCCTCATCCTCGGCGGCAGCGAACATCCGGCTTCGCAGGTCAGCGGTGAGTCGGGCCAGTACCCGCGAGCGCCATGCCAACTGGGCGGTCTGCAGCAGCCAGGCGTCTGCCGGCCGGCCGCGGTCGGCGACCCCGAGGAAGCGGGCGACGGCGGCTTCGTACCTGCTGCGGGCGGCGGTGAGGGCGGCGTCGTCGTTCGGTTCAGCCTCGGCGAGATCCAGCTCCAGCACGCCGTCCTTTTCGCCGCGCAACAGCGCCAGGACGCGGTGCGAGGGCATCCCGGCGGGCTGCTGGGAGAATTCGAAGTAGTCCTTGAACTTCTGGCCCTCGGCGTCCTTGCCCTTTTTCACGCGGGACACCATCCGGCCCTGGGTCCAGAGCCGTTCGCGCAACGCAGCTGCCAGGTCCGCGTCCTGCGCGACACGTTCCACCAGGATGGATCGGGCCCCCGCGAGCGCCGCCGCGGCGTCCCCGATGGAGTGCTCGGCGTTGAGGTAGCGGCCCGCTTCCCGTTCAGGATCCAGCTCCGGCCGCTTCAGCAGCGCCTCGGCGAGCGGCTGAAGCCCGGCCTCGCGGGCGATCTGTGCCTTGGTGCGCCGCTTGGTCTTAAACGGGAGGTAGATGTCTTCCAGCCGCGACTTCGTATCGGCCCCGGCGACGGCGGCCTGCAGTTGCGGCGTCAATGCCCCCTGCGCCGCGATAGCCTCGAGAATGGTGCCGCGACGCTCCTCCAACTCGCGCAGGTATCGCAGCCGCTCCTCCAGTCCACGCAGCGCGGTGTCATCGAGCGTCCCGGTGGCTTCCTTGCGGTAGCGGGCAATGAAGGGCACTGTGGACCCTGCGTCGAGCAGGTCCACTGCGGCTTTGACCTGCCAAGCCTGCACACCGAGCTCTGCGGCGATCTGCGCGGCAATGCCGGACTCCTGCGTGTGCGGAGCCTTGCTGGTGGCGGACGGGGACGGGCGCTGCGGGAGGTTGGTCACCCTGCCATTTTGCCTTACCCCGGCGTTTCCCCGGGCGTCTCCCCACCGGCACCGGCACGCGGATGCTCGGCGTCCTGGAGGACCTCGTTGTGGCGGAGGAACCAGGGCTTAAACGGCGGATCAAAACGGGCAAACCGGGGCAAGCCCACGGCGCGTAGGCCTGCATTCGTCAGGGCTGCCTGCAGTTCCAGGTTCCGTTGCTCGAAAGCGCCCTTCGAGCCGCCGCCGGAGAACACCTTCGCGGCCACGAAGGACCCGGGCACGGTCCGGATCCTGACCTTCGGATCTGACGGTACCGGGGCAGTTTCAGCTGTCATTCCCGCCGGCAGGACAAAGGCCACCACAAACTCTGCCGCACCGTCTGCGCTGGTCAGGGACCCGCTTTGGAGCACCGGGGCGGTCATCGCCAGTTTCTGGGACGGGCCGAAGCCCTGCACAACCGGGGCGGTCATGGCTACCGACTGCCGGGCAGCGTTGTTGCCGCTGATGTAGTTGAAGAGGTATCGGAAGGCCGCGTTGCCTGCCCGGTCGAAGCTTGCGTTGACCCGGACTTCGGCCACCACGTGCGTCGGATAGTGCCGCAACTCGAAATGCGGGTAACGCTGGACAAGTTCGAAAGGCTGCTGTTCCGTCATGGTCTTCAGACCATACGCCCGACCGACGACAGGAACCAGTGCGTTCCAGCCCTGGTGCCCGCCGGAATGTCGGCGGGCTTTGATAGCTTGAGGACCAGAAGGGCGGTCGGCGCTGACGCCCGCAGGCCCAGCCTTAGAACCAGCAGCGCGTCAGTTATCGGGGGCACAGTGTTTTTTCTTGAACCGGACGTGCCGGGTTCCGCACCGGACCTGGTTTTTTCCGCGAGCGACCTCGTCACGGCAGCCGGTTGTGAGTATCAGGTGCTGCGCAAGCTTGACGAGAAGCTGGGCCGTGCCCCCAAAGCCGGGTTCGAAGCTGACGAGATGCTCCAGCATGCGGCAGTGCTCGGTGACCGCCACGAACTCAAGGTCCTCGCAGGCTTTGTCGAGGAGTTCGGTCCTTGGAATCCCGCCACCGGGCGGGGGGTGTACGACGTCGCGCCTGCCCAAGCCATGGACCGCACGACGCTGCTGTCCAAACACCACGAATCCCTTGAAGCCCTGCGCTCGGGGTCAGACGTGGTGTTCCAGGCCGCCTTCTTTGACGGCCAGTTCCATGGCCGCTCCGACTTCCTGGTCCGCCAGGCCGACGGCAGCTACGCGGTGTTCGACACCAAACTGGCCCGCCATGCCAAGGTGACCGCGCTGCTCCAGCTGGCCGCCTACGGTGATCAGCTGCTGAAGGCCGGGATCACACCGGACCCCGCCGTGACCCTGATTCTCGGTGCCACCGTACCGCTCCCGGGTGGTGGCTTCGACTACGTCCGCACCAACCACAAGCTGGCCGAGATCCTGCCGGTCTTCCGCGAGCGCCGGGACCGTTTCGTGGCGTTGACCGCCGCCCATCTGGCGCAGCCGCAGAAAGTGCGCTGGGGTGCGGCCGGGCTTAGCGCCTGTGGCCGCTGCGACTACTGCCAGGAGCAGGCCGCAGCCACAGACGATTTGCTGCTGGTGGCGCGGATGACTTCGGCGCAGCGCAAAGCCCTGCACGCCCGGAAGATCTTCACGGTCAGGGCACTCGCCCAGGCTGACCTTCCCGGAGCGAACGCAGCCCTGCTGCGGCTGCAGGACCAGGCCCGGATGCAGAGCGGGGTTGGCGCTGCCGACGGCGGAGTCCGGTACGTCAAGGACGGAACGGAACACGCCCTCAGCTACCGGGTGGTCCCGGAGAACTCCCTGGCGGAGCTGCCACCTCCCAGCGCCGGTGATATTTTCTTCGACTTCGAAGGCGATCCGCTGTGGCAGGAGAGCGCCACCGGGGTCTGGGGACTGGAGTACCTGTTCGGCGTCGTCGAGGCCCCGGCAGGGCCCGGCTTGGCAGGGGTGTTCCGGCCGTTCTGGGCGCACAGCCGGGAGGCAGAGAAGCAGGCGTTCCTCGACTTCCTCGACTATGTCCAGCAGCGCCGGCAGGAGTATCCGGATATGCACGTCTACCACTACGCCGCTTACGAGAAGACTGCCCTCCGGAAGCTCTCCGTACTGCACGTCGCCGGCGAGGACACCGTCGACCGGTGGCTGCGCGAAGGACTCCTGGTGGACCTGTACCAGACGGTCAGGACCAGCATCCGAATCTCCGAGAATTCATACAGCATCAAGAAACTTGAGCCGCTCTATATGGGGACGAACCTGCGGTCCGGGGACGTCAAGGACGCCGGCGCCTCCGTGGTTGCCTACGCCCACTACTGCGATGCACGCGACGACGGCCGGGCCGGGGAGGCTGCCTCAATCCTCGCCGGGATCTCCGACTATAACGAGTACGACTGCCTCTCCACCCTGGCGCTCCGTGATTGGCTCCTGGACCTGGCACGGGAGCGCGGCATCGGGCCGGACGGTGCCGGCGGGGCTTCCCCTGCTGCTCCCCCCACCGCCGGCTCCGGCACCGACGCCGCACCGGGAACCGCTGACCTCGATGAACTGGAAGTGAGGCTTGCCGGGCTGGCGGAGGCCGGCGTCGGGCTGTCCGGGAACGACCGGAGGGCCGTTGCGATGCTGGCGGCGGCGGTCAGCTACCACCGCCGCGAGCGGAAGGCCTTCTGGTGGGCGCACTTCGACCGCTGCGAGAACGGCCCCGACAGCCACCACCAGCAGGACCGCAACGTCTTCCTCGTCGAGGACGCTGAAGTGTTGACGGAGTGGCGCAAGGAAGGTGCCAAGCTCCCGGAGCGGAGGGTAAAGCTGATCGGCACTCTTAGCCCTGGCTCCGATCTTCGTGCAGGCAGCACCTGGTTCCGGATGTACGAACCGCCGCTCCCGGCCGGGCTCGAGGGGACGGGGATAAACGGGAGCGGTCGCAACGGGTGGTTCGGAACGGAGGTCCTGGAGCTCGGCCACGAGGACGGCCGGGATACTGTCATCATCCGCGACAAGCTCCGCCGTGGCATCGAACCTTACGGTCAGGTGCCCGTGGCGCTGACCGAAGACCAGCCCATCCAGACCAAAAGCCTTGAGGAGGCCTTGGCCACCCTTTCCGGCGACGTCGCCGCCGGATTAACAGCCGCGCCGCCTGGTTTCCCGCGTCACCCGGCGCTGGATCTTGTCCGCCGGGTTCCGCCGCGGCTGGTTTCCGGGGCGCCGCTGCCTGCGCCGGGTGAGGGGCCGGACCGTTTTATTAACGCGATCACCGAGGCTGTTAGGTCCCTGGACCATTCCTATGTCGCGGTCCAGGGACCGCCGGGGACGGGCAAGACCCACGTGGGGTCCCATGTCATCGCCCGGCTGGTAGCCAGCGGCTGGAAAGTCGGTGTCGTCGGTCAGTCCCATGCGGTGGTGGAGAACCTGCTCACAACAGCTGTGGCTAAGGCCGGCGTCGATCCTGCCTGCGTGGCCAAAGACGTCAAACACCAGGAACCGCTCCCGTGGGATCAACGGTCGGCGCAGGATGTTGCGCGGCTGCTCGCTTCCCCGGGCGGCGCCCTGATCGGCGGGACTGCCTGGACGATAACTGGCGCTAACGTTCCGGCCGGATCCCTGGACCTGCTGGTCATTGACGAGGCCGGCCAATTCTCGTTGGCCAACACCCTTGCCGTGGCGCAGGCGAGCAGCCGCCTGCTCTTGCTTGGCGATCCCCAGCAGTTGCCGCAGGTCAGCCAGGGCAGCCACCCCGAACCCGTGAACGACTCAGCGCTGGGCTGGGTTTCGGCCGGCCATGCCACGCTGCCGCCGGGGCTTGGTTACTTCCTGGCCGACTCGTGGCGGATGACCTCGCAGCTGTGCCGGGCCGTCTCCGAACTCTCGTATGACGGCAAGCTGCGCTCGGCCCCGGCCGCGGACCTCCGCCGGCTCGAGGGAGTTCCGTCCGGGATCGAGACGGTGCTGGTGGAGCACAGCGGCAACACCACGTCCTCGGTCGAGGAAGCCGCCGAAGTTGTCAGGCAGGTACGCCGCCATGTGGGGCTGAGCTGGCATGCGGAGGACGGCACCCGGCCGCTGGCAGGTGCGGACATTCTGGTGGTGGCTGCGTACAACGCCCAGGTCAACGTGGTTCGGGAGGCCTTGGAGGACGCGTCCCTGGCTGGCGTCCGGGTGGGAACCGTAGATAAATTCCAGGGCCAGGAAGCCGCCGTAGTGATTGTGTCCATGGCGTGTTCGGCGGTGGCCGAGGCCCCGCGCGGCATGGAATTCCTGCTCTCCCGCAACCGGATTAACGTGGCGGTGTCCCGGGGCCAGTGGCGCGCGGTGCTGGTCCGTTCGCCTGAGCTCACCAACTACCTGCCCCTGCACCCCGAAGGCCTCGAGCAGCTGGGCGGGTTCATCGGGCTGTGCCAACGCTCTGTCGCGGCCGGTAGCTAGTCCGGCTAGGAGTGAACCGACCCGGCCAGCAGGAGCGCCTCATCGAGCACCGTGCCGAAGTTCACCGGATTGTGCGCGAACCGGCCCAGGAAGAGGCCGGAAACGCCGTCCAGTGCCGGCAGGAGTCCGGGCTTGGCTGAGCCGCCATAAATGATGGGCAAGTCGGCCCGTCCCGAGGCGGCAAGGTTGTTCCGGAGCCGCGCTACGACGTCGGACACGTACCCGGCAGCGGCTGGTTCCGGCGCACCGATGGCCCAGACGGGCTCGTACGCGATGACGAGCCGCGAGGCAAGATCCCAGTCGCCGTCGACGGCGGACCGGATCTGGCGGTACACAACGTCCGCGGCGCTCTCAGCATTGCCGGCGTCGGCCTCTCCGACGCACAGCAGCGCCGTGAGCCCGGCGTCATCCGCGGCCCGGATCTTGCGCGCCACCATCGCGTCGTCTTCTCCGAAGTGGCGCCGGCGCTCGGCGTGGCCGATCTCCACCAACCCGACGCCCAGCTCGGCCAGCATGGACGGGGCAACCTCCCCGGTCCATGGCCCGTCGGCCCACCCGCAGTTCTGCGCGCCGAGCAGCAGCGGCGAACCGGCAAGCAGCGTGGCCGCGGCCGGCAGCACCGGGAACGAGGGGATAACAAACGGGACAACCCGCCCGGCTGCGAGAGCCGGGCGGGTGTCCACAACATGCCGCAGCCGTTCCAGCCAGTCCAGGCTGTCCCGGTATCCCAGGTACATCTTGGAGCTGACACCCACCAGGATGCTGCCGGCGGTGAATTGGAGGGCGCTGCGCTGCTGCATTGTTGGTGCTTTCTGCTGGATCGGGCGGAACGGCTTGGTTTACTTCTCCAGCAGTTCGTCCGCTTTGTTCTTGAACCGCTTGGTGGCGAACATCATTGCCGCGGCCAGGAAGGGCAACACACCGAGGGCGTAGACGCCCATGGTCCCGGTGTCCGAGGCGGTGGCCTGGTTGACAGTGGTCCGCAGGATCGGTGCCACAAATCCGCCGAGGTTGCCCAGCGAGTTGATCAGGCCAATACCGGCAGCCGCGGCGGTACCGGTCAGGAACGCCGTCGGGTAGGACCAGGCGATCGGGCCGATCGAAAGGAAGCTGCACACGGCCAGCGTGATGAAGATGATGCCGAGGGCAGGCATGTGGTTCGCGCCGGCCCACGCGGAACCGAAGATGCACAGCCCGGTGGAGATGAACAGCCCGGTGCCCCAGACCCGGCGGCGGACCACCGTGTTGGCGGCCTTGCCGATGAAGTAGCAGGCGAAGATACCGAAGAACCACGGGATCGCGGCCAGCAGACCGACAGCAAGGCCAACCTTCTGGCCGGTGAGCTGGGCTACCTGCTGCGGGAGATAGAACGTTACACCGTAGACGGCGATCTGGAGGCAGAAGTAGATGACGGTGAAGTACCAGACCTTGCCGTTCTTCATGGCGGCGAGCACGCCGCGCGGGCCGGACTCTTCCTTGACGGTGTCCTCCAGTGCCATGACCTCCAGGAGTGCGCTCTTCTCTTCCTTGGTCAGGAACTTGGCGTCCTGGGGGCTGTTGATCAGGAAGAAGAACGCTGCAACGCCGGCGAGAACTGCCAGCATGCCCTCGCTGAAGAACATCACCTGCCAGCCCTGGACACCGGGAACCTGGTCGCCGATGTTGATCAGCCAGCCGGAGAGCGGCGCGCCCAGCATCTGGGAGAACGGCTGGGCCAGGTAGAAGATGGCGAACATCTTGACGCGGACCTTGTTGGGGAACCACGCGGCGAGGAACATGATGACGCCCGGGAACAGGCCGGCTTCGGTGACACCCAACAGGAAGCGCAGGATGATGAACGACGTCTCGCCCTGGACGAACGCGAAGCACGCCGAGACGATGCCCCAGGTGATGGCGATGCGGGCCAGCCAGATCTTGGCGCCGAACTTCGTCAGGAGCAGGTTGCTCGGGATTTCGAACAGGGCGTAGCCGATGAAGAAGATCCCGGCACCGAGGGCATAGGCGCCGGCAGTGATGCCCTTGTCCACGCCCAGGGCGGCTTCGGCGAAGCCCACGTTGGTGCGGTCTAGGAAGGCCACCACGTACAGGATGACCAGCATGGGCATAAGTCGGCGGGACGCCTTGGAGATCGCCGATTTTAGGACCGGGGTCTCCAGAAGGTCCCTGGTGGACGTTGATACAACGGACATCAAAACTCCTCGTCGAGCAGATTAGTTGAGTGAATCAGGTGGGTGGAGCGGTCAAAACGATGTTCTCTAGCGGGACAAGGCGATGATCATGACCCCGGCCAGGCAGGCCAGGATCCCGACGGCGAGATAGATCTTCCGTCCCCTGCTCCACGACGCGAATCCGGAGGTTGCGGTCTTACTCGGTTGTGCCACGGTGCTTCTTCCTTAGTGCATGTAGAGTCCGCCATCCACATTCAGCGTCTGGCCGGAGATGTAGCCGGCGTCCTCGCTGATGAGGAAGGCGATGGCGGCCGCGATGTCCCGGGTGGAGCCCACCCGGTTCACGACGAGGTCTTTGGTCATCTCGTCCTTGCGTTCCTGGCTCAGGGTCCCGCCCATAATGTCGGTATCGATGGGGCCCGGCGAGATCGCGTTGACGGTGATGTCGTATTCACCGAGTTCGCGGGCGGTGGCACGGGTCAGCCCAATCACGCCGGCCTTGGCCACGGAGTACGGGGTTTTGGAGTAGGTGCCGCCGCCGCGCTGGGCGGAGACTGAGGAGATGTTGACGATGCGGCCGATCCGGTTCTTGACCATGGACTCGGCGACCCGGCGGGTGGCGTAGTGGACGCCGTTGAGGTTGATGCCGAGGACCCGGTCCCACTCGGCCGCGTCGAGTTCCAGGTACGGGACCGGGGAGCTGACGCCGGCCACGTTGGCGAGGGCCACGATCTGCGGCAGTTCGGCTTCGATCGCGTCGATGGCTGCACGGACGGAGGCCTCGTCGCCGACGTTGGCGCCGGCACCGAAAGCCCTGACGCCGTACTCGGCCGCGAGTTCCTTGGCCGCGGCCTTGCACCTGGCGTCGTCGAGGTCGATGATGCCGACGTTCCAGCCCTGCGCGGCCAGGTAGTTGGCGGTGGCACGGCCGATGCCACGCTCCGAAACGGCGCCGGTGATGATGACTGTGCGTGCTGCGGGGAAAGTGCTCATAAAGCTGCTCCTGAACGGATAAAAAGTGGAAGTGGCGGTGCTAGTTGATGGGCGCGGGGCCGAGATCGTCGATGAGCTTCTGCATCGCCACATAGGCCTTGTTCCGGTAGGCGATGAGCTCGGGAGTACGCTCGGCGGGGACGTTGAGGAAACCGGCACCGGTCTTCGTGCCCAGCTTTCCGGCGTCGACCAGCTCGCTGAGGATCTTCGGCGTCGCAAAGCGTTCCGGGAATTCGCTTTGCAGCGACTTGTAGCAGAAGTTGTAGACGTCCAGCCCTGCCATGTCGGCAATGGCGAACGGCCCAAAGAACGGCAACCGGAAGCCGAAGGTGGTGCGGACCAGGGTATCGATGTCCTCGGCCGTCGCAATCTCCTGCTCCACCAGCTGGGCGGCCTCGTGGAACAACGCATACTGCAGGCGGTTGAGCACAAAACCGGTGACGTCCTTGACGACGGCGGTCTGCTTGCCGGCCGCGTGGACAAGGTCGCGGACGGCGCCGATGGTGGCCGCGGTCGTCCCGGCGTGCGGAATGATTTCCACGCCCGGGATGAACGGTGACGGGTTGGAGAAATGTACCCCCAGGAACCGGCCCGGGTTGGTGACCGGTTCGGAGAGTTCCGCGATGGAGATGGTGGAGGTGTTGGAGCCGATGACCGCGTCCGGACGGGCCGCGGCGCTGATGCGAGCCAGGGTCTGGTGCTTGATCGCGATGACTTCCGGGACGGCTTCTTCGATGAAGTCGGCGTCGGCGACGGCCTCCTCGATGTCCCTGGCGGCCCAGAGGTTCTGCTTCAGGATCTCGGTGGAACCGGCCGGGAAAAGCCCCGCGGCGACAAACTCATCGGATTCGGCCAGCAGCCGGTCGTAGTTCTTTTGCGCCACCTCGGCGGACACATCGGCCAGCGCTACGCGGGCACCGCCAAGGGCCAATACCTGCGCGATCCCACCACCCATGTAGCCGGAGCCGACGACGGCGATCTTGCGGGCGGCGTTAAGTGCACCCGCCGCATCGATGGACTGTGCAGCCTCGCTGCTGAGGTTGTCGGTCATGGTCAGACTGCTTTCGTGTAGTCGGGCTCGTAGGAGCAGATGGCGTCCACCTTGGCGGCGGAGGAAGAATTTTCATCAAAACGGTGGCTGAGCCATTCGCCCACGAGCTTCTTAGCCAGCTCCAGGCCGATGACGCGCTGCCCGAGGGTAAGCACCTGGGCGTTGTTGCTGAGCACGGACCGTTCCACGGAGTAGCTGTCGTGTGCAGTGACGGCACGGATGCCGGGAACCTTGTTGGCCGAGATGGCGACGCCGAGTCCCGTGCCGCAGATCAGCAGCGCCCGGTCGGCTTCGCCGTCGGCGACTTTTCGGGCGGCAGCGACGGCGACATGCGGGTAGGCGGTGGTGTCGTCGGCGCCGACGCCGACGTCGTGGACGGTGGCGACGCGGGGATCCGCCTCGAGCAGCGCCTTCAACGCCATCTTGTATTCGACGCCGGCTTCATCGTTGCCGATGACAACGCGCCAGCCTGTTGCTGTGCTCATGCCTGTGCTCCTTGCTGTGCCGGTCCGGGTTTGACGGACGCGAAATCGATCTCTGCGGTGTCAGGGTATTCGGTGTTCAGGTGCGCTGAAATCCGCGCCGTAATAAGGGCGAAGGAAATGGCTCCGGGGTCCGCGTGCCCGAGGCTTTTCTCCGCAAGCGGCCGGGCGCGGCCCTTCAGCGGACGGAGCTTGGCGGTATCCTCGGCAGCGGTCTGCGCTGCGGCGGCGGCGCCGGCGAGCGCCCCAGCGACGGACGCACCGCCGTCGAACGCGGTGACAAATGTGTCTTTGAACGGCAGCAACGCGTCCACCATGGTCTTGTCTCCCGGTTCTGCTTTGCCGAGTTCGGTGATGGCGTCCGCAAAAGCGGTGACGGCGGCGGCGGCATCTGCTCCCGAATAGTCCTCCCGGTTTCCCAGCGCAAGTCCGGCGGCAATGACGGCGGAACCCCAGAGCGCGCCGGAGGTGCCGCCGGCGCGCTCGCTCCAGGCCTCCCCCGCCGCGGTGAGGACCCGGGCAGCCGAGGCGCCGCCGTCGAGGGCCACCGCCTGCTCGGCCGCCGTGACAGCTGCGTCGACGCCGCGCCGCATCCCGATGCCGTGGTCCCCGTCGCCGGCGATGGCGTCCAGGCGGCCCAATTCGTCTTCATGCTCGACGACGACGTCGCGCACCTGGCCCAGGATTGCCGCAGCCCGCAGCCCGAGGCCCGCCGCTGCCGCGGTGGGGTGTTCGACGTCGGCTGCCGCTTCCGTTTCGACCAGCGCCTGCTGGCGCGGGCGGCGCGGACCCAGGTTTCCCTTGCGGAACGCCGGCGTGTCCGCCGGTGCTCCCCAGTACCGTTCGAGTTCGTCATCAAGCCAGAGCAGGGTCAGGGAAAGCCCTGACATGTCCAGGCTGGTAACAAGTTCACCGCATTCCGGTTCCACAACTGTGAGACCGGCCGCGACGAGGAGCTTTTCGATTTTCCCGAAGAGCAAGAACAGTTCGTCATACTTGACGGTGCCGAGGCCGTTGATGATCGCCACCACGCGGTCACCGGCGTCGTGCGGCTTGTCGGCGAGCAACCTGGAGACGAGCAGTTCGGCGAGTTCCGAGGCCGTGGGCATAGGGTGTTCGGAGATTCCCGGTTCACCATGGATGCCCAGGCCCAGGGACATCTGCCCGGCGGGTACGTGGAAGAGCGGTTCGCTGGCGCCGGGAAGCGTGCAGCCCTCGAACGCGACACCGAGGGAACGGGTCCGGTAATTCGTCCGGATGGCCAGCCCTTCGACGTCGTCCAGCGTCAGTCCGGCCTCGGCGGCGGCGCCGGCGACCTTGAAGACGGTCAGGTCACCTGCGATTCCGCGGCGCTTCTCGATCTGCTCGAGCGGAGCGCTCGCAATGTCGTCCGTGACCAAGACGGTGCGCGTTTCGATACCTTCGGCGTTGAGGCGGAGTTGCGCCTGGCCGAAGTGCAGCACGTCCCCGGCGTAGTTGCCGTAGCTCAGCAGCACGCCACCGCCGGCGTTGGCGGCCTTCGCGACCCGGTAGACCTGGCCGGCTGCCGGGGAAGCGAACATGTTGCCGCAGGCCGACGCGGTGGCAAGTCCGGGGCCGACGAGTCCGGCGAAGGCGGGATAGTGGCCGGAGCCGCCGCCAACCACCAGTGCGACCTGTCCGGCGGGTACCTCGGTGGACCGGACGACGCCGCCGTCCACACGGGCTACGTAGCCTCGGTTGGCTGCCACAAAGCCGTCCAACGCCTCATCCGCGAAGTCCGCGGGGTTGTCGAAGATCTGGGTCATGGTTCCTCTTTGAATCCGTGGTGGAGGTAATTCCGAAGTGGAGCAGGAGCAGCGGAAGTCAGCGGGCCGCCGTCGGGAACTGGCCTAAACGCCGGCGAGTTCCGCAGCGGCCGGCTGCTGGCGGCCCTGGGCCACCTGGCTGCGGCCGAGCGGATAGCCGGCGGTCTTGGGCAAGATGCGGCCGCGGAGGTAGTCCTGGTTGCTGGCCGTCACACTGAGGCCGTCGCCGCCGTAGTGCTCGGTGCACAGGATGCCTTGGAAGCCGACCGAGAGGGCGATCCGGAAGGCCTCCCGGTAGTTGATCAGGCCACTTTCCATCGGCGCCGGCATCGCGACGTACATGTCGCGGGCGAGGTTTTCGTCGCGGATGTAGTTCTTCATGTGCCAGTAGTTGGAGTACGGGAGTGTTTTGGCAACCATCTCCCGCCAGTCCTCGATCGGGCGGTGCACGCGGATCAGGTTGCCGAGGTCCGGGTTGAGGCCGACGTTATCCAGTCCGATGTCCTGCACCAGCTGCACCGATGAGTCTGCGGTGCCCAGGTAGGTGTCTTCATACATTTCAAGCGAGAGCAGGAGGCCCGCGTCGGCGGCGTGCCGGCCCAGTTCACGCAGGCGGGTGACGGCTTTGGCCCAGGTCTCTTTGTCGCCCACCGGGTCCTTGTGCCCTTCGACTGTCCAGAACCACAGTTGTTTCTGCTGTTCGGCGGTGAGCGCCTGGTGGAGTCCAAACGAGACCACCTCGCAGCCAAGCTCGGCGGCAGCGTCGATGGTTCGGTGGCTGTAGGCCAGGTTCGCTTCCCAGTTCCGCTCCTCGATGACACTGCGGCGGATGGCGGAGATGACGGGAATGCCGATGCCGACGTTGTCGGCGGTCTGCTTGAACTCGGCGAGGCGGGTGGGGCTCAGGTCGCCGGGGCGGACCCAGCTGTCGGTGAGGTCCGCGTTGGTGAAACCAGCGTCCTTGACTTCCTGCAGTACCGCGGCCCACGCCGTTGCCTCAGCGTCGTTGATCGGGGTTCCCGCGGCGTCAACGCCAGGGAACTGCAGCAACGCTGCCGTGATGGGCCAGTTTTCGGCTGTATAGGCCATGGGTTCACTCCTTCGTGGAATCCTGTTTCCTATAGGATTTACTATCAAATGAATGTTGTCAAGGTCACATCCATGATTGCTGGCAACAATCAAAGATCCTATAGGGACAATCCCTGCCTGTGAAGGGGTCAGTTGTGAGGTTCCCTTGGGGGCCGGCTCAGCCGGCGGGCGCGTCCGCGATGGCCCGGCCACGTACCCTGTACACGTGGTCGGACATGGCTGCCGCGGCCCGGTCCGGGTCCCCGGTTGCTAGGGCGTCCAGGACGGACTCGTGTTCGGCGATGGCGTACTCCGCGTCGGTGATGCCCACTCCCCCGAAGAGGCGGAAACGCTGGACCTGCCCGCCAAGCGCCGCATAGGCGGCGACCATAAACTGGTTACCGGTGAACTCCGCTATCAGCCGATGAAACCTCTCGTCCGCCTCCAGATAGTCGCGGTATTCGGCAAACGACGGTCCCCGCGGCGCGGACCTGAGATCAGCGACGGCTCGGCCCAGCTCGGCGAGATGCTCCGGCGTCAGCCTGGCGCAGGCGAGCCGGGCATTGACCGGCTCAATGGCCAGCCTTGCCTCCATCAGTTCCGCGAAGTCCTCTTGGGTAAACACCGGCGCCACACGATAGCCCTTCAGCGCCACCCGGCGCACCATGCCGGTGTGTTCGAGCCGGGCCAGCGCTTCGCGGACCGGAGTGGGGGACACGTCCAGTTCCCGTGCGGTACCGTCGATGCTCACCACGGCCCCCGGTTCCATCCGGCCGTCCATCAGGGACGCCAGGAGTTCCTCGTAGACGTGGTCTGCAAGGACCTGTCGGCTAACGGGTCGGCCTGCGGGTCGGCCCTGAGACAGGTTCCCGGATGAAGCTGGTTGCATGGTCAAATCCTATAGGACTGCGCCGTTCGGATAGGCATGGGCGCTGCGCCCGGACCCACACCGGACATGCCCATCCCTGCTTCCAAGGGCCGACGGGACATGCCCATTCTTGGAGCCCAATCCGGTGGCACATGCCCATTCTTAAACACCAACAGTGGGCAGAATGGCATTCTGCCCACTGTTGGTGATCGCGGAGGGACATGTCCCTCGGTCACAGTGATCGAGGAGGGACATGTCCACCCGCGGGAGGTATTCCGGGGGGTGCTGCGGCCCGGGGCCTAGTTCTGGTACGCCGGGTAGTCCGTGTAGCCCTTGGCGCCCTCGCCGTAGAAGGTGGACTGGTCCGGTTCGTTGACCGGGAGCCCTTCCTGCCAGCGGCGGACCAGGTCCGGGTTGGCAATGGCGGGGCGTCCGACGACGACGGCGTCAGCGTGGCCGTCAGCGACCAGCGCGGTGGCTTCCTCCCGGGTGGTGATAACACCGAAGCCCGTGTTCAGCAGGAACGTGCCGCCGAACCGGGTGCGCAGGTCCTGCACCAACTCGCCGGTGGGGTCCTGGTGCAGCACACTGAGGTAGGCGAGCTTCAGCGGGGCCAAGGCATCCACGAGCTGGCCGTACGTTGCCTTGATATCGGCGGCGTCAAGCTCCACCGCGCCCTGCACATTGTGCTCGGGTGAGATGCGAATGCCAACCCGGTCGGCACCCACGGCGTCCACCACGGCCCGGGTCACTTCAATCACAAAGCGCGCCCGGTTCGCCGGGGAACCGCCGTAGACGTCGTCGCGCTGGTTGGCGGACGGGGCCAGGAATTCGTGCAGCAGGTACCCGTTGGCGGAGTGCAGTTCCACGCCGTCGAATCCTGCGGCAATGGCCTTGCGGGACGCGGTCACAAACTCCTCGACGATGCCCGGCAGTTCGTCGGCGGTCAGGGCGTGCGGGACGGGGTACGCCTTTTTGCCCTCGTAGGTGCGGGTCTCGCCGTCGATCGCGATGGCGCTGGGCGCAACCACCTGGTGGCCACCGTTGGTGTCCTCGTGCGTGACGCGTCCGGCGTGCATGACCTGGGCGAAGATCCTGCCGCCCTCGGCGTGAACGGCGGAGGTGACGTTGGCCCAGCCCTTGAGCTGTTCCTCGGTCACCAGGCCGGGCTGGCCCGGGAACCCCCGGCCGGTATGGCTGGGATACGTGCCCTCACTGACTATCAGGCCGAGGGATGCCCGCTGCCGGTAGTGCTCGACAACCAGCGGGCCGGGAATGCCTTCCTTACCGGAGCGGACGCGGGTCAGCGGCGCCATCACAAGTCGGTTGGGCAGTTCCAGCTCGCCGAGAGTCATCGGGGAAAACAGCATGCGCAGTTCCTTTCACCAGGGATTGGGTTCACTGGCTGCAACTGCGCGGCGCCTGCAACTATTCCGGGTGGGACCCGGATCACTACGGGTGGACGATGATCTTGACCGCGGTGTCGTTGTGGTGGATCAGGGTGTCGAAGCCCTTGTCCACGAGATCATCCAGGGCGATTCGTCCCGTGATGAAGGGTTTCAGGTCAACCTTCCCTCCTGGACGAGCTTGATCGCGGCCTCATGATCGCCGCAGTAGGCGATGGTGCCGCGGAGGTCGATTTCCTTCAGGACGACCTTCTGCATATCCACGGTGGCCGGACGTCCCCAGATCGAGACGTTGACAACGACGCCGGCCGGCTTCACGACGTCGAGCATGGTGTCCAGCACGGCATTCACGCCGGCACATTCAAAGGCTGCGTCCGCCCCCGCACCGGCCGTCAGTTCCAGCACCCGCGCCTTGACGTCATCCGAGCTCGGGTCCAGCACATGGTCCGCGACTCCCGAGGACATCGCTTTTTCCTTCCGGGCCGCCGAGAGCTCGGTGACGATCGTTGTGACGCCCAGGCCCTTGAGGACCGCTGCGGTCAGCAGGCCAATCGGGCCCGCACCGCCGACGACGGCGACGTCCCCGGCCTTGACGTCGCCCCTGCCGACGGCGTGATAGGCCACCGCGAGGGGTTCGATGAGGGCGGCTTCGTCCAGCGGGATGTCGCCGACCGGGTGGACCCACCGGGTGTCGACGACGACCTTCTCACTCAGGCCCCCGCCGCCGCCCGCCAAGCCGATGAAGCCGAGTTTGGTGCACAGGTTGTAGTGGCCGCTGAGGCACGGGCCGCATTCGTTGCAGACGATATATGGTTCCACCACCACGCTGTCTCCGACGGCGAGCCCGGTCACACCCTCCCCCAGTTCCTCGATGGTGCCGGAAAATTCGTGCCCCAGGGTGACCGGGGCTTCCTCGTGGGAAATCGGGTGGGGGTGGCCGGGCGGCGGGGTGAAGATCGGCCCTTCCAGGAATTCATGCAGGTCAGTCCCGCAGATCCCGCACCAGGCGACGGCGATCTTCACCGCTCCGGGGCGCAGCTCCGGCTCCGGAATATCTTCGATCCGGAGAACCTCACGGGCATGGAATCGTGCTGCTTTCATGGTGGTTTCCTTCGCATTTCGGGCCGTGGATGCGCCCGGTCAGGCGCATCCACGGCATGTCGTTGGATTGTCACAGCAGGAGGCCGTCACCCCAGTGTGGTTCCCGGGGCTGTGAATGTCACGGCGTGTCCGGGTCAGCGTGTGTGATGCGTGGGCTGACGTTCGAACACCGGCGTCGGCAGCCCCTCCATCCTGGCCTTGAGCTGAAGGGCCAGGTAGTTGGAATAATGGCGGCTTTGGTGCAGGTTGCCACCGTGGATCCAGAGGTTCTCGACGTTGGTGGGCTTCCACATATTGCGCAGCTCGCCCTCCCACGGGCCTGGGTCCTTGGGCGTATCCGAGCCGAATCCCCAGCACTTGCCGACGGCGTCGGCCACCTCGGGTGAGACCAGGTCGGCCAGCCATCCGTTCATTGATCCGTATCCGGTGGCGTAAATGATGGCGTCGGCTTCCAGCTCGGTGCCGTTGGCCATTACGACGGCGTTCCCGGTGATCTTCCCGACCTCACCGTTGGCCAGCTTGACCCGGCCGTCGATGATCAGTTGTGAGGCGCCGACGTCGATGTAGTAACCGGAGCCGCGGCGCAGGTATTTCAGGAACAGTCCGGAGCCGTCGACGCCGAAGTCGAGGTCGAAGCCTGCGGCCTCCAGCTGAGCGTAGAATTCCGCGTCGCGCTCGGCCATTCGCGCATAGACGGGGATCTGGGCGTCGGGCAGGATCCGGTAGGGCAAGGAAGCGAACAGGAGATCGGCTTTCTCCGTGGTGACCCCGTTAGCCAGCGCCTTTTCGGAGTACAGGTCGCCGAGAGCCAGATCCATCAGGGACTCGCTCCGGGCGATATGGGTCGAGGACCGCTGGACCATGGTGACGTCCGCGCCGTGTTCCCAGAGGTCGGCGCAGATGTCGTGGGCCGAATTGTTGGAGCCGATGACCACGGCCTTCTTTCCGGTCCAGTCTCCGCCGCCCGGGTGCTTGGAGGAGTGGTACTGCTCCCCCAGGAAGGACTCGGCGCCGTCGAACGCGGGGACGCTGGGGTATCCCGAGACGCCCAGGGCGAAGACGAGCTGCTTGGGGCGCAGGGTGACCGGTTCGCCGTCGCGCACCACCTCCACCACCCATTCCTTCGTGGATTCATCGAAGCGTGCGTTGGTGCATTCGGTCTTGGACCAGTAGTTCAGCTCCATGATCCGGGTGTAGTTTTCCAGCCAGTCGCCGATCTTGTCCTTGGCCGCGAAGACCGGCCAGTCGTCCGGGAACTTGATGTAGGGCAGGTGGTCGTACCAGACCGGGTCGTGGAGGTGGAGGGACTTGTAGCGGTTCCGCCAGGAGTCACCCGCGCGCTCGTTTTTCTCAATGATGATGGTGGGCACGCCGAGCCTGCGCAGCCGGGCCCCCAGCCCGATTCCGCCCTGGCCGCCGCCGATAATGACCGTGTAGGGCTGGTCCTGGTAGCCGAGCCGGGCTTCCTGTTCTTCTTTTAGTTCAAGCCAGGACTTGCGGCCCCTGGTGATCTCGTGGGCGACGCCCTTCTCCCGTTTGGCTCCCTTTTTCTCCTCAAAGCCCTTGAGCTCCTGCATGGTGGTCAGCAGGGTCCAGCACTTGCCGTTCCGGATCCGCAGGTGGGCGTACCCCCGGGCCTGGGCGGTCTCGAAGTTCACCCACGCCTCGGCGTTCGCAGCGGCGCCGGTGGCATCCTCGGCGAGGGTCCAGTTCCTTGGCTGCACGTCGTTCAGTGTCGCATCGAGCATCCGCCGAATGTCCTCTTTGCCCTCGAGGGTTTTGAGGTTCCAGGTGAACGAGACGAAATCGCGCCAGTACGAATCGTCGTCGAATAGTTCCAGCACGGCGTCAATGTTGTGGTTCCGCAGCGCCTCATCGAAGTGCACCAGCCACGTCTCAACCACGCTGTTTGGAGTCTCAGGCATCTTTCCTCTTTCCCTTGCTGACGGCGGGCCGTTCCCCTTGCATAACGTCCAGACCATGCGGTGACCCGCATCACAAGTAGAGTTCGCAGGGGGTTACAATCGGGTTACACAGGTCTGCCAAGCTGCTGCCCTCCGTCTCCGGCGGCCGGTGGTCTGCCGCACCTGGACGGGTGCAACGATTCGATGGCGAGTTGGGAGGGTCAGTATGGGGCTGAGCAACAGCTCGATCCTGAACTCCGCGGACCTCAGGTTTTCCGCGCCCGAGGAGTACGCCCGGACGCTCCGGGCGGCACACGAGGCGACCATTTCCGGCGCTCCCGATCCGCGCCTGCCGCCGTCGCTGATTAAATCCTGGCAGCGTTCGCTCGCGCTGGGCATTAACCCGGATCAGCACCGGCCCGTTCACCGGCATGAAGTTTCCGAAGCACGTTCCTTGAGTGCCGGCCACCGGTTGGCGGCGGTTATGCCCGCGCTGTCCCAACTGCTGGCGGATGAGACCGCGACCGGGCGCCATTTGCTGATCGTCACGGACCATGTGGGCGAAGTCTTGTGGCGGATTGGCAGCAGGCAAGCCTTGCGGCTCGCGGACTCCTTGGAGTTTGTCGAGGGCGCCGACTGGTCCGAATCGGGAGTGGGCACCAATGCCATCAGCGAGGCGCTGGTAACGGGGGTTCCGGCGCAACTCTTCTCCGCCGAACACCTCGTGCGCACGCATCACGACTGGGCCTGCACGGCATCACCGATTCGTGACCCTTTGACCGGGGACGTCCTCGGAGTCTTGGATGTATCCGGCCCATTCGAATCGGTCACGCCGGACAGTCTTCGCCTGGTGCGGTGCGGAGTGCGGCTGGCCGAGGAGCTGTTGAAGTCCGCGACCCCTCCCGCCGGACCGGATCGCGACGCCGGAAGTACGTTAGCGCTGAAGCTGAGACTGCTGGGGGACGCTCCTTCGGCCGCGCTCGACGGCGATACTCTCCGCCCGCTGACACTGCGCCGCGCCGAGATCCTGGCGCTGCTGGCATCCCGTACCCAGGGCTGGAGCGCCGACGAGTTGGCCTACGAAATTCACGGCGATGCCGGTACCGCGGCAGCCATCCGGACCGAGATGCACCGGATCCGCAGCCTCCTGGGCAGCGTGGTGGAAGCAAACCCTTACCGTTTTGCAGCCGGCGTCACGGTAGATTCCGATGCTGCACGGGTTGCCCGCCATTTGCGGGCCGGCCGGGTTGCTGCTGCGTTTGCGGCCTATCCGGCCAAATTCCTCAACCGGTCAGCCAACCTCGCCATCGGATTCCTGCGCGACGAACTCAACGAAGCGGTTGGCGCCTCCGTCCGTGCCAGTGGGGATGCGCGCCTTATGCTGCAATGGTGCTTGAGCGACATGGGCTCCGTCGATACGGCCGCCGCGGCCGCCGCAGCGAAGCTGATGGGCCCGGATGATCCTCGCGGCCAGCTGGTGAACGCCCGAATGGAGCGGATCGACCGGGAACTGCGGGCTTAGGCTGTGCCGGCGCGAAGCTGGCGCAGGCCGAAAGCCTGGCTCACTGCTAAGGAGCAGGCGGCGCGATGCCAGGGCAACCTTGACCCAGCGGGTTACGCAGGCAGTCGTCAGCGTAGTTTCGGGTGATGGAGCGCCAGACGCTGATGGTCTGCGGCAGCGAACTGAATTGTCCTTGGCCCGGGATAGGCAACGGCGGGCCGCCATTGACGGAATACGTGCCCTGGAAATGTGTCGTCAGCACCACGGAAAAGTCGCCGGTTTTCGGGTAGACGTGGCTTGTGGCAGTCTTTTCGCCCCAGCGGTCCTGCGGGAGCGGTCCACCGGCCGAGAGCTGTGGGCCCAGCGAGGTCCCGTCGCCGTAGCCCCAGGTGTATTGGACGGGCTTGGCGAAGACGTGCACCTTCTGGCCCAGAATCGTGATGTCGAACTGCTGCTCCGTCGCATTAGCGAAGAAATTGGTCTCGGCTCCCCGGAGTGTGTGCGGACTCGGTTGGGCCGTGACTGATGCTGGAGCAATTGGCAATTTTTGGAACTCCGCCTGCATCATGGCCGCGATTCGATCCAGCACGTCCGCCGGCCTCGGATCAAAGAGACACGTGGGCCCCGAATGATAGGTCCACGTTGGATTCGGCACGCCGGCCGGGGCCTTCAGCCAAACAACGGGAATTCCGCCCTGGCCATCGGGGCCGCTTTTGCAATCCACAAGGACGGCAAGGCATTCCGTATCAAAGTCGCCGGCGCCAAGATGGCATTGAAGTTCGTACTTGTACTGGTTGGGATCGGAAAGCGCTGTGCCGGGCTCGAGCGCCACGAACTTCCCCGAGGCCGGATCCAGCCGCCAGCCGCCGACATTGACGCCCTGGTTGCCAAAACCGGCATCGATGTCATCACCGTCTGCGTAGGCAACGTAAGAGAGAAGACAAAGCCCGAAGGCTATTGCCGCGCCCGCCACAATCCGGTGGGGCAGCCGTCGACAGCACAGACTCAAGTGATTCATCGGATTGGATGTAATCCTACGAGGCGCCACGCACCGCTCTCATACGTCGCGAGCATGACGTTTCCGGTGTCGGACGGCTGCGTTGATTCACGGATTTCGAACCCTCCCGCGTCAAAATAGGCAATCCTTGCCTGCTGAACCTGCACAATGACCTGGTACTGGCCATCAGCTTCCTTTGCGAAAGTGGTGCTCAATGATGGAGTTTCAATGTGGCCCCCGACCAGCCATCGATCGCTTGCATAGTTTTTCGCCAGAGAACTCACGATATTGGAACAGAACACACAGGTTGGAGACGTGACAGCGTTCAGTCCTGACGAAACTCCCGTTTCGTAGGCGAAATTCAACTGGCTGAACCAGTACCGCGCGAACGCCTCTAAGCCTTCCTTCGTCTCCGCTTTCGCAGCATCGGGCAGCACCGGAACGGGTACGTTCTGCGCTCGTCCAGAGGCATCGGCCGGTCGGTAGCTCGCAGTGGGCGTCGGGGTGGGCGTCGGGGTCGGCGGCGGCGGCGGCGTCGGGCTCGAAGACTCCGACGATGCAGTTGCGCCGGGCGTTGTTCCCCCGGCGGTGCAGGCCGTGACCGGCACAAGGGACAACGCGAGCACAACAGCGCAGACGCGCTTGCGGACGAACAATGAGGTGCGAGATGTCATGGTCAGCTGTTCCCCCGATAGAAATCAAGACGCCTGAAGCCAAACAATGCCTTAAGGGTAACCGACGTCACATTTTGGACGTCCAAGTTATCCACAAGCGTTCGATTGAGGACAGGGATGGCCCAGACAAGGCGAACGGCAACAGGCTACGGCGAGCGTCCGACAGTTTGCCGGCGCCCGCGGACGGCTGCAAACTCGCGCTGGCTTTCCCCCTTTAGCCTCTAGCGCTTTTCTACCGGAGTCAGAACAATGAACCCATGATGTTCGAACATGCAGACGGAAACCCTATCCTCGTCCTCGATGAGGATCAGAGCTGGAAAATGATTGAGGGCACTCAACACGGCAGGCTTGTTGTCTTCGTGGCCAACGAACCCGATATCTTTCCGGTCAACTATGCCGTGAGCCACCGGAAGCTCTACCTCCGGACGGCGCCCGGCAACAAACTCGCGGAACTGACCATCAATTCCAAGGTCTTGTTCGAAACGGATGGCATCCTCTCCGACGAGGCATGGTCGATTGTTCTTCGCGGAACGGCACGGGTGCTGGACCAGTCCGCCGATATCGCAGCCGCGGAGGCACTGGGCCTCAAGCCGTGGGTTCCTACCCTGAAGGACTTTTACGTCGAGATCGAACCGACTTCGGTCAGCGGGCGCCATTTCCAGTTCGGCGAACACCCGGAGCGGGAGATCTAGCAACCGCTCGACGCCGGCCAAGACCACCTGGACGCAACCCATGGCGGACAAGCTGACTCCCGAGCAGCGCAGCGCGAACATGTCGCGCATCCGGAGCACAAACACTAAGCCTGAACTACTGGTCCGGAAATTACTCCATGCCAGGGGTTACCGCTACCGACTGCACGGCACCGCCGGTGGCGGCCGGCTGCCGGGCAAGCCGGATCTTGTCTTCGCGAGCCGGCGCAAAGTCATTTTCGTCAACGGCTGCTTCTGGCACTTTCACAACTGCCGGGTCGGGCAGCACGCGCCCAAAACCAATGCGGAGTTCTGGGGCACCAAACGCGAGAGAACGCGGAACCGCGACGTCGAACAACGCCGTCAGCTTGAAAGCTCCGGCTGGGACGTCCTCACCGTCTGGGAATGTGAACTCAAGGACCTTTCAGTGCTGGAAGAGCAACTCCACGATTTCCTGCAGGCAAGCCACCGCCGCGCGCGCGGTGGCCTCGACGGCGAGAACCGCTGATAGTCAGTCCGCTCCGCGAAGACTGGAAGCCAGGGCGACGACTCCAAAAAAACTTCTTCCGGCTTCACGAGACAGACCGATGTGCCTCAGGTAACATCACTCTCTGGGGGACGCGGACACTACCGGTCCGCGATTACACGTACCAATATCCCCCGGGAGCACCAAATGCCGAAGTTACTGATGTCCACAACATCGCTGCGGACATCAAGCCGGCCGCCGAGGTCATTCCCCGGCTCCCTGCGGCAGGAGTACCGCCGGTCCCCCGAGGTCGACTCCGACCTTGGCCCCCTGCGCCTCCAGGTTTCCGGGATTATTGATTCGATTCTCGCTGACACGAAGCCCGAAGAGGCGGCGGTCCGCGAAAAGCTCCGCTGGCATGTAGCGAACCACCCCGGCCAGCCGGAGAAAGCCCTCTTGAGCCATCTGCTGTCTGTCTCCGTGCAAGCGGAAGCCGGTTAGCAAAGCGCCGGTCAGCGTCCGATACTCGCCTGACGCACCACTTCGCCCCAGGACTGCTGAGCGAGGTCCGCGATGGAGGCCAGGATTTCCGCTGGCGGCTGCGACAGGTCGAGCGGAAACTCCACCACATCGATGTCAGTGTTGAGGATCCGGCGCAGCTTGATCTCCCCCGCCCCCGGGTAGATGAGCCACGCCGTCGGAACCCGCAGCGACGTGCAGTACGCCAGCATCCGGTAGTGGTCCCCGGACAGCGACGCCCCGGCGTCGGCAGCGGCCTGGTACCTGGCGTCGTAGACCATCACCGGGCGTCCGCCAAGCAGGTGGACAGCACCGGGTTGCACCACGATCCGGTCAGAGTCGCGGACGGCCTCATTGAGCAGCGCGTTGTACCGCAGCCGCATCTCCCCCGGGAATACGGCCATAGCCTCGCGGAGCGCCGTACCCACAAAGTCCTCGAACACCACGGACATATCAACAACAAACGACGCCGACTGTTGGGTACCGTCCCCGGCCTCCGCCGAAGAATGGCGCAGGATGACTTCGGCCAGCCGCAACGCGGACTGGTATCGCGTGTTCATCCGGCTGGCCCGCCACACCGGCAGGGGCGCACCGGACTGCAGGCGGGTCACGGCCGCGAGCTTGCCCTTGAGCTGGCGGAGCCGGCTCAGCACGTCCGGCCGCACACCCGAAACCTGGGACATCCGCTCCAACGCCGCCCGCAGGATACGGTTTTCGGCGATATCCTCGGTGAACTCGTCGTAGGAAACTTCAAGGGGCACCAGCATGCCGGGCCGGCGCGAGATCTGGTCCGACATCCGAATCCGCCCTTTGACCGTCCGGAGCGATTCATCAACATTCAGGTAGCCCTGCAGCACACCTCGGCTGAGCGCCCGGTCCGAGAGCTGGGCGAGCGACTGTGCCAGCGCGCTCCACAGATCCGCCTCTTCCACCGCTGTGACGGTATCCTCCCGGAACCCCTGATCCCCGGCGTAGCCGAGCAGGAACAGCAACCGGGCCAGGCCCAGCCGCTCCTTGGGCCGGACCTCAAGCTGCACCGTCGGGGTGCGCACCGCACCGATCTTCCCTACGGGCTCGATCCGGTAGATGCCCATGCCCATCGGCGAGGACTTGGCCAGGCCGCTGCCATTAATATAGGCCGCGCTGGCCGGGTCAAGCCGTTCCACCACACCGCTGGAAAGCTCGTCCAGGACAACCCTGCGGATCGGCGCGGAACCCGCCACACCGTGGCCTGCCCGGCCGGGCTGGCTAGACGCGCGCAAGGCGGTCAAGGAGCTGGTCAAGTCCGAACCGCTCCTGAAGCTGCGCACGGTTCAGCTGCCCATGGTAATGCTCCTCCAGCAACGGCATCAGCTCGTACTTCCAGATCCGCCGCAGGCCCTTGGACGTCTGCGCGGACGGCTTCATAAAATAGGACGGACCGATCATCAGATCCCGGTCCCACTCATCGATGGCGTCATTGAGGGCGTCCATCAGCAGGGCCGGCGTCGTATCCAGGTTCCGGGCTTGCAGGAAACGCAGCAGCGTTCCCTGCACCGGCGCGGTCTCGGGGTGGAGTTCGATGAAGGAGAAGCGGCGGCGAATGGCGGCGTCCATCATCGCAATGGACCGGTCAGCGGTGTTCATGGTGCCGATGATGTAAAGGTTGTCCGGCAGTGTAAAGGGCTCGTTGGGGCTGTACTGCAGGTAAATCCGGTCATCGCGGTATTCGAGCAGGAAATACAGCTCACCGAAAACCTTCGCCAGGTTCGCCCGGTTCATCTCATCGATGATCAGGAAGTACGGCTTGCTCTCGTTTCCCGGCTTCGCGGCTTCCTCGGCGATGCGGCGCAGCGGCCCGGCCACGAGCTTAAAGGACACCTGGCCCTCGTCGGTTTTATCCGGCCTGAAGCCCTCAAAGAAGTCCTCATAGGCGTACGAAGGGTGGAACTGCACCAGCTTGACGCGTTCGTCGGTGGTGTCGCCGGCGAGCTGGGCGGCAAGGTGCTTGGCCAGATACGTCTTGCCGGTTCCGGGCGGCCCGTACAGCACCAACTGGCGGTTCTCCTCCAGCAGTTCGGCGATCTCCTGCAGCGGCTCCAGGTCCATGTGCAGCGACTGAGCGAACTCCGGCGTCAGCGGGCGGAACCCTTCACAGGCAGGTTCGACGACGGCGGCCGGTTCTACACCCTCGCTTGGCCCGGCTTCCGCTTCAGCGGGCAGCAGTACCTCCAGCGCCTGGATGACTCGGGTGATGTCGACGACGATCCCGGAGGTGGCGAGTTGCCGCTGAACATGACGGGGCAGTTCGGTCATGGTGTGTGCCTCGTCGAACCAGCGGACCTTCCGGCCCAGCCGGCGGTTGTCGTCACGGTGCTCAGGTTCACCGAGGACGACCCCCAACCGCACAGTGCCCGAGCTCTGATACAGGGCCAGGTCGCCGGGCTTCATCACCCCCAAAAAGGCGAAGACGGCGGTCTTGGTGTCTTCCCGTTCAACGTAGCCGAGGTGCTTGTAGTCCTCGTCGACGGCGTGCTGGACCAGCCCGGCGGTAACACCGGGGTCCAGCAGCCGCAGGTGCTCAACATCGAGCGTGATCGATTCCTCGGCCTGCCAGCTGCTGAGCAGCTCGGCGTTGTCGTGGTGGGTGCGCAGCAGCCAGGCCCGGCGCCCGGGGTCACCAACCTTGCGCCACTGGCTCACCAGCTGCCGGGAGTACCAGTCGATCCGTTGGCCGGCCTGTTCGTCGAGGTGCAGGCGGATCCGGTGGATGTCCGCGGAGATCTCCTCGTCGCTCTCGCCCTTCGCCCCACCTACGAGGGACGCGAAGGCATCACGGATCTCCTGGCGTTCGACGTCGGCCACAACTGGTTCGAAGTAGCTGGGCCAGACCAGGAATTCGATGCTGCGGCGGATGGCCGGCTGGTCATCGGGTGTGCCGGCAACCAGCTGGTGGAAGGCCAACGGGTCCTTCACCGCGGCCGCAACTTCACCGGCAGGACGCCGGGCAACATGCTGAACCAGCCGGCACAGCCAGCTCAGGTGGTCCCAGATGGTCCAGTTGAATTCCGCGGTGCGGTCCCGGATGACGCCATGGTCCGTCATGCCCGCGTACAACTCGATTGGCAGTTCCAGGGGCGGCTCCAGCCAGGTAGCCGCTTCGGCCACCCGCGCCCTTTTGACCTTGAGGGATTTCACCTCATGTGCCAACGGCAGGGACTGTAGGAAGAGCAGTTCGACGGCCAATTGCTTGGCACCCCGGGAGGCGTCCTGCAGGTTCTGCCGCAGGTTGGTCATCATGGGCGCCTTGGGATCCGGGACCCCGCGCTCAAGGCGACCCAGCAACTCCGTGGCCGCCGGCACCGACCATGTTTTGGTGCGGCCGTCCAGGGCAGACGCTTTGCCCAGCAACCCCGGCCCCAGCACAAACCAGGCCGCATCTTCGATCTCCTTGGAGATGCCGAGGGCGCGGTGCATGGCAGGCTTTTTGGCTGGGGTCATGCCTTCAATTTACAGGCTTAAGCTGAACGCCGGCATCATCGGGGAGCCCGAAAGTACCGACCGGAGGCTGAGCGTGTTTCCGGCGCTGGTTGCTACTTGGCGGCCGTGCGCTTGACGCCAAAAGTGAAATAGCTGCCCGGGCCGACGAAGTTGACCAGGGTCGCCACCCGCCACATCGTTTTGCTGCCTCGGATTTGTTCGGCCGGCCGGCGTGAGATATCCCGCTGGGCGGCGACCAGTAAGGAGAGCTGAACAACAGCCGCGGTCACCGTTCCGACCTTCGCCATCGGCGTGAGCTCTTTCCAGGTCTTCTTCTGGGCTTTTTTCTTGCCTTTGTTCGCCATTAGCTGTCCTCGTTTGTTGACCATAAGATGCACTCCTTGGCTCCCGGGCCGGGTGCCGAGGCTTGTCCATCCTAGGGACGATAGCTCGGCCCAAGTAGAGGCTATGGGACCGGTTTTTCGGAATCCGCAGGATCCGGAGTGAACCGGGCGAGCATCGCCTTTTGCTCCGGAGTCAGCCGCAGCACCCGCCCGGTGGCCTCGTCGACAAACGCCAGATGGCTTGAGGCCCGGACGCAGTCCTCCCGGGTCACGGGGTCCTGCACCAGATAGTGGATGTCAAAGCTGGCGCCCTTGATCGCACCGATCCACAGCTGGACTACCGCCGGCACGTTGCGGTACTCGAGGGTCCGGACGTAGCGGATTTTGTGGTCCACGATCAGCGCCAGGGTTCCCTCCGGGACCTCGTTGAATAGCGAGACCGGCGGCTCTACACCTGGCCGCCCCGACCCTCTGGGCGGCCCGAAGGCCGCGATTCGGGCTTCCTCCAGGATCCGGACGATCTGGACGTTGTTGATATGGCCGTAGGCGTCCATGTCGCCCCAGCGCATGGGAATCTGAACCTCGATGCGCCGGGACGCGGCAAGGTGGCCGGCGGCGCTCAGCTGCGCGCCGCCGTCGTGTTGTCGGCAGTATTCTCCGAAAAAGCCGTCTCGGCGTCTTCACCGGCGAACTGGGACATGTACAGGCGGTAGTAGGCACCTTTGAGTTCCAGCAACCGGGCGTGTGCACCCTGTTCAACGATCCGGCCGGCCTCCATCACCAGGATGGTGTCGGCGTCACGGATAGTGGAGAGGCGGTGGGCAATCACGAAGCTGGTGCGATCGGTGCGCAAGGCGGCCATGGCCTTCTGAACTAGGACTTCGGTGCGGGTGTCCACCGAGCTGGTGGCCTCGTCCAGGATTAGCAGCGAGGGGTTCGCCACGAAGGCACGGGCAATGGTGATCAGCTGCTTTTCGCCGGCGCTGACATTGTTGCCCTCCTCGTCGATGACGGTGTTGTAACCGTCCGGAAGGGCCCGGACGAAGCGGTCCACGAAGGTGGCTTTCGCCGCCTCCAGCACCTGTTCTTCCGTCGCGTCCAGCTTGCCGTAGCGGATGTTGTCGTAAATGGTGCCGCCGAACAACCACGCGTCCTGCAACACCATGCCAACCTTGGACCGCAATTCCGCTCGGCCGAGCTGCGTGATATCCGCCCCGTCCAGGGTAATGCTGCCGCCCTGGAGCTCGTAGAAGCGCATCACAAGGTTCACCAGGGTGGTCTTGCCCGCACCGGTGGGGCCAACAATCGCCACGGTGTGCCCGGGCTCAGCGGTGAAAGACAGGTCCTCGATCAGCGGTTTGTCCGCGGTGTAGCTGAAGGTGACGTGCCGGAAATCTACGTGGCCATCGGTCTTGGCGGGCAACTTTTCGGTGGCGGTCTCGGCCTCTTGTTCCTCGGCGTCGAGGAATTCAAAGACCCGCTCCGCTGAGGCGACGCCGGACTGCAGCATGTTCGCCATACCTGCCATCTGGCCCAGCGGTTGGGTGAACTCGCGGGAGTACTGGATGAACGCGGTGGCGTCGCCCAGGCTCATCGCGCCGGAGGCAACCCGCAGTCCGCCGACGACGGCGATGCCGACGTAGCTGAGGTAGGACACAAACTGCATCACGGGCATGATCATCCCGGAGACGAACTGTGCACCGAAGCTGGCCCGGTAGAGCGCTTCGTTACGCTCGTCGAAGCGGTCCAGCATGTCCGCGTCGCGGCCGAACACCCGGACGAGGTCGTGGCCGGAGAAAGACTCCTCGATCTGGCCGTTAAGATCCCCGGTGTTCTTCCACTGGGCGGCAAAAAGCTTTTGGCTGCGGGAACCGATAATGCCGGCAGCCACTGCGGAGAGCGGCAACGCCACGAGGGCGATAAGGGCCAGCTGCCAGGACACGATGAACATCATAATAACAATGCCGATCACCGTCAGCGCCGAGTTCACGAGCTGGGCGAAGGCCTGCTGCAGCGCCTGCTGGATGTTGTCGACGTCGTTGGTCACCCGCGAGAGGATGTCGCCGCGCTGGCGGGTGTCGAAGTAGTTCAGCGGAAGCCTGTTCAGCTTCTTCTCGGTGTCGTCGCGCAGTTGGCGGACCACCCGCATGACCAGGATGTTCAGGACGTAGCCCTGCAGCCAGAGGAAGATGTTGGCCACGAAGTACATCACCAGGACCACGCTGATCAGGGAAGCCAGCCGCTGGAAATCCACGCCCACACCCGGGACAACGTTCATCCTGGCGAGCATGTCCGCGAAGTTGTCCTGGCCCTGGTCGCGGAGGCCTGCGACGAACTGCTCCTTGGTGCCGCCGGCGGGCAGCTGTTTGCCAATGACTCCAGCGAAGATCACGTCCATGGCCTGGCCGAGGATCCGGGGCGCCACCACGTTGAGGACGACGGCGACCGTCACCATGGCGAGTACGGCGGTGATGCCGGCCCGTTCGGGTTTCAGCAGGGACATCAACCGCTTCGCGGAAGGCCAGAAGTGCTGGGCTTTCTTCGCCGGCAGGTCGCCGAACATACCGCCGTCGGCCTCGCCCGGGGTGTATTCCTCTTCTACAAAGTCGTCTTCCGGCTCCGTGTCCGGGGCTGGCTGCCTGGAGTGCAGCGAAACCTTCTCGTTGGTGCTCATGCCACGGCCTCCGCGGTCAGCTGGGATTCGACAATTTCCTGGTAGGTGCTGGAACTCTGCAACAGCTCCTTGTGTGTGCCGCGGTCCACGATCCGTCCTTTGTCGAGGACCAGAATCTGGTCCGCGTCGGCGATGGTGGAGACGCGCTGACCGACAATGATTACGGTCGCGTCCGCCGTCTTGGCCTTGAGTGCGCGCCGGAGCCTCGCGTCAGTGGCGACGTCGAGGGCGGAGAAGGAGTCGTCAAACAGGAACACTTTGGGCTCCGTGACGAGGGCCCGGGCAATGCAGAGGCGCTGGCGCTGGCCGCCTGAGACGTTGGTGCCGCCCTGGGAAATCCGTGAGCCGAGTCCATTCTTCTTCTCACGCACAAAGTCGGCTGCCTGGGCCACGGTCAGGGCGTCCCAGAGCTGCTCATCCGTGGCCTCGGGCTTGCCGAAGCGCAGGTTGTGCTCGACGGTCCCGGAGAACAGGTACGGCCGCTGCGGCACCATGGCCACGCGCTGCGTAATCTCCGCGCGGTCCAGATTGGTAACGGGGACGCCGTCGAGCAGCACCTCACCCGATTCTGCGTCGTAGAGGCGGGGCAGCAGGGACAACAGGCTGGTCTTGCCGGCGCCGGTGGAGCCGATGATCGCGACCGTCTGCCCGGGCTCGGCGGTGAAGCTGATCCCGCTCAGCACCGGCGCTTCGGCGCCGGGGTAGGCGAAGGAAACGTTCCGGAACTCGACCCGGCCGGCTTTCCTGGCCGGCGTCACCGGGGTGAGGGCCTCGCGGATGGAGGGTTCGACGTCGAGCACCTCACCAATGCGGTCCGCGCACACCGACGCACGGGGAATCATCATCGCCATAAAGGTGCCCATCATTACGGCCATCAGGATCTGCAGGAGGTACTGCAGGAATGCCGTCAGCGAGCCGACCTGCATCTCGCCCGCGTCGACCCGCTGGCCGCCGAACCACAGCACGGCCGCGGTGGAGATGTGCAGGATCATGCCGATGGCGGGGAACATAAGCACAAACAAGGCACCGATCTTCAGCGACACGTCGGTGAGTTCCTTGTTCCCGGCGCCGAACCGTTCCGCCTCATGCGGTTCGCGGACGAACGCGCGGACAACGCGGATGCCGATGATCTGCTCGCGCAGGATGCCGTTGAGCCGGTCAATCTTCTTCTGCATGGTGCGGAACAGCGGCATCAGCCGGACCACAAGGTAGCCCACGACAGCCACAAGCACCGGAACGGCAACCCACACCAGCCAGGACAGGCTGAGGTCTTCGCGGAGGGCCATTATGATCCCGCCGATGCACATGATGGGTGTGGCCACCATAAAGTTCAGCCCCAGCAGCATAAGCATCTGCACCTGTTGGACATCGTTGGTGCCGCGCGTGATCAGGGTTGGGGCGCCAAAGACGTTGACGTCCTTTGCGGAGAAGCCCGTGACCTTCCGGAACACGCCGCGGCGCAGGTCTCGGCCGAACGCCATCGCCACCTTGGATCCGAAGTAAACTCCGGCGATCGCGGTGACCACCTGGACCAGTGCGACGACGAGCATCACCCCGCCGGTCCGCCAGATGTAGTCCGTATCGCCGCGCGAAACGCCCTCGTCAATGATCTGGGCATTCAGGCTGGGAAGATACAGCGCCGCGATGGTGGATGCGAGCTGGAAGAAAATGACTGCACCGATGGATGGCAGATACGGCCTCGAGTAGCGCCGGATGAGGGTGACAAGCATGCCCACGAGTCCTTAGGAATGATGAATAGTTGCGGCTGGAAATGAGTCCGGGAAGGGGACATTGTCTCGATGTACCCAGTATTAGCAGAGGGGGCTGACAGCCGTCGTCATCCCACTCTACGAAATGACCCGCCAGCGCGGAACAGCGGCGAGGAAAAATCATCCAATCGGCGTACTCTTCGGCCGGCTGCACGACTGAAGGCTCCGCCGCCGCCCCTGGTGGGGGCAGGCGCGGAGCCTTCAGCCGACGTTACCGGCAGGACCTGCCCGGCCGCTGCGCGTTCCTGCTGCTAGTCGGTCCGGTGCCGTCCGTGGGTGGCGATGTAATCGGCCGCAGCGCGCTGCAGCTTGCGCTGTTTGGCCAGCTGCCGGCCCAACGCCGTGAGTTCCCCGGCGACACGGGCTTGCTCCGCCGCAATCACACGCTGCTCGGCAGCCTGTTCGTTCACGGCGTGCAGCGCCTCGGCCAGTTGGAGTTGCTGCTCGGCAAGCAGCCGTTGGGTCTGCAGCAACACGGGTACTACGTCGGCTGCCTCAGGCCGGTCCTCGGCGAGCAGGGTCCGGGACCGCTGGCGGCCGCCTTCCCTATCGCCGGGCTCGGCGGACTCCCCCGGGCGGGGCGAGGAATTGGCAGCCACACCGGCCTCCCGGCGGGCGGCGTCGGGAAACCGGGATTCGGCGCGCTCCCGGCTGAGGACCTCGATAAACTCCCGGTCCAAGTCGACGATGCCGGATCCGACGGCGGGGCCAATCGTGCCAGCGTCCTTCGGACCATTCCGCGGAGCATGCCCCAGGGCAGCGTCCGCAGCTGCGTCTCCTGCCTGCGCGGCGGGCTCAGGCCGGATATCAACGGTGCGACGCAGGGGGCGTTCCTTGATAAACAGGACGGCTACAAGAGCCACGAGGCCGACGATGGCCGAAATCAGGAAAACCTCCGCGATCGCGTCACCGTATGCCGCCCGCATAATCTCACGCAGCGGTGCCGGCATGTCCTTGAGGTCCATGGTGGCCCCCGCCGACCCCGCCGGCACCTGGATTCCGGCGGAAGCGAGCCCCTCGGTGACGAGCTGCTTGACCCGGTTGCCCAGGACGGCGCCAAGGACCGAGACGCCGATGGCGCCGCCTACGGACCGGAAGAAGGCCACGGAGGCGCTGGCCGTACCGATGTCCTTGGCCTGGACAGTGTTCTGCACGGCGAGGACGAGGTTCTGCATCAGCAGGCCCAGGCCCAAGCCCAGGATGGCCGTAAAAATACCGGTCATCCACAGGTCGGTGGTGTGGTCCATGCTGCCGGCAAGGCCGAGGCCGCCCACCAGGAGGATGGAGCCGGCGGTCAGGTACCGTTTCCACTTGCCGGTGCGGCTGATGAGCATACCCGAGGCAACCGAACCGATCAGGTTGCCCGCGATCATGGGCAGGGTCAGCAGGCCGGCTTCGGTGGGGCTGGCACCGCGTGCCACCTGGAAGTACTGGCCAAGGAACGTCGAGGAGCCGAACATGCCCACGCCGACCGCTACCGAGGCGAGGATCGCGAGGGCTGTGGTCCGCTCGGAGATGATCTTGAGCGGGATGATCGGCTGGGATACCCGAGATTCCACCAGTACCAACAGGCCAAGGAGCACAACGCCGCCGCCCACCATGGCGACCGACTGCCATGACCACCAGTCGTAGTAGTCGGGGTTGCCGGCGAAGGAAACCCAGATGAGCAGCAGGCTGACGCCCGAGGTCAACAGGATCGAGCCGAGCCAGTCGATCTTGGCCGGGCGCTTGACGTGCTGGATCTTCAAGGTGACCTGGAGCAGGATCAGGGCGACGACGGCGAGCGGGACGCAGACGAAGAAGGTCCAGCGCCAGCCCAGCGGACTGTCCACAATAAAACCGCCGAGCAGCGGGCCGCCGGCTGTGCCGACGGCCATCACGCCGCCCATGTAGCCGGAGTACTTTCCGCGGTCACGTGGCGGAATCATGGAGCCGATGATGGCCTGGGCCAGGGCGGTGAGGCCACCCATGGCGATGCCCTGGATGACCCGGGCGGTCAGCAGCAGCGGGATGGTCTCCGACAGCCCGGCCATCACGGAGCCGGCCACAAAGATCACGATGCTGAGCTGGACCAGGACCTTTTTGTTAAAGAGGTCCGCCAGCTTGCCCCAGATCGGGGTGGTGGCCGCGTTGGCCAGGAGGGCAGCCGTAATCACCCAGGCGAAGTCCGTCTGGGTGCCCTTGAGCTCGGACATAATGGTGGGAAGCGCGTTGGCAACAATCGTGCTGCTCAGGATGGCGGTGAAGAAGGCAGCCAGCAGACCCGTCAGTGCTTCCATGATCTGGCGGTGGGTCATTGCCGCAGGTTCTCCGGCGGGATGGGACGGGCGCGGGGACCCCGGCTGATCATCCGACCGGGCCGGGGACGGCCCTGTCGCGGCAGCGTGGTTAGCCATGTATCTACTCCTTAACAGTTTCGGTCGTATTCGTGGGTCCGGCCGTCGTTGCCCGGGCTGAGGTCCTGAGGGACTCAGCAAGTTTCTTCAGGGTCCGCGCCGTGAGTTCGACGTCGTCCTGGTTCCAGTCCTGCAGCAGGCCCTGGATGGTTGCAGTGCGGTGGTCCTCGATGACCCGCAGCTTCTCCGCACCGGCCGCCGAGAGGGCGATCAGCTGGGCGCGGCCATCCTCGGGGTCCGGCCGGCGGACCACGTAACCTTGCTCTTCGAGCTCGGCGATATGCCGGCTGAGCACGGGGGCGCTGACGCCGAGCCGCTCCGCAAGGTGGGTGGCCCGGGATTCGCCCTCCCCGACAAAACGGAGCACTCCCTGCAGGGCCACCCCGGTGTCCTGGCCGCGAAGGTTGGCTGCGGCAACACAGCGGACGGCGCGCTGAAGGTCAAAGATCTGGTAAACGAGTTTGGCTGCGGCATTGGATTCAACGGTCATGGCGGACACCCCTCTTTTGTTTGCCCTAGGCAACTATATAGCAAAATTGGTTACTTCGGGAAACTAACCCTGTTCGGAGCGGCCCCAGGGGCGCCATAACGCGCTGGCGCGTCGAAAGAAGTGCCCGTTAAACGCCAAACGCGGGCCGGCCGCGTCGACCCATCATTTAATGAGGGAGGACGCGGCCGGTCCGCGCAGTGTGTTTACCGATTTCCGGCGTTCCGGCCGGCGTTCCGGCCGGCCGCGCTAGTCGTCCAGGTGGGTGGGGGCGAACATCTTCAGCAGGGTCTCGACGACGACCACGTTCGGGCCGTCCGCCGCAAACCCGGCCCTGAGCGCATCCCCGATGTCCTCGGGGGCAACCCGGACGGCCGGGACGCCGAAGGCCTCCGCCAGCTTGACGAAGTCAGGACGGGCGAGTTCGGTCGCGGTGGCCTTGCCGAAGGCGCCGACCATGTATTCACGCAGGATGCCGTAACCGCCGTCGTCCACAATCAGCCACGTGACCGGAACGTTGTGCTGCTTGGCGGTGGCCAGTTCGGAAATGGAGTACATCGCCGATCCGTCGCCGGAGACGGCCAACACCCTGGCAGACCCGCCGGGCTTGCCGGTGGTTTCCAGGCCAACAGCGCCGCCGATTGCCGCAGGAAAGCCGAAGCCGAGGCCGCCGGCGCCCTGGGCAGAGTGGAACTGGCCCTGGCGGGCATCCCAGCAGCTCCAAGCCCAGTACGCGGAGATGGTCATGTCCCAGAATGTCTGCATGGCGGCGGGGACGGCCTCGCGGATGTCCGCCATAAACTTCAGTTCCTTGCCGAGATCCTGGGATTCGAGGCGGGCAGTGACCTTCGCGAGGGTTTTTTTGACCAGATCTTCCGGCGAAGTGCCGTGCCAGTTGGTGCGATCGCCATATGGTTCCCGCAGGGCATCGAGGGCATCGTCGAGGGCGGCGAGCGCCTGGCCGGCGTCGGCCCGGATGCCCAGACCGGGACGGTTGGATTCGAGGACGCGAGGTTCGGCGTCGATCTGGATGATCCGGCCCCGCGGCGCAAAGGTGAAGTAGTTTGATGTGACTTCGCCGAGTGAGGAACCGATCACAATCAGCACGTCGGCGTCCTCAAGGAGCTCCGTCATGTACTGGTCCTCGATCCAGGACTGGAGTGAGAGTTCGTGGTTCCACGGGAACGCGCCGTTGCCGCCGGGCGTGCAAATCACCGGCGCCCGGAGCTTCTCCGCGATGGCGAGCAGCGACTTCTCGGCCCGGCCGCGGCGGGCTCCCCCGCCGGCGATGATGGCGGGACGTTCCGCCGACGCCAGCCATTTGACGGCTTCGCGGACCAGTTCGATCCGCGGCGGATTATCGGCGGCCTCGGCGAGTGCATCCTCCACCGGGGGCACCATAATCGGATCCAGCAGCACGTTCTGCGGAATCTCCAACCACACGGGGCCCTGCGGCGAGGAAATCGCCTCCGTCCAGGCATCCTGGATAGCCGAAGGGATGCCGGAGGCGTGCTGGATGAGGCGCTGGCTCTTGGTGACGTTGGCGGCCGAAGCCTTCTGGTCATCGAGTTGGTGCAGCATTCCCTTGCGGCGCGCACCGAGTCCTTCGAGCGGGATCTGGCTCGCGATGACCACCATGGGAACGCCGGTGGCATACGCTTCCTGCAGCCCGGCCAGGGACGTCAGCGCTCCCGGTCCGGTGGAGAGGAAAAGGACACCGACCTCGCCGGTGGCCCGGGAGTAGCCGTCCGCGGCAAAGGCGGAGTTGTTCTCCACCCGGGAGGAGACGAAGTGCAGGTTGCCCCGGCCCATCGCATCAAAAAGCCCCAGGGCGTGCTGCCCCGGAATCCCGAAGACCGTTTTGGCGCCGAGCGCTTCGAGCGTCTCGACAACGAGGTCCCCGCCATTGCGCACTCCGGTCACTGGGCGACCCCGCCCCCGACGCGGGCTGCGGCCGGAGTGGCGAAGCCGGCCGGACGGCGGGATTCCTGGCCGAGCGCCTGCGCAGCGTACCCGTTGGCCGCGCCGAAGCGGTCGCCCCCAACCGCGCTGTCCGCCATCAGGGTGACCAGTTCGTAGGCCACGTGGCTTGCGGCGACGCCGGTAATGTCCGCATGGTCGTACGCGGGGGCCACCTCCACAATGTCCGCCCCCACCAGGTTCATGCCGCGGAAGCCGCGGATGATTTCGAGCAGCTCGCGGCTGGTGATGCCGCCGGCTTCCGGGGTGCCGGTGCCGGGGGCGTGCGCGGGGTCGAGGACGTCGATGTCGACCGAGATGTAGAGCGGGCGGTTGCCGATCCGGTCACGCACCTTCGCTACTGTTTCGAGCACACCCTGGTAGTAGACGTCGGCGGAGGTCACAATGCCGAAGCCGAAGCGGTGGTCGTCGTCGAGGTCCTTTTTGCCGTACAGCGGGCCACGGGTGCCGATGTGGCTAATCGCCTCGGTGTCCAGGATGCCTTCCTCAACCGCCCGGCGGAACGGGGTGCCATGGGTGTATTCGGCACCGAAGTACGTGTCCCAGGTGTCCAGGTGCGCGTCAAAGTGCAGCATGGCGACGGGCTGGCCGGCGCGTTCGGCGGCGGCGCGCAGCAGCGGCAGCGCAATGGTGTGGTCCCCGCCGAGGGTCAGCAGCTTGCTGCCGGCGGCGGTCAGGTCCAGGGCATTCTGCTGGATTGTCTCGATCGCTTCATTGATATTAAAGGGGTTGACGGCCATATCGCCGGCGTCGGCCACCTGGATGTTCTCGAAGGGGCTGACATCCCAGGCCGGGTTGTACGGGCGCAGCAGCCGGCTGGCCTCGCGGATGTGGTTGGACCCGAAGCGGGCACCGGGGCGGTAGGAGACGCCCGAGTCGAAGGGCACGCCCACCACCGTAACGTCGGCCTTGGCGACCTGGTCCAGCCGCGGCAGGCGCGCATAGGTAGCGGCCCCCGCGTAACGGGGGATGCGGGATGAATCAATAGGGCCAAGGTTGCCATTGGCCTCGATGCGCAGCTCTTCCAAAAGAAAGCCTCTCCTTCGAGGATTGACCGACGGGTGTGATAGCCATCATACACTCGAAGTTGTCTCTTGAGCATCAAATGTTTACAAAAGGGCCATCCACGGCATCCCGACCGGCCCCCGGGCCGCACTACGCAGTGACCCGGGCCGGAACGCTAGCGGCTTGCGGCGGGGACCAGGACCCAGAGGACTTCGACGGCTTCGTCGGTCGGGTTGATCCACGTGTGCGGCTCACGGCCCGGGAAAGTCACCGTGTCGCCCGTGTGGAGTTCAAGTTCCTCGTTGGTGAGGATCAGCCGGATGCGCCCCTGCACCACATGCAGCACGTCAACGTCGCAGTCCACGGCATACAGTTCCGATTCACCGCGGCCGCGGGGCTCAATCACGGCCTGGATAATCTGCACCCGCCGTTCCGAGCGCGCGGTCAGCAGCCGCTCCACAATCCCGTCACCGCCGAGCGAGATCCTCGGTCCTTCGTCCTTCTTGGTGTGATGGGTTTCCGGGGCGGCAAACAGCTCGCCGATCGAGATGGAAAGCACTTGGCACAGCGTCACAAGCGATGCTACCGAGGGCGAAGTGAGGTCGCGTTCGACCCGGCTGAGGAATCCCTTGGTCAGCCCGGTGGCGTCGGCGACCTGCTCGATCGTGAGCCGCTGCGACTGCCGCGCGGCGCGGATCCGGGAACCGATGGCAACCGGAACATTGCTCGGTTCAACTGGCAAAGCTTTCATTTTTTGGAACCTTTCACGGCCGGCCGCTCGGCCCCATCGTTTGAGCAATACTAGCGGGACGGCCTCCCCGGCTGGCCAGATCCGGCCCTGACGCGGAATGCGTCTTGACTGTTACCAGCATCACAACATAGGGTTTGGCAACAAGTGTTGCCTATTGGGCAAAAAACCGCACCGGCTGCGGTGGTGTTGCCCGGTCCGGGACACCTTCACCGGCAACTAGTGACCGTACCCATCAGGAAGCAGCTGGATCCCGTGCGAGCCGCAATCGCGCCGACGGGTTTCAGCCCAGCTCAGAACAGCTCAAGGAGCCCTTTATGGACGCAAGTCTCGTCAACATCGCCATCGTGGTGGTGTACCTGGTCGCCATGCTGGCGTTCGGATGGTGGGGTAAATCCCGCACCAAAAACAACAGCGACTTCCTGGTGGCCGGCCGCCGCCTCGGCCCGTTCCTCTACACCGGGACCATGGCTGCCGTCGTTCTCGGTGGCGCCTCAACCGTCGGCGGTGTGGGTCTCGGCTACAAGTTCGGCATCTCCGGGATGTGGCTCGTGGTCGCGATCGGCGCCGGCGTGCTGCTCCTGAGCCTGCTCTTCGCCAGCACCATCCAGAAGCTCAAGATCTACACGGTTTCCCAGATGCTGAGCCTGCGGTACGGCAGCCACGCCACCCAGACCTCGGGCATCGTAATGCTCGCCTACACGCTGATGCTGTGCGCAACGTCCACCGGCGCCTACGCCACAATTTTTGTTGTGCTCTTCGGCTGGGACCGCGCACTCGCCGTCGCCATCGGCGGCGCAATCGTCCTGGTCTACTCGACGATCGGCGGGATGTGGTCCATCACCCTGGCCGACCAGGTTCAGTTTGTCATCAAAACAGTCGGTATCTTCTTGCTGATGCTGCCGCTGACCCTCAATGCCGCCGGCGGCTTCGAAGGGATCCGCAGCCGCGTGGACGCCAGCTTCTTCCAGATCGACGGCATCGGCATCCAGACGATCATCACCTACTTCGTCGTCTATACCCTGGGCCTGCTGATCGGCCAGGACATCTGGCAGCGGGTGTTCACCGCCAAAACGCCCACGGTCGCACGATGGGGCGGCGCGACGGCCGGAATCTACTGCATTCTCTACGGTGCCGCCGGCGCCCTGATCGGCCTGGGTGCGCGCGTTGCCTTGCCGAATATCGACGTCAAGGCCCTCGGCAAGGATGTTGTCTACGCCGAAGTTGCCACTAACCTGCTTCCGGTCGGCATTGGCGGCCTGGTGCTCGCCGCGGCCGTCGCCGCGATGATGTCCACCGCCTCCGGCGCCCTGATCGCCGCCGCCACAGTGGCCCGGGCCGACGTCGTACCGTTTGTCGCCGGCTGGTTCGGCAAAACCATCAACACCGATGACACCGAGAACCCCGAGCACGACGTCCGGGCCAACCGCATGTGGGTCCTGGGCCTCGGCATCGTCGCGATCGTCATCGCCATCGTCACCAAGGACGTCGTCGCGGCGCTCACCATCGCCTATGACATCCTCGTCGGCGGACTCCTTGTTGCCATCCTCGGCGGACTCGTCTGGAAGCGCGGCACCGGCATTGCCGCGGCTGCCTCCATGGCGGTGGGCTCCGTCATCACACTCGGCACCATGATCGTGCTGGAAATCAATGCCGAAGTCCCGCTGGACGGGATCTACGCCAACGAACCGATCTACTACGGCCTGGTGGCCTCCGCGGTGGTCTACATCGCGGTGTCCCTCCTGACCAAACCGACGGATCCCGCGGTCATGGCCAACTGGCACCGCAGGGTCGCCGGCGATGCCGCCGTGGAAGAAAAAGTACCGGCCGTCGCGCACTGAGGTCCTGAGAGCGAGTTAACGTTCGACGGCGGCGCTCCCGTCCGGGGGCGCCGCCGTCGATCGTTGCGGCCGGTGGGAGTCTTCAGTCCTCGTCCCCGGGTTCGAGGAATTCCTCCCGGTCCAGGGGCAGCACAGGCTTGTTGTCGGCCAGGAAGTCCTCTTTGTCGAGCGGAACGAGCCGATCCGCCTCTTCCAGGAGCTCGTCCTCTTCGGTCTCCGTGGCATCGCTGACCGGCGCGTCCTGGGCATAGTCGTAAGCAGGATCGGACTCAAGGGAATCCCGAGCCGGCTGGACTGAATCTGAGCCGATGTTGTCCATGAGGCACCCTCCGTGCGATGGGGTGGCGGCAACGGCACCGCCGGGCCGCCCTGGGTCTCATTCGAACACCACGAACGCGGGCGGTCAAGGGCTCCCATCGAGGCGGCCCGCCGCCCCTGCGAAGGGCACCGCAGCGACTGCGGTTTTACGGTTTACCGAAACTCCTTTCTGAGGATTACCAGCCAAAAATCCGCGGAAATTCGGGGTACGCTGGTTACGCAACGGGGCCGAACCATGCCCTTCAAGCCCAGGAGCTTCCGTGTCTCAACACGCCACATCTGACCAGTTCAACCCGGAACCCCACCGCCTGAAACCCGGCCAGGGGACCGTTCCGGAGGCGTCCGCGGCGACCCCGAGTGCTGCGGACATCAAGCGGTGGCGGCAGTACCTAGCCGACGAGCGGGCCGAAGCCGCCGTCTACCGCGATCTGGCCCAGAACCGCAGCGGCGAAGAGCGTGAGATCCTCCTCGCCCTGGCCGAAGCCGAAGGACGCCACGAGGCCCACTGGCTCCAGCTGCTCGGCGGGAGCGCCGGTCGCGCCCGCTCCGCGTCGCTCCGGAGCCAGTTCCTGGGCTTTTTAGCCCGCCACTTTGGCTCGGTGTTTGTCCTGGCACTTGCCCAGCGGGCCGAAAGCCGTTCCCCGTATGCCACCGATCCCTCCGCCACACCGGCGATGGTCGCCGACGAACAGATCCACGAGGAAGTGGTTCGCGGCCTGGCCACCCGGGGCCGCAACCGGCTGGCGGGAACGTTCCGGGCGGCCGTTTTTGGCGCCAACGACGGGCTGGTCAGCAACCTTTCCCTGGTAATGGGCATGGCGGCCTCCGGTGTGGCCAGTTCAGTAGTCCTGCTCAGCGGCGTCGCGGGCCTGCTGGCCGGGGCGCTCTCCATGGGCGCCGGCGAGTACATTTCCGTCCGCTCCCAGCGCGAACTGCTGGCTGCAACCCGCCCCACCCAGATCACCCTGGCCGCTGCACCCTCGCTGGACATCGAACACAATGAGCTTGTGCTGGTCTACCTGGCGCGAGGCATGTCGCGGGAGGCCGCCGAACACCGCGTGGCCGAGCGGATGGGCCTGCTGGACTGCGATTGCGATCCCAGCCTCTCGCTGCAGCCGGAAATTCCGGAAGCCCTCGACGAGCACGAAGCGGTGGGCACCGCCTGGGGCGCCGCGGCGTCGAGCTTCTGCTTCTTCGCATCCGGCGCGATCGTGCCGATCCTGCCCTTCGTCCTGGGTATGACCGGCGCCGCGGCGCTGGCTGTCTCCGCTGCCCTTGTGGGCCTGGCGCTGCTGTTCACCGGCGGGGTCGTGGGCCTGCTCTCGGGCACCTCCCCCTCCTCCCGCGGCCTCCGTCAGCTTGCCATCGGAATGGGTGCCGCAGGCGTGACCTATCTGCTGGGCCTGGCCTTCGGCGCCGTGGTTGCCTAGTGGCCGGTCCTGATTTCCGGGACCGGACACCGCGGCACAGCAGCGCCGGGACCATCCGGCGGATTGTCGGCCGCCTCGCCACCGTCGCCTTGATTGCGGGGGCCGCGTTCCTGGCAGTGGGCTTGATCTACGCTGATCCGCGTTTTACCGGACTTTTCGATGCCGGTCGCGGAGCCGGGCCGGGCACCGCGGTGGAGGGCCAGCCGGGGCGGCCTGCGTCCGCTGCGACAGTCCGGACGGACACTCCCCCGGCCGGATTCGAAGAGCACGACCAGCCGCTGGGCCACCCGCAGAAGCCGGCCGTGGCCAGTAGTTCATTCAAGTTCCTGGCCACGAACGAGGACGGCACCCCGGTGGGGTATTCGCCGTGCCGGCCGCTGCATTTTGTGGTCAACGCGGCACTCGCTCCCGACGGCGCCGACCAGCTCGTCGAGGACGCGATCAGAACAGTGTCCCGCGCGACCGGCATCGAGTTCGTCGACGACGGACCAACCACTGAGGCTCCCGCCCAGTCCCGAATCCCTTATCAGCCAACCGCTTACGGGGAACGCTGGGCGCCGCTGCTGATCGTGTGGACCACCCCCGACCAGGCTCCGCAACTGAAGGGCCCCGTGATCGGCACCGGAGGCAGCACCCACTTCAGCTTCGGCGACGGACCCAAAAGCTTCGTCACCGGCAGCCTGGAACTCGACGCCCCCCAGATCGGAGCGGACCTCGGCCGGCAGGACGGAGCCGCATATGCCACGGCGGTCATCCTGCACGAACTCGGACACGTGATGGGGTTGGAGCACGTGGACGACCCCGCGCAGCTTATGTACCCCGAGATCGGAACCCCCGACGGCCTGGCCGCCGGCGACTTGAACGGCCTCTTCGAACTCGGCAACGCGCCGTGCCGCAAGGACCTCTGAGCCGCTAGCCGTCCAGGACGGCGAGCGCCTCCTCTACGGTATCGACCAGGAGGATCCGCCGCTCCATCCGGCGGCCGGCGGCGAGGCTTTGCAGCAGGGGCCACGCCGGGTAGCGCCGCACCCAGTGCTCGCGCCCTACCAGTACCATCGGCGTGATGGTTCCGGAAGTGCCGTAGTAGTTCTCGCAGGCATCCTGGAAGATCTCCTGTATGGTGCCGCCGGAGCCTGGCAGGAAAACGATGCCGGCGTTGCAGAGCTCCAACAGAATGGCCTCGCGGATGGAGTTCGCGAAGTACTTGGCGATATGCGTGGCGAAGAAGTTGGGCGGCTCGTGTCCGTAGAACCAGGTGGGGATTCCCAGCGACGGTGTACCCGCCGGATGGCGTTCGACGACGGCGGCAGCGGAGCGTGCCCACGCCGAGACGGAAGGCCGGAATCCCGGCACGGCGGCAAGATCCCCCAGGGCCTGCCGGAAGTCCCGTTCCGGAGCCCCGCTCAGGTATGCACCGAAGTTGACGGCCTCCATGGCACCGGGCCCGCCGCCGGTGGCGACCATCCGGCCCTCCGTGGCCAGCAGCCTCCCCAGCCGCGCGGCCGTTTCAAAGTCGGGGGACGCGCGGCTGGCCGTGTGTCCGCCCATCACGCCCACCACGGTCCGGCCTGCACAGAGATCGGAGCGGGTCAGCTCATCGAGGGCATCGCCGATCGAGTGGTCGTGCAGCGCCGCGGCCAGGGTTGAGTCCAGCCGGTGACGCTGTCCCGGCCGGATGCTCCATTGGTAGACGAGTGCATCCGGGGTGTCCTCATAGCGGGAGTCGGAGATCCCGGCGTAGAGCTCATGCGGGGTGTACAGCTGCCCCCGGTAAGGGTTAAACGGAACCGCGTCGAGTTTCGGGAAAATCAAGGCACCGCGGCTGCGAAGCCAATCCTCCATGCCCTCGTCGAAGGTACATCCGAGGAAAATTCCGCCTTGTGCGTGCATGGCCTGGAGCTGAGCCCGCCGGCCCCGCAGGTCCAGTGACTGGGCATGCCAGCCTTGGATGGACCGTGCCCCGGCAGCGACCAGGGCGTCGAAAGTGTCCAGGCTTTCGACCTCCAGTGTGCGCGGGCTGGGGTGCAGGCTGCGGGCTGCGTTCATGGTGCCAGCCTAGACTGCGACGTCCGCTCCGCCACGGCAGCTTGCGGGAGCGCCAACACGAAGGTGCCCCCGCCGAAACCGGCGGAGGCACCTTCGTGTTGGGTACTGGTCCGGTCAAGAAACCTGGAGGCCGCCGTTGATGTCATAGGTGGCGGCCGTTATGAAGCCCGAGTCCTGCCCCAGCAGGAAAGCGATCAGGGCCGCTACGTCCTCCCGGGTGCCCACCCGGCCCACCATGATGCCCTCGGACATCTGGGCCTTGCGCTCATCGCTCAGCGCGCCGCCCATGATGTCAGTATCGATCGGGCCGGGTGCAATCGCGTTCACTGTAACGCCGAATTCGCCCACTTCGCGGGCCAGGGCCCTGGTGAACCCGATGATGCCGGCCTTGGACGCACTGTAGGCGACCTTGGAATAGGTGCCGCCGCCTCGCTGGGCAGAGATGGAGGAGATACTTACAATCCGCCCGAGCTTGCGCTCGATCATTCCCTTAAGCACCCGCTGCGAGACGATGAAGGTACCCCGCATGTTGATCGCAAATACCTTGTCCCACTCCTCGACGCTCGTTTCCATAAAGGGCGTCGGGGAGCTGATGCCCGCGAGATTGGCCAGAGCCACAATCGGCGGAAGGGAATCTTCGATCTCGGTGATGGCCCGGTCCACGGACGCCGCATCTGACACATCCGCCCCGACGCCCATGGCCTTGACTGCACGGTTGGAGCCAATTTCCGCAGCGGCGGCCTTGGCGTCTTCGGCATTGATGTCCAGAATGGCGATGGACCATCCTTCGCTCGCCATCCGGTCCGCGGCGGCGCGGCCTATACCGCGGACCGACGCAGCGCCGGTCAGGACAACTGTGCGTTCGGAGGGGAAAGTGGTTGCGCTCATGGTGTGTTTCCTTCGGGATTTCGGGATCAGGAGATCTTGGCGGCGACCGCGGACTCAGTGGTCACTTCGCCGGCAGCGCCAACTGCGGGATCCAGTGCTGCATCGCCTTCGGGGCGCTTGCGGGCATAGAGGTAGGTTGCCACGGCGGTGATGCACAGGCAGAGGGACAGGAACAGCAATCCGCTTTGGTTGCTGCCCGTGGCGTCGTTTAGGAGTCCGACGGCGTATGGGGCAACGAACCCGCCCAGGTTGCCCAGTGAGTTGATCATGGCCAAACCGGCGGCAGCAGCCGCCCCCGTCAGGGCAGCAGAGGGCATGGACAAGAAGGGCGCGATGGCGCCGTAAATGCCCATAGCCGAGGCAGTCAGTCCGATCATGGCCAGGATCGGGTTGACGGGCAGGAGGTATCCTGCGGCCAGCAGGCCCATGCCGGCCAGCACCATACTGACGGCTGTGTGCCAGGCGCGCTTGCCGGTCCGGTCCGCACGCTTGCTCCAGAAGTAGACGAAGACGGCGGCCACGGTGTACGGGATGCAGACGATGAAGCCGATCTGGGGCGTGGAGAACTTGCCGAGGGCAGCGACGATGGTGGGCATCCACAGGCCCAGTCCATAGATTCCGCAGACCAGCCCGAAGTAGAGCCCCGAGTAGATCAGGGTGCGCTTGTCCTTGAGGCCGGCCAGGAAGTTGTGGTTGCCGGAGCCGGATTTGACGGCCAGTTCGGCTTCCATCGTGCTCGCAAGCCATTCACGCTCGTCGGTGTTGAGCCATTTGGCATCCCGCGGACGGTCCGTCATAAGGATGGGGGTGAGCAGCCCCAGCATAATTGCCGGGATGCCTTCGATGATGTAAAGCCACTGCCATCCCTGGAGGCCCATAACGCCGTCCATCTGCAGGAGCAGCCCGGAGACGGGAGCGCCCAGGGCATTGGAAACCGGCTGGGCCAGAATGAAGATGCCGAGCACCGTCACCCGCTGTGCGGCCGGGAACCAAAGGGTCAGGTAGAAGAGGATTGCCGGGAAGAAGCCAGCCTCGGCCGCCCCCAGCAGGAACCGAATGACGTAGTAAGTGGTCTCACCGTTCACCAGGCACATGGCCGTGGCGAAAATGCCCCAGGTGATAAGGATGCGGGCCAGCCACTTGCGTGCGCCAAACCGGTACATGCCTGCGTTGCTCGGGATCTCAAGCAGCGCGTAGCCGAGGAAGAAAATGCCGGCGCCCAGCCCGTACGCGGCTGCGTTCAGGCCGATGTCCTCGCTCATGGTGAGTTTCGCGAAGCCGACGTTGTTGCGGTCAAGGTAGGCAACGAAGTAGAGCAGGACGATCAGCGGCATAACGCGGCGGCGGACCTTGCGGAGCGTGCGCTCGCCAAGCTCGCCGAATCCGGCGGACTTGAGGGAGAGTGAAGTCATCATCGACCTTCTGTCTAGCGGGTCCCGCACCTGCGGTGGTGGGATTCCGTGGGGATGGTGGGGCCCAGTCCTGGTGCAATGACCCGGAAAGAGCAAGATCAGATGTCAGACATCTGATTGGAGAGCATGAGGAAGAGCATAGAAGAGTGACACAGCTTACGTCAAGCCCCCGCCAGGCAGCCGCCGTTCGGTCAGGAAACCGCGCTTTTCACGTAGCGCTCGTAGTCCCGGTAGGTCTGGTCCATGTGTTCGTCCATGCTGCGGCGGGCCAGTTCGGCGTCGCCGCTAAGGATGCCCGCCATGACCTTTTGGTGGTGCTCAATGGCATGCAGCTGAATCTCCTCGACGGCTGACGTTTCGCGCCGCTTCAGGTAGAGGAGCTGGCCCAGCTGGGCGAACAGCGCCAAGACAAAAGGATTGCCCGAGGCCTTCAGCACAACATCATGGAAGCCGATGTCCGCCGCCACAAAGGCGTCCAGGTCGCCGGAATCGTGAAAGCGTTTCATATCCGCGATGCAGTCGCGCATCTGTTTGGCATGCTCGGGAGTGTGGCGTGCCGCCGCCAGCGCGGCGGCCCCGGTTTCCACCATGCGGCGCATCTCGATCAGGCCCGCACCCACCTGCTCCGCCCCGTTGCCGTGCGAGGCGGCCTTGAAGATTGCGTCCAGCCCGGTCCAGTTGTCGGACGGATTGACGAAGGTTCCGCGGCCGGCTTTTACGTAGAGGATGTTCTGCGCGCGCAGGGCCTTCAGCGCTTCGCGCACCGTGAGGCGGCTGACGTCGTAGGACTTGGCGATGTCGGCTTCGGGCGGAATGGCTTCGTGGGGCTGAAGTTTGCCGTCAAGGATGTCGGCGAGCAGGCCGTCGACGAGGTCGTCAACGAGTGTCCTGCGGCCCATCGCGGTTCCCACCTTTAGTCTTGCCGTTTGCTCCCCGTGCCATCAACCTTACAGACGCCGCCGGGCGCCGCGGGTCCCGGCGTCCGACGGCGCGGCAGCTAGCTGCGCCGCCTTGGCCTCAGGAAACCCCGGCATTGCCGGCTTGGCGCTGCCCGGAGGACAGGTAGTCGTCCAGCTTGGCGAGGGTCTGCTCGATATTAGCCGGGTGCCGGCGCAGGTAGCCGGCCAGCCGCAGGAGAATCCTGGCGCGCACCTCCCGTGCGTCCCATTGTTCGGTAACGCGGGTTCCCGGACGCCCGGCGGCATCCGTCGCGGGCTCCAGCAGGTAACGCCAGATGTGGCCCCCAAAGTGCCGCCACGCGATCTGCCGGCCCTCCTCGAATTCGCACACCGTGTTCAGGATCTTGTAGTCCAGTTTGATGTTCATCTCCATCCCGAACTTCGCACCAAGCGCGAGCCGCTCGGGGCCGCGGGGCTGGGCCCCCTTGACGGTGCCTGAGCCGTCGATCACGCTGTGCAGCGCGGGTGTGGCCAGCACTTCGAAGATGGCTTCAGGAGTGGCAGCGATGAACCGGCTGCGGGACACGAGATATCTGTTGGTCATCCGGCAATCCTAGTCCCGGCAGGTCCGCTTGAAGAATGAACCAGGCCCAACCAGCATCGCTGCGGACGGGACCGCAGCGGCGCTGGCGGACCCGCTGCGCCCGAGGCGTTGGCGCAGGGACGGCCGGAGACCCCTAAACTTCCGCGTCCGACGGGCACGTTAGGCCCGCTGCAGCTCGACGCCCGCGGCGCCCGGGCGTCCGACGCCGGCTGCCGGACCGCCGTCGGACCGGCCCGCGCGGCTGTTCCGCTTAGCCCCGGCCGCGGCACATGCCATCACACCGAGGCCCAGCAGTGTGATTCCGGCGCCGGCCCAGATGGGTGACGTGTAGCCCAGTCCGGCGGTGATGGTCACGCCACCGAGCCAGGCCCCGAGTGCGTTGCCAACATTGAAGGCGCCGATGTTGGCGCCGGACGCCAGGGTGGGAGCCGTCCTCGCGTACTTCATCACGCGCATCTGCAGCCCGGGAACGGTGGCGAAGCCGAAGCCGCCGAGCAGGACCATGGAGACGATGGTCATCGGCTGGCTGGCGGAGGTGAGGGCGAAGGCCACAAGGACCAGCACCAGTGCCGAGAGAGCCACCAGCAGGGTGCGGTCCACGTTCTTGTCGGCCGCCTTCCCGCCGAGGGTGTTGCCAATGAAGAGCCCGACGCCGAAGAGGATAAGCAGCCACGGGACGGTGGTGGCGGTGAAGCCGGTGACCTCGGTGAGCGTAAAGGCGATGTAGGTGAAGGCGCCGAACATTCCGCCGTAGCCGAGGATGGTGACGAAGATGGAGAGCCAGACCTGGCCGGAGCGGAAGGCCCGGAGTTCGCCGCGGAGTCCGCCGGGGGCGGCGTCCCCGGACCCTGCCGCGGGGACGAGCGTCAGAATGCCTACGAGGGAAATGATGCCGATGACCGTGATCGCCCAGAAGGTGGAGCGCCAGCCGGTGGCCTGTCCCAGCATGGTGCCGAACGGCACGCCGAGGACGTTGGCTGCGGTCAGGCCGGTGAACATGATGGCGATGGCTCCGGCCTTCCTGTTGGGCGCGACCATGCTCGCGGCGACCACGGCGCCGATGCCGAAGAACGCGCCGTGTGACAGCGCGGCGATGATCCGGCCGATCATCATGGTCCAGTAGTCGGGTGCAAGCGCCGAGACGAGATTGCCGGCAATGAACAACACCATCAAAACGGCCAGGACCGGCTTGCGCTCGAACCGCGTCACGGCGGCGGTGAGGACCAGCGCCCCAACGACGACGGCGAGGGCGTAGCCTGAGATCAGCCAGCCCGCGGTGGCCTCGCTGACCTGGAAGTCCGCCGCCACTTGCGGCAGCAGTCCCATGATGACGAACTCGGTGAGTCCGATCCCGAACCCGCCGAGGGCGAGTGCAATCAGGCCAATTGGCATGGCGTGCTCCTTCAAAACTGTACGGAAAGAATATGCGGGGCGTAAGCTATTAGTTGCAGACGCGCTATTTATTGTTGCACAAGCATTTATAGCGCGCAAGCAACTAAATGGTATGCCGCCCGCGCTCCGAGACTTTTCGGGGCCAGGCCAGCAGATGTAAAGGGGAAGAATGATGGGCATCAAGGACGGCGCCGTCGAGGTCCGGGCACAAGGCTGGCGGACCCTGGCGGCCCTGCACGGACTGATTGAGGCGGAGCTGGAACGGTCCCTCCAGTCGGTGGCGGGCCTCTCCGTTATCGAGTACACCGTGCTGGAAGCTCTCAGCCGGCAGGACGGCTGGCACATGAGAATGCAGCAACTGGCCCGCGCCAGCGCGCTGAGCGCCAGCGCCACCACACGTCTGGTCAACCGGCTGGAGGATCGGGGCCTGCTGACTCGGATCCTGTGCGCGGATGACCGCCGGGGAATCTACACCGAGCTCACCCCAAGTGGCATCACGCTGCTCGAGGAAGCCCGGCCAAGCCATGACGAGACGTTGGAGCGGGCCCTGGCCGACGCCCAACAAGTGCCGGAGCTGGCCCCCCTGGTTCAGGCGCTGCCAACGCTGCATGCAGCCACCTAGGGCCCCGCGGGCCCCGGAGGCGGCCAAGCTCACACCCCGCGGCCCTGCCGGGCGGGGTCAGGCGAAGGTGCCGGCCACGAATCGTCGGCTGGCTACCTGGCGGCCAGCCGCTTGAAGTGATGCTCAAGGTCTTCCAGGCTCTTGTCCTTGGTCTCTGGAATGTACTTCGCGGCGAAGGCGATAGCGCCGACGCCCAGCACGGCAAAAACGAAGAAGGTGTTCCCGAGCCCGATCGCGGCAAGGAGTTGCGGGAAGCCAAAACTCACCAGGAAGTTCACGCTCCACAGGACAAAGACCGAGGCGCCCATGCCCAGGCCCCGGATCTTCAGGGGGAAGATCTCGGAAAGCATCAGCCAGGTGACCGGCGAGATCGAGCCCTGCTGGAAGGCCAGGAACGTCACGGTCAGGGCGAGGACCACGAAGCCGCGGGTGGTGCCTTCGGGCAGGACCAGCGAACAGAAACCGATCAGCAGCAGCGCCGCCGTTGTGCCGAGCTGGCCCGTGATGAGCATCCTGCGCCGCCCCACCTTGCCCAGCAGCCAGATCCCCACGAAGGTTGCCACAACGGAGATCACTCCGTTGGCAATGTTCGCCGTCAAAGCGGCCTCCCGGCCAAAGCCGGATTGGGCGAGGATCTGGGTGCCGTAATACATAATCGAATTCACGCCAGTAATCTGCTGGATGACAGCGAGCCCGAGGCCCACCACAAAGATGCGCCGAAGCCACGGGACACCGAGATCCTTCCAGGAAACCACCGTGGACTTGTAGTCCTCCACGGCCATGGCTTTGACTTCCTCGAACTCTGCCCTGGCCTCGGACTGGGAGCGGAACCGCTGCAGCACACTCAGCGTTTCGCCAAAGCTGCCCATCGAGGCCAGCCAGCGGGGGCTTTCGGGCATAAAGCTCATGCCGATCCAAAGACCGATCGCCGGCAGCGTAGCGATCACGAGCATCCAGCGCCAGATCCCGCCGGATTCGCCGAAGCTGACGCCGAGGTAGGCGTTGAAGATGAAAGCCAGCAGCTGCCCGGTGACAATCATCAGTTCATTCCGGGTGACGACCCGCCCGCGCTGGTTGCTCGGTGAGACTTCGGCGAGGTACACCGGCACGGTGACGGAGGCGCCGCCGACGGCAAGCCCGAGAACAAACCGGGCCAGGATCATCACCTCGGTGTTCGGGGCGAAGGTACAGGCCAGGGTGCCGATCAGGAAGATGACGGCCAGCGCCATGATCATCTTGCGACGTCCGTTGCGGTCCGCCAGGCGCCCGCCAAAGAGGGCGCCGAAGGCGGCCCCAACGAGCAGCGAGGAAGTCACCAGCCCCTCGGTGAGCGGAGTGAGGCCCAGGTCCTCCTGCATATAAGGCAGGGCACCGTTGATGACGCCCGTGTCATAGCCGAAGAGCAATCCGCCAAGGGTGGAAATGACGGTGGCGGTACGGAGTGCCCGCCGGTGTTTGACCTGGTGTGGCCGTGTTGTTGCCGTCATTCGCGCACCTTCCCGCAGACGCCCAAATTCCAACCATTTTACGCGATGGCACTGCTGTTCAATCTCGGCGGCGGGCCCTTGCGGCAGCCGTCCGCCAGGCGTAGCGTTAGCAACCTATAGATTGATCAACGAAATAGTTGATTACCAGTGACTCCAGGCCGAAGCGCGTTCAAAACACAAATTATCGACGGAAGGTGGTGCATCACGTGGATAACGACGACGACGGCATGCTTGACGGAGCCTTCCTGGCGCTGGCCGACCCCGTCCGACGCAGCATCATCGCCCGGCTCAGCCGCGGCCCGGCCACCGTGAACGAATTGGCGGAACCCTTTGCGATCACCAAGCAAGCGGTTTCCAAACACATCCAGGTGCTCGAACAGGCCCAGCTGGTCACGCGCAGCCGTGACGCCCAGCGCCGGCCCGTGCATCTGAACCCCGCACGGCTGGAGGTGCTCACCGCATGGATCGACCAGTACCGGCTGGTCCGCGAGGGGCAGTTTCGCGGTCTTGACGCCGTGCTTAAAACCCGCGCCGCACCGAGCGGCACACAGGCAAAGGACGCATCATGAGGAACGCATTGACTCTGACAGTCCCCGACGGGCTGCCCTTCATCGACTTTGGGCGCGACTTCGACTTTCCCGTCTCCGAGGTCTTCCGGGCGCACCAGGACCCCGAACTCGTCGCCCGGTGGCTCGGGCCGCGGCGGGTAAGCATGAGCATTGACCACTATGACTTCAGGACCGGCGGCAGTTACCGCTACACCCACACGGCGCCGGACGGCAGTGCGTACGGCTTCAGCGGCGTCTTCCACACCGTCCGGGAGAACGACTTCGCCATCCAAACCTTCGAATTCGACGGCTACCCGGACGTGGTGAGCATTGAATTCCTCAGCTTTGAAGACCTTGGCGGCGGCCGCACCCGGCTCAGCGGCCACGCGGTCTATCCCAGCCTGGAGGCGCGCGACGGCATGGCGAAGTCCGGGATGGAGGGTGGTATGTCCGAAGGCTATGAACGCCTCGAAGAGGTTCTGGCCGGAGACCTCGGATAAGGCACAACTCAAACAACCAACGCGGGGCCACCTCCGCCCCCGTCCCAGCGAGTGGGACGGGCCGTCGGTGACCCCGCGTTGTGGTGGTGCTTGGTGGTGCTTGGCCCCTAGAGGGTCGCGAGGACTTCGCGCAGGAGCTTGGCGGTCTCGGACGGCGTCTTGCCGACCTTGACCCCCGCAGCCTCGAGGGCTTCCTGCTTGGCCTGGGCGGTGCCCGCGGAGCCCGAGACGATGGCGCCGGCGTGGCCCATGGTCTTGCCTTCCGGGGCGGTGAAGCCGGCCACGTAGCCAACAACCGGCTTGGTGACGTGTGCCTTGATGTAATCGGCGGCGCGCTCTTCGGCGTCGCCGCCGATTTCGCCGATCATCACGATCGCCTTGGTCTCCGGGTCGGCTTCGAAGGCTTCGAGTGCATCGATGTGGGTGGTGCCGATGACCGGGTCGCCGCCAATGCCGATGGCGGTGGAGAAGCCCAGGTCACGCAGTTCGTACATCATCTGGTACGTCAGGGTACCCGACTTGGAGACGAGGCCGATGGGGCCCTTGCCAGTGATGTTGGCCGGGGTGATGCCGACGAGGGCCTCGCCCGGGGTGATGATGCCGGGGCAGTTCGGTCCGATGATGCGGGTGACCTGCTTGCCGTTGGCGTCCACCTTGGACTGGGCCAGTGCCCAGAACTCGGCGGAGTCCTGGACCGGCACGCCTTCGGTGATAACAACGACCAGGCCGATCCCGGCCTCGATGGCTTCAACAACGGCGTCCTTGGTGAACGCCGGGGGCACGAAGACGATGGAAACGTCGGCGCCGGTCTCGGCCATGGCTTCCTTGACCGTGCCAAAAACGGTGATCTCGGTGTCGCCGTGGACGACAGTGGTGCCGGCCTTGCGGGCATTAACACCGCCGACCACATTGGTGCCGGCCTTGAGCATCAGGGCGGTGTGCTTGGTGCCTTCGCCGCCGGTGATGCCCTGGACGATGACCTTGGAGTCCTTATTCAGATAAATAGACATAGTCGAGTCCCTTTACTTCGCTGCGTTGGCGAGCTCGGCGGCCTTATCGGCGCCCTCGTCCATGGTGGCTGCCAGGGTAACCAGCGGGTGGTCGGCCTCGGCCAGGATGCGGCGGCCTTCCTCGACGTTGTTGCCGTCGAGGCGGACAACCAGCGGCTTGTTCGCGGAGTGGCCCAGCTCGGCCAGGGCACCGACGATGCCCTTGGCGACGGCGTCACAGGCGGTGATGCCGCCGAAGACGTTGACGAAAACGGACTTGACCTGCGGGTCCCCCAGGATAACGTCGAGGCCTGCTGCCATCACCTCGGCGGACGCTCCACCGCCGATGTCCAGGAAGTTGGCCGGCTTGACGTTGCCGTGGTTCTCGCCGGCGTAGGCAACGACGTCGAGCGTGGACATAACCAGTCCTGCGCCGTTGCCGATGATGCCCACGGAGCCGTCGAGCTTGACGTAGTTGAGGTCCTGCGCCTTGGCTTTGGCTTCGAGCGGATCAGCCGCGTCCTTGTCTTCAAGGGCCGCGTGCTTGGGGTGACGGAAGCCGGCGTTCTCGTCGAGGGAGACCTTGCCGTCCAGGGCAACGATGTCGCCGGCTCCGGTCAGCACCAGCGGGTTGACCTCCACAAGGGTGGCGTCTTCCTTTTTGAAGACATCCCAGAGCTTGAGGATGACGCCGGCGACTTTGCCGCGCAGTTCCTCGGCAAAACCTGCAGCGGCGACGATTTCGTCGGCCTTGGCCTGGTCGATGCCGACGGCCGGGTCGATCGAGATCTTGGCCAGGGCGTCGGGGCGCTCAACGGCGAGCTGCTCGATTTCCATGCCGCCTTCTACCGAGCACATGGCCAGGTAGTTGCGGTTGGCCCGGTCCAGCAGGACAGAGAAGTAGTATTCCTCGGCGATGTCAGCGCCTTGGGCGATCATCACGCGGTGAACGGTGTGGCCCTTGATGTCCATGCCGAGGATGTTGGTGGAGTGTTCAAACGCCTCGTCAGCGGTCTTAGCGACCTTAACGCCGCCGGCCTTGCCGCGGCCTCCGGCCTTGACCTGCGCCTTTACGACAGTTACGCCGCCGATTTTCTCGGCAGCTGCCTTTGCTTCTTCAGGGGTATGCGCCACGATGCCAGCAAGCACGGGTACACCGTGCGCCTCGAACATATCGCGCGCCTGGTATTCAAACAGGTCCACGGTTTAGTGTCCTTCTACGTCGAAGTAGTTTCTGTACAGCCGGACCCCACGTTATCGCGGTTACCGGGCTGCGGAATAAACGCACCCTGCGACTAGCTTGGAAACGAGCCACACGGCGCAATGCTCCTCTCGAACTGTAGCCCTTCCTGGGAAGCAGCCCGCCCCAGAGTACCCCTTATGTGAGTAAGGACACTATTCTATGGAGCGTAGAAAAACCCCTAGATTACGGGGTTTTTGGGGCTTCAAAGGGCCCCTGCGAGCCTTGTTTGCCGGCGTTGTGGATCAGTTCGTAATGGTCGCGCGACACAAAAAAGGCGACGCCGGCTGAGACGTTTCCGCAGGCGACACCGCCGTTGTAGGCCGAGCATCGCAGCCCGTTGCGCTCCAGGTTCTTGCCCTCGTCGAGGACGGGAAGCTCGGAGATGGGACCGGTGTGGGTTCCGCGGGGGCCGAACTCCGCTTCCTGCTCGGTGACACCGGATCGGCATTCGCCGTAGACCGCGCGCCCCGGGGTGAGCAACGCGACGCCGCCGAGGAAGCCGAGCCCGGTTCCGCCGCAGGTATCCGAAATGTCCGTGGCCTCCGGAGCGGGGTAGGAAGCCAGCTCACAGTGCGCCACCGGGACGGTGGCCAGCTTGTTGTTGGCGCTGTCCGCGTAGCCGTTCTGCTCATACGGCAGGTTCACGTGCTCGCCCCTGGCCGAGGTCAGGGAGCAGACCACGTTTCGGTCTGCCGAGACGAAGCTGAGGAGGTCCTGGCCGACGGCGTACTTCGACGCATCGGCGAGCGGGGCCTGTTTGAGCTGCTCCAGAACTGCCAGCGGCGCGGGCGGGACGTAGTCCGGGTCCTTCTGCGTGACGGTACACGCCGTGGCTGCCACGAGGGTAAGGCCGGCCGTGATCCCCAACAGTGTCCGTCGTATGAACTCCATAATGCCTAGGCGTCGCTCTTCGTCAGCGGGGCGTAACGGAGCAGGAGCCGTTTTTCACCGATGCTGAACTTCACCTTCGCGACGGTCTTGTCCCCCGAGCCTTCGACGGCCAGCACGGTGCCGTTGCCGAAGCTCGTGTGGTTGACCTTGTCGCCCACACCCACAGCGACGATTTCCTTCTGCGGCTGCACCCGGTTTTTGACAATGGCCGCCGGAACGTCCGCGTTGAAACCCGCTGAGGTACTTGCGTCGGCCCCGCGTGCGGTGCCGGCACCCCAGAATGAGCCACCGTAGCGGCTTGAGCCGACGGTTGCGCCGCTGCCCCAGCCGCCGGATTGGCGGGTAGAGCCTTCACGCTTCCACTCCACCAAGTCGGCCGGGATTTCTTCGATGAACTGGCTGGCGGGGTTGTACTGGCTCTGGCCCCACATGCTGCGGACCTCGGACCGGGTCAGGTACAGGCGTTTGCGCGCCCGGGTCAGGCCAACGTAGGCCAGCCGGCGTTCTTCGGCCAGTTCCTTGGGGTCGGTGGCAGAGCGCTGGTGCGGGAACAGCCCGTGTTCCATGCCGGTCAGGAACACCACCGGGAACTCCAGGCCCTTGGCGGTGTGCAGGGTCATCAGGGTGACAACTCCGAGCCGTTTGGCTTCCGCGACGGCGGCGGCCATCTGATCGGCGCTGCCCTCCGGCGCGTCCGGAATCTGGTCGGCGTCAGCGACGAGGGAGACCCCTTCCAGGAAGGCACCAAGCGAACCCTCAGGGTTGTCGCGTTCGTATTCACGCACGACGGCGACGAGTTCGGCGAGGTTTTCCACCCGCGACTCGTCCTGAGGGTCGCTGCTGGAGCGCAGGCCGGCGAGGTAGCCGGTCTGTTCCAGGACGGCTTCAAGTGCCGCGGCAGCACCGGAGCCGGACGCTACCTCGGCGAGGTCATCGAGGAGCTTTACGAAGCCCTGCACGGCGTTGACGGAGCGGGTGGCCATGCCGGGGGCCTCGTCGGCGCGGCGGGCGGCCGCCATAAAGGAGATTCGGTCGCGCTGGGCGAGGGATGCCACGGCACCCTCGGCCCGGTCGCCGATGCCGCGTTTTGGCTCGTTGAGGATCCGGCGCAGGTTGACGTCGTCATCCGGGTTGACCAGCACCCGCAGGTAGGCCAGAGCGTCCTTGATTTCCTTGCGCTCGTAGAACCGGGTGCCGCCGACCACCTTGTAGGGAAGTCCGACGCGGACCAGGACGTCTTCGATCGAGCGGGACTGGGCGTTGGTGCGGTAGAAGATCGCGACGTCGCCGGGGCGCAGATCGCCTTCATCCTGCAGCCGGTCGATTTCCTTGGCGATGAACTGGGCTTCGTCGTGTTCGTTCTCGCCGACATAGCCGACGATCTTCTCGCCGTCGCCCTCTGCCGTCCAGAGCCGCTTCTCCGGCCGATTGGGGTTGCGTGAGATGACCGAGTTGGCGGCGCTGAGGATGGTCTGGGTGGAGCGGTAGTTCTGCTCCAGCTTGATGGTGCGGGCGTCGGGGTAGTCCTTCTCGAACTCCACGATGTTGCGGATGTCGGCGCCGCGGAAGGCGTAGATGGACTGGTCCGAGTCGCCGACGACGGTCAGTTCGGCAGCGCCGGGGCCTTCGCCGACGATTCCGCGCACCAGGGCGTACTGGGCGTGGTTGGTGTCCTGGTATTCGTCTACGAGGACGTGCCGGAAGCGGCGCCGGTAGGACTCGGCGAGCGCAGGGAAGGCGCGGAACATATAGACCGTCTCTGCGATCAGGTCATCGAAATCCATGGCGTTGGCCTGGCGCAGCCGCTGGGTGTAGCCCTTAAAGACTTCGGCGACGGCCTGCTCGAAGGGGTCATTGTGATTGGCGCCGGAGGAGTAACTGTCCGCGTCGATGAGTTCGTTTTTGAGCGCCGAGATCTTGTGCTGGATGGCTTTGGGGGCAAAACGCTTGGGATCCAGGTCCAGGTTCTTGGCCACAAGTGTGACCAGCCGCAGCGAGTCGGCGGAATCGTAAATGGAGAAGTTGGAGTTCAATCCGACGTTTTTGGCTTCGCGGCGCAGGATCCGGACGCAGGAGGAGTGGAAGGTGGAAACCCACATCGTTTTGGCCCGGCCGCCAACCAGGGCTTCAACCCGCTCCCGCATTTCGGCGGCAGCTTTGTTGGTGAACGTGATGGCCAGGATCTCGCCGTGATGGGCGCGGCGGGTGGCGATCAGGTAGGCGATGCGGTTGCTGAGCACTCGGGTTTTACCCGAGCCGGCGCCGGCGACGATCAACAGGGCGCTGCCGGCGTGTTTTACGGCCTCTTCCTGCTGCGGGTTAAGTCCTTCAAGGAGCTCTGCCGGGCCGGGAAGCTGCCGGTGGTCTCCGTTTCCGTCTCCGGCGAAGTTGACGTGATGTTCACCGTTGAGCTTGGCACTTTCCGCGGGATCCCGCCCGGCCAGGCCCGTCCCGGCAGGCACTTTGGTGCCCGCCGCCGTCGTCGAGGCAGTAGCGAAGGGTCCGTCGGCGTAAGGGTCAAACAACATATCCATGGTGTTAACAAGTCTAGGCGGTGCCGCTGACACCGGCGTCCGCCCTGGCGGACATGCCCTCCCCTGCCCGCCAGCATTGGACATAACGCCACCATGTCCACACCACGCGCCCAACAATGAGCATGTCCACACCACGCGCCCAACAATGAGCATGTCCAACAGTCGTAGGAAAACCGCCCTGGCGGACATGCCCTCCCCTGCCCGCCAGCATTGGACATAGTGCCCCCATGTCCACACCACGCGCCGAACAATGAGCATGTCCTCCCGGCCCGGCAGCTACCAGACCGAGGCTATGACACGGCGCCGGATTCGAGGGCGGATCGGAGTTGGCGCACGGCCGTTGAACCGCCGGCGATGAACCAGTCCAATCCGTTGACCCGGACGACGTCGGCAGCGCCACCGGCCGCAAGGACAATTGCCTGGCCGGGTAGCCAATCCCACTCCGGACAGCTGTGCTGGAACCAGCAGCCCAGTTCGCCGTCGGCTACCCGGCTGAGGTCGCAGGAACCGGAGCCAAACATCCGCAGTGCGGCAGCTGAGGTCGCGGCGGCGTGCCACGGCATGGCGCACAGCGGGTCGGCCAGCCAGGTGGGGTGAATGTAGGTAGCAGCGCCAAGCTCGGAGAGCGGGGTGTCGGAGCGGCTGGCGCCGGGGACCCCACCGGGCCAAAAGGTAGTCAGCGGTTCACCGTTAAGCGTTGCCGGCCGCTCTCGTCCTCCGAGCCACAGCTTGTCCGCCTCCGGCTGGAAAATCCCGCCGAGCAGCACCCCGGAGGAATCCTTAAGCGCGATTGCAGAACACCAGTAGGTGGAGCCGTTCAGGAAGTTGTAGGTTCCGTCGACCGGGTCGATCACCCATGTCCTGCCGCTGGTACCCGCCACGGCCGAGCCCTCTTCGCCGAGGATGCCGTCGTCGGGACGGCAGCGCTGGAGCTGTTCGAGCACGTAGGCTTCGGCCGCGTGGTCCGCGGCCGTGACGACGTCGGAAACCGAGGTCTTTTGCCGGCCTTCCAGCCCGGCCTGGCGCATCAGCAGCGCGAGGTTTCCAGCCTCCCGCGCAAGAGCCTCGGCGAGCTGGTAGTCATCAAGTTCGGGATTGAGTTCAGCTGTACTGTGCCGGCCGAGCCGGTGTTTTCCTAGTTCGGTCACGCGCCCAGCCTATCGGTGGCCACTGGCACTGAACAGGCGGCGTGCCAGCCGAGCCGGCGGACCGTACTTTGCCCGGCGCCCGCTTGCGCAGTCATTCCGGGGCGATAATGGAGCCATGGCCAAGACACCCGCACAGCGAATAAAGAAACACGGCACCAACGCAGTCGTCCCCCAGCACCAGCTGCCGTCGGTGATCAACCCAAGCACCAGCCGGACTCCGCAGAAGGCGCAGAGCAACAGCACTCTGATCCTCATTGCCGGTGTTGTAGCGAGCCTTTTCCTCTTCTGGTACCTCCATCTCCTGACACTGAACCAGCTCACCCAGCTCAGCAATGGCCTCGCCATGCCAGACTCCCTGGTTGGGGGCTTCGACCAGGGGTTCGTGGAGCAATTGCGCGCCGCAATGGACGAGGACGCCCGCGGACAGCTGAACTACGTCCATAAGACGGCCGGCACACTCTTTCCGCTGATCTTCGGCTTCACCTGGCTGCTGCTCATTGGTACAAACGTGACCCGGAGAGGGCTGCGCTGGGCAATGTGGGCACTGCCAGTGCTTTTCGCCGCCGTCCGGCTGTGGGGCAACTCGGCCATAGACTCCATGATGTCCGCAGACACGCTCGACGCCGGCCAGGTGGCACTGGCCTCGAGCCTCACCGTCGCCGGCTGGGTGCTGTTGGTACTGAGCCTGGCGGCTGGAGTAGCTGCCGTGTTCCTGGTCCGTAAACGCGTTTCCGCACCCGCGCCAGCCGCGGGACATGTCCAGCCTTAGCCGACTCGGCCACGGGACATGTCCAGCCTTAGCCGACTCGGCCGCGGGACATGTCCAGCCTTAGCCGACTCGGCCGCGGGACATGTCCAGCCTTGCACCGGATCGCTGGGCACAATCGCACTATGTCCATTCGCGCTGGAACCGGGAGGGCATGTCCACCCGGGCAGCTGGATGGCCCGAGGGCGGGTTCACTCCTCGGCTGAGAGGAATCCGCGAGCGAGTTGGGCCCGCTGGGAGGCGCCCGCAGCTTCGAATTGATGGGCTGCCATCAGCAGGTTCTCGTTGGCCCTACCGGGCTGCGCGAGCGCAGCATGTGCCCGGCCCAGAAGCAGCCTGGCCTCGCCCACGATCTGCGGGAGGGTACTGTTCGCTTCCGCGCAAACGCCCTCGAGGACGCCGATGGCTGCCGCCGGCTCCCCGGCAAGGTAACTCCAATGGCCGCGGTTGAGGCGGAGTAGCATATGGTCCTCGGCGGAGCCCCCAATAATGTCGGTGGCCAACTCGGCACGCTCAATGCAGCGTAGGGTGTCCGCATCCGCGATGTCGGCGGCAAGCCGCATCGCTGCCGACGCCTTGTTGAATTTCGCCCAGACATCCAGATTCCTGGCCGGCGAGAACGTGGCAGCCGCTCGTTCGTGGAAATCAAGTCCGTCCTGGATTTTGTTGCAGAGGAAGGCCACGTTGCCGATCACCCAATACGCCTTGCCAACCAGTTGATCGTCTACCTCGACGGAAATTGCGTCCGCCAAATTCAGGCATTCAGCCCAGGCTTCATCAAGCATCCCGCTGTCAGCCAACGCGCCAATGAGCGCTTGCAGGGCCTTGACGCGCATTTCGAGGTCGGCTTCATCCTGCATCAGGTCGGCGGCCAATCTGGCCTCCACCACCGCGCTCTCCAAGAGGCCCGAGCCTTGACCCGCCTTGGCTTTAAGAATATGAACCTGCGCCTTGGCCTGCGGGCTGATCAGCTCCGGCTGGAGAATCAGCGAATGCGCCACAGTCGTGCAATCTTCGAACTGGCCCGCCGCAAGCAGGCTCTCCGCCTGGAGAAACGTCATGTTCCACCACGATTCCGGGTCCCCGTCCCGGCGCGCAATCGTAGCCGCGGTGTGGGCGCTGGATGCAGCTTCGCCGAAAACGTGATTGTCCCAGCGCTCGCGCGCCTCAAGCTCGGCGGCGACGTATGCCGCGGAGACAGGGTTGTGTTGCATAAATCAATTATCCGTCGGCGAGGGCGTGCGTGTGACCAAAACGCGCAAGTATAGGAAACTAAGGATTGACAAAGGTTTCGCTCAAGTGCGCGCCGTTAGCACAAGATTCATTGCCGGCTCTCTTATTGTTCGCTGCTGGCGTGTCGTAACCCCTACAATCAAATTACGCACCATGAGTCCCATCAGCCCCTTGAACCTCAGGAGTTTCCATGAAGAAGCAGCTCGCAACATTCCTTGTCGCCGGCGCAGTGATCGCAGCAGGGCTGTCCGCCGGCACCGTGGTTTCGGCAGCCGGCAGCAATTCCGCCCAAGACTCCACTGTCGCCGCGAAATCGAACACCACAAGCCCGCAGGTGGGTTGGTGGCCGAACACCACAAGCCCGCAGGTCGGCTGGTGGCCGAACGGCAACACCCCCTCCGCCGCCGCGAAATCGAACACCACAAGCCCGCAGGTCGGCTGGTGGCCGAACACCACAAGCCCGCAGGTCGGCTGGTGGCCGAACGGCACGTCAGGCGTCTAGGACCCCAGTCCGGGTCAATGCAACATCGCGCGGTGGTACCGGGATCGTCTCCGGTACCACCGTTCCTGGCTTAACGCCTCCCGGCACCGGCCAACCGGCAGCTACTCGGGCAGCTCAATCAGCGGCTCGAGTTGCGCCGCAGGCACCGGGCGGCTAAAGAAGTAGCCCTGACCACTGGCACAACCCAGCGCGGTGAGGATCTCCGCTTGCTTCGCCGTCTCGATTCCCTCGGCAACAGCCTTGAGGCCGCAGGCATGGATGAGGTGCAACACGGCACCTACAAAGCTCCCCTGTTCCTCGTCCTCCCCCAGCCCGTCGATCAGGCTCTTATCGATCTTGACGACGTTGACGGGCAGCTTCCGCAGATAGCTGATGGAAGAGTAGCCGGTACCGAAATCGTCGATCTCAAGCTGCACGCCGAGCCGGCGCAGCCCGCTCAGTGAGTATTTGTCCACGTCCCCGCCGTTGACCGCCATGGACTCGGTCAGTTCCACGATGAGGTTCGCGGCATCCACACCCGTCTCGCGGAGAATGTCGCGGACATGTTCAATAAGCTCCAGATTCTGGAGCTCCGTGGTGGAGATATTTACCCTGACGTTGAAACTGCTGTCCAAGTTCAGATTCTGTTGCCAGTCCCGCAACTGCTGCACGGCGTGCCGAAGTACCCAACGGCCCAGATCGACAATCATGCCCGTCTCTTCGGCCAGCGGAATGAACTGATCCGGCATCAGGAGCCCTCGCTCCGGATGGTTCCACCGCACCAGCGCTTCGACGCCTTCGATCCTTCCGGTAGCGAGCTCCACCACGGGCTGGTAGTGGAGAGTGAGCTGATCCTTGAGGATGGCCTCGCGCATTTCTGTGATCATGACGCTTTGCAGCCGCCGGGCGTAGAGCAACGCCGGTTCAAACACCTTGATACTGCTGTGCGGCTGGGCCTTGGCCGCGTACATCGCGGTGTCCGCCTCCATGACCAGCTCGTCCACTGACTGGCCAGGTTCGGCGACCCGCAGTCCGATGCTGGTGCCGCAGGTGACCCGCAAATCCCCGACTTCAAGGCTCTCACTGAGCGCCTTGAGAATCCGGTTGGCTACCCGCCGGGCCCGAACGAGTGTTGATTTGGGCAGCATAATCGCGAACTCGTCGCCGCCGAGTCGCGCCACAGTGTCCGTTTCCCGAACGGCTTTTTGCAACCGGCGTGCAATCAGCCGCAGAACGTCGTCTCCGGCACTGTGACCGAGCGTGTCGTTAATGCCTTTGAAGGAATCAAGGTCAAGAATCAGAAGCGCCGGCGGTTGTTCTCCACGGGTCGTCTCAGCGAGCGCATGGCTCAGGACCGAGTTAAGCGCCGTCCGGTTCGCGAGTTGGGTCAGCGGATCGGTCAGGGCCATCCGCTCCAGCTCGCCCTGGGCGTCCCGAAGCATCGCCGTCCGGCTTTCGACGCGTTCCTCGAGTTCCTGGTAGATGGTCTGCAGGTCATCAGCCATCAGGTTAATTCCGGCGATGACCGCGGCGACGTCATCCCTGGCGCCGGAGTGCGGAATCCTGGTACTCAGGTCCCCTCCGGCGATCCGCACAATGCCCTCCACGAGGGTATGCAGCCGGGGGTCCGGCCGATCAGGCTTCACTGGTGAACTGCCCTAACCACTGGACGGCTTCGGCTTCGGACGTAAAGAACTCCGCCCGAATCGTCTCGCCCGGGGATCGGAGGAGATAGTGCGCAATGACCCGGTCCACGGGGCTTACCCCCACGACGGCGAACGCGGACGGAGCAATGGAGCTCGCGTAGATGTGCCGGGCCTCAACACTGACTCCCACCACACCCGTGATGACCAGCATCACCGGCATGCGCCGGCCGTTGGCCAGTCGCCGGGCCGCGGATCCGGCGACGCGCGCCTCGGCTCCGCCGATTTCCGCGTTCGCGGGAAGCACGATTTCGAGGATGCCGCCGTCGATGACGCGGACGCCGATCGGGGCACCCGCGGGCGCGGCCAACTCCGGAAGCTCGAGGACAGCGGGCTCAGGGGGAACCCGCTCCTCAGGCCCGGCCAGGGCGTCCAGGCTCAACGGACAGCAATTCGACGCCGGCGGTCCGTGGACCCGCGAAGGTCCCTGTTCAGCCGGCGGTCGCCATGGTAGAGAATGGACTCCCAGTCGACTTCCTCGGCTGACTTCTCAACCACAAGACTCTCCCCCGTATTCTTCGGCCGCGGACTGACATACAGCCAGTTGACCATACCGAGGAATACGTCCACCACGGAGTTGAACACTCCGATGTAGGCCCGGATTGCGCCGGCGGCCAAGACGGCGTTCAGCGAGGCGAAAGCCACGTTGCCCCAGTTTCCCAGTTGGGCATCACGCCAGACGGTCAGCAGGGAGAAGGCGACGATCGCGTAGGGCGTCAGTACATAGATGGCCGGAGCTGCCGTGCGGTCCTTGACCTTGGGCGTACGGGCGAACGGAATCTTGTCCCCGGTAACTGCCTGCTGCAGCGATTTGAGCACACCGGCGAGGTTCACCGGAAGCAGCACCAGGTTGAAGCCGTAGATCCGAAGGATGTCACTGAAGCGGTGCCCGCAGTCCCGCAGATCGCTGCCCATAGCCAGGAAGTAGGGCAGGGCCGCAAGGAAGACGATGGGGCTCAGCAGCCGGCTGTCGTAAGGATAGGCCAGCAGGAAAAGCAACCCGAAGCTCGCCCAGGCGATCGACGCCATGTAATTCACGCGCAGGAGCACTTCCCGGAACAGGATTTTGCGGCGGTCCGAGCGGCTCTGGAGGAGCTGGGCCCAGAGCTTGGGAAGGATCAGGAGTCCGCCGTTGGCCCAGCGGCGGCGCTGGACCACCAAGGAACCAAAGTCAGGTGGCGTGGCGCTGTAGCTGAGGCGCTCCGGGTAGTTCACCAGGGTCCAGCCGTGCTGGCCCAGGTCGATGCTGGACTCGGTGTCTTCGATGACCGTGCGGTCCTGGATATAGGTTCTGACTTCGAAGGCACCGTTGGTTTCCACCTCAACAATGTCCTCCAGGGCACGCTTGCGGATTACCGCGTTGGCGCCCACCCAGAAGGTGGCACCGTAGTAAGTCATGCCCTGGTGGAGGATGTGTTGCAGGTCTGTGGTGGCCCCCGCGACGCGTTCGATCCGGGTCGGTGCGCCGCGAAAGGAAGAGTACGGGGTCTGGGTCACGGCGACACGCTCGTTACCGGCTGATTCGAGGAAGTACACCAGGCGCAGGCAGTAGTCACGCAGCAGCAGCGAGTCGGCGTCGAGCGTCAGGAGATACGTTGTGTTCGGGAAATCCAGGATCCGGTCAGTTCCGTCAGGTTCGGCGCCGTCCTGGATCTTGCGCAGGACTACACCGTCGGCGGTGTCTTCCTCCCGCCAGGCCTGCCCCATCAGCGAGATATAGGCGTTCAGGTTCATGGCCTTGTTCGCCTCGTGTGAGAGGCTCGCGTACTTCTTGCGTTCGAACGTTTCGGTGGAAACGTTGAAGATCCACGTCAGGCGCAGGTACAGCTCTTCACGACGCGACCAGGTCGGCGCCGTCTGCTGCGCCATGGCCGCGTTCAGGCCCAACAGCACGAGCCGCAACTCACGGGCCAGCCCCATCAGGACAAGGTCGACGAAGAACTCATCAACGTGATCCTCGACCTGCTCGTTCGCTGCCATTGTTTCCAGCCAGTCAGCGGCAGCCTCGTACTCAGCTATGAGCAAAGCCAGCTCAGCGGAGTCGTCGGCACGATCCGCCGCGGCCCGGCGTCGGACGTCCGCCAGGGCGGCGTTGAACCGTCCCGCCGGGACGCTCATGGCTGCGGAAATTTCTGCGCTGAGGGCACGGGTCTTGTCGAGCTTGGCCAGGTCTGCCGGGTCCTGGGGGTTGGGCGGATCGTCGACCAGAAGGACAACCTTAAGGGCCGGAAATTCCTGTAACGCGGCGGACCACAGCGTTGCGCGCACCACCTGGGGTTCCTCGGCGTACGAGGGTACCAGAACCGTAATGCCGTCGGAGTAGTCCGAAAAATGGCGGTCCAGTTCTCCGCGCGGCACTCTTGTGTGGTCCCGGAATCGATAGAGGGCACCCTGACGGGCCATCAGGTACATTAGTGCCGAAAATGTCAGGAATGTTACGACCACCAGATACGAGACGGTCTCAATTTGAAACCTGAACCCGGCATTCGGGTTGTCGGCCAGTTCCCGCAGGATGGTTGAAATGACGTAGGTGACCCAGGCAAGCACTGTGGTGAGAATGCCCAAACGCCCGAGGATTATCTTCCGGCGCGATGGCCGCGGGTGAACAATCGAAAGCGGCTCGGAACGCTTTTCGGCACCCCATTGGCGGCGACGCACGGCACCTTTTTGCTCGCCGACGACGTTTTCCACGTCAAGGCGCGGCAACACTAGTTGATCAGACATTGGTCCCCATAGACTGAAAATAGGCGATTCGGCGTTCGCTTACGTCGAATAGCTCCCGGTGCACCGGAATGTTCCAGTGAGTGCCCTTATGATAATGCAAGGACAGACTGTCACCAGACATCAGACACCCCGGAATATCACGAATTGATCCCGATGGCCGGCGTGTGCCCGGCAGCTCAAAACAAAAGAATTGGGGGACCCTGTGTCCGCAAGATTTCCAGGCCGGAAATTATCGATCGTTCGGCTCGGCGTTCTCACCGGAGCCGTGGTGGCACTCACCGCCGGAGGAGTGACCGCGTGGGGCAACTTCAAGGACGTGACGGCGGCCCAGGCGATTCCGTCCATTTTCTCCGGATACGTGGACGTCACCGCGACTCCCCGCTACGCCTTTGAGGCTCCGGTATCCAAGGAAGCCGAGAAAGTCCTGCTGTCCTTTATTGTGGCGGACCCCGGTGACGCCTGCACCCCGAGCTGGGGCGCCGCGTACTCCCTCGATGAGGCAGGCTCTGCCCTGGACCTGGACCGCAGGGTGGCGCGGCTGCAGCAACTGGGCGGAAGCGTCGCTGTCTCCTTCGGCGGCCAGATCAACAACGAGCTGGCCACCGGGTGCACCGACGTGGCCAAACTCGAAGACGCGTACCGGAGTGTTGTGGACCGCTACAACGTCAGCAGGATCGATCTGGACATTGAAGGCGGGGCGCTCAGCGACACCGCGTCCCTGGACAGGCGCGCCTCGGCCATAGCAGCGCTCCAGAAGGACCGCCGCAGCAGCGGCAAGGACCTGGACTTCTGGCTGACCTTGCCCGCAGACCCGAACGGTTTGACGGCGGCCGGCAGCGACGCAGTACGCCGGACGATTGCCGGCGGCGGCGACCTGGCCGGCGTCAACATCATGACCATGGACTATGGCGGAAGCAGGCTCACGGACCGTTCAATGTTTGACAATGCCGTCTCGGCCGCCGAGGCCACCCACCGTCAGCTCGCCGGCCTGTACCGCGACGCCGGAATGGAGCTTGGCAGCGAAACAGTGTGGCGCAAGATCGGGCTCACCCCGATGATTGGCCAGAACGACGTCGCCGGCGAAATCTTCACGCTCAAGGACGCCGAGGAACTCAGTGCCTACGCGAGCACCAAGGGCGTCGGCCGGCTGTCAATGTGGTCCCTGAACCGCGATCGGACCTGCAGCCCCAACTACCCCGACGTCAAGCAGGTCTCCGATGGCTGCAGCGGCGTGGACCAGGGCTCCGCCAGTTACGCCACGATTCTTGGCTCCGGGGTGACAGGTACGGCCAGTCCCTCCGCTGTTCCGGCAACCTCCGCGCAATCCACCCGAGCCCCAGCCGCCACCGATAATCCGTCCACCAGCCCCTATCCGATCTGGAACGAAACCGCCGCCTACACCACCGGCGAGCGGATCGTCTGGCACGCCAATGTTTACGAGGCCAAGTGGTGGACCCGCGCGGAGACCCCGGACGATCCGGTACTCCGGGGTGCCGCAACACCGTGGCGCATCATCGGCCCGGTCCTGCCTGGCGATCGGCCGACCCCGCAGCTCACCGCCCCGGCCGGGACGGCCCCGCAGTGGGAACCCGCCAAGATCTACCGGAAGGGTGACCGGGTGTTCTTCGAGGGCCGGGTCTTCGAAGCAAAGTGGTGGACCCAGACGAACAGCCCCGAGGCCGCCCTCCAGGGTGGGCCGGAATCACCGTGGACCAAACTCAGCGATGAGGAGCTGTTGAAGCTCATCGCTGCCGCGACGCCCTCCCCGACAGCGTCCGTTTCCCCCTGACCGGCCCCGGGCGCCCACAAGGGCGCCGGGGACCGGTCATCGGGCCGAGGCTCTCGCCGGACCCCGGCCGCACGGGCCGGGGCCTGAGCCCCGGGGTCCCGGAGACCGGAGACCCGGGACCCGGGACCCGGGACCCGGGACCGGAGACCCGGGCGGGACCGGAGAGTTTAGCGAGCCAACGCTGACCTCTTCGGTTTAGCTGCGGAACGCTGCTCCCCCATCCGCTGGGCGACCACGAGGCCTGCGGTGGCCATCCCCACGGTGATCGGATAGCCCATCAGCCGCTCCAGGGTCCCGGGCTCCGGCACCTCCATCCCGGTCACACCACCGGCGATGAGCGCTCCCAGTGATGCCAGCCCGCAGGCAAGAATGATCCAAGCCAACGGGGTTTGCCCGCGCCACAGCCAGCCCAGCACCAGCAACGCCAGGCCGCCGGCGGCGAAATACGCCACAGCGCCCGCCACATGCCACGCGGAGCCGGCGTCCTCGGGCACAAGGCCAACAATTACGGTCCCGGCTCCCCCGGCCAGCATCAAAACGCGAACAGCCGTTGCGGCCGCCCATGGGCTCCAGAGGCCGGCACGCGGGCCCATCGGCGCCCCGGGCCGCGCAGCCGTGCACAGCAGTGCCCCGGTGAGCAGCAGCGCGCCGACCATCATGCCAACGCCCTGGACCACAAAGGAGGCGTTCATCAGCCCGTGGGCCGGCGAGCAGACGTCCCTGCCGTTGAAGACCCCGCAGTCCAGGGCCCCCAGATCGCTGATGTATCCGGTCCGGCGGCTGTACGGCTGCGGGCCCGTCCAGGCACCGATGACGGCGGCCTCTGCCACAAAGTACTGCAGCACGCTAAGCAGCGCCAGTGCGCCCGCGTAGAACCGGGTGGACGGCAGGTTCGGAATTGTGACAATGTCCATGGACGGCGAATTAGCGGCTGCGGTCATGCCAAGAGCGTAGTACGGCGCCGCACCTTGTATGCTTATATCCGTGTCCGAACGGGCCGGCCCCGGCCGGCCGGCACGGATGCCCGCCCTCGTAGCTCAGTGGATAGAGCACGGCTCTCCTAAAGCCGGTGTCGTTGGTTCGATTCCAATCGAGGGCACTTGAACCCCCCATCCCTGCGCCAGGCGCCCTGCTTTGATCTCCGGGCCTATCTCCTGGGCAGCTGGACCGTAGAGCGATCCCTGCTGGACAGGTCCAACGGCACCCGCGGTACATTCACCGGCGTCGTCAGCTTCAAGGGCAGCGGAGACGGCGGCGGCCTCCGGTTCCGCGAAGAGGGGACCGCCGTATGGGCCTCCGCCGGCCACGGGCCCTTCAGCGGTAAGGCCAGCCGGGAGTACCTGCTGCGGCGCACGGGCACCCCGGACACGATGGACATGTTTTTCCCGGACGGCCGTCCGTTCCACCGGATGGGCTTCGGCCCCCAGACCAGCCGGGACCAGCACTGGTGCGACCCGGACCGGTACCGCGTGAGCTACAGCAAAGGCGGCCCGGACGATTTCTCTTACCAATGGGATATCACCGGGCCAGCCAAGGACCAACGGCTCGTCTCGGTTCTGCGCCGCATTCCGGGCTCCGCCTGATGAACCCGCTCATTGTTGTCTCCGCAGTCTGTGTCTTCGACGAGGCAGGACGCCTGCTCACCGTCCGCAAACGGGGCACGGACAAGTTCATGCATCCCGGCGGCAAACCCGAACCCGGGGAGACGCCAGCCCAGACCGCGGCCCGGGAACTGGCCGAAGAGGTGGGGATCGTCCTGGCCGCCGAGGAACTGGTCTTGCTGGGAATCTGGTTCGCGGACGCCGCGAACGAGGCCGCGACGCAGATCCGGGCCACGGTCTATACGGCTCCGGGGACCTGGAGCGCCCAGCCATCCGCGGAAATCGCCGAGATCCGCTGGCTGGACCTCGGGGCAGAGCTACCGGGCGATCTCGCCCCGCTGCTCACCGACCACGTGCTGCCCGCCCTCCTGGTCCAGCCGGACTAGACGCCGGGAACGGCCTCTTCCGCCACGGCGCTGGCCTCGGCGAACTGCGTCCGGTACAGCTCGGCGTAACGGCCATCGGCAGCCAGCAGCTTGGTGTGTGTGCCCCGTTCCACAATCCTGCCGTCCTCGACCACCAGGATGGCGTCGGCCGCCCGGATGGTCGACAGCCGGTGCGCGATCACAACGGCTGTTCTGCCCTCGAGCGCGGCACCCAGCGCCTCCTGGACCGCGGCCTCGTTTGTGGAGTCCAGGGCCGCGGTGGCTTCGTCCAGGATTACGACGCGCGGCTGGGCAATAAGCAGCCGGGCGATCGTGAGCCGCTGGCGTTCGCCGCCCGAGAGCCGGTAGCCGCGTTCGCCCACCACGGTATCCAGGCCGTCCGGGAGGGAACGGATCATGTCTTCGAGCCGGGCCTGCCGCAGCACGTCCCACATCAGCTCGTCGCTGGCTTCCGGGCGGGCCAGCCGCAGGTTGGACGCAATACTCTCGTGAAACAGGTGCCCGTCCTGGGTCACCATTCCGAGAGTCTGCCGCATGGAATCAAACGTGAGGTCACGGACGTCCACACCGGTGCCCGGGGCTGAGCCGCCAAAGCGCACGGCGCCGGAATCGACGTCGTACAGGCGCGACATTAGCTGCGCAATCGTGGACTTGCCGGCGCCCGAGGACCCAACAAGGGCAACGGTGTGCCCCGGTTCCACCCGGAAGCTGATCCCGTGCAGCACTTCTTCGCCGCCGCGGGTGTCGAGTGTGGACACATCCTCCAGAGATGCCAGGGAGACTTTGTCCGCGGCGGGATAAGAGAAGCGGACGTCATCGAACTCCACGGCGAGCGGACCGGCCGGGGACGACACCGCATCGGGTTTCTGCTGGATCAGCGGTTTGAGGTCCAGGATCTCAAAGACGCGCTCGAAGCTGACCAGGGCGCTCATGATCTCGACCCGGGCGTTGGAGAGTGCGGTGAGCGGAGCGTAAAGGCGGGTGAGCAGCAGGGCGAGCACCACGACGTCGCCCGCGGCAAGCTGCCCCTGCAGCGCCAGGAAGCCGCCGAGGCCGTAGACCAGTGCTAGGGCCAGGGCAGAGACGAGCGTCAAGGCAGTCACGAACGTAAACTGCAGCATGGCAGTGCGTACGCCGATGTCCCGGACCCGTCCCGCGCGGGACGCGAACTCGCGGGATTCCTCGTCGGGGCGGCCAAAAAGCTTCACCAGGGTAGCGCCCGGGGCGGAGAAGCGCTCCGTCATCTGGGTGCCCATCGAGGCGTTGTGCTCCGCCGCTTCTCGGCGCAGGTCGGCCAGCTTGGAGCCCATCCGGCGGGCCGGAATCAGGAAGATGGGCAGCAGGATCATGGCGAGCACTGTCACCAGCCAGGACTTCCCCAGCATCACCACCAGGGTCAAGACCAGGGCTACGACGTTGCTGACCACGCCGGACAGGGTACCGGCGAAGGCCGACTGGGCACCGATCACGTCGTTGTTCAGCCGGCTCACCAACGCCCCGGTACGGGTGCGTGTGAAGAAGGCGATCGGCATCTTCTGGACGTGGTCGAAGACCTTGGTGCGAAGGTCCACAATCACGCCTTCGCCGATGGTGGAGGACAGCCAGCGCGTGACCAGGCCCAATCCGGCCTCGGCAACCGCCACGATGGCGATCAGCACAGCCAGCCACACAACAGCCCCGGTAGCCGCGCCGGCGATTATCGCGTCAACCACCTGGCCTGCGAGGACCGGGGTGGCGACGGCCAACACGGCCATCACGACAGAGAGCAGCACAAAGGCAATCAGTCTGCGTTTGTGCGGTCGGGCGAAGCTGAACACACGCTTGAGCGTCTCCTTCGAAAACGGCTTGGAACCGCTCGAGGCGCGTGTGATGTTATAGAGGGAGCTCCAGGCTACCCGGTCCATGCTCATGTGTTTTTGCCTTTCGGGGCGGTGTGGCCCAGCAACGTCGTGACGACGCCGTTCTGCACGTTCCAGCGCGCGTCAAGGCGCACGTTTTCCAGCAGCCTGCGGTCGTGCGTGACCAGCAGCAGTGTGCCCGGATAGCTTTCCAGGGCTTCTTCGAGCTGTTCAATCGCGGGCAGGTCAAGGTGGTTGGTGGGCTCGTCGAGCACCAGCAGGTTCACGCCCCGCGCCTGCAGCAGGGCCAGCGCCGCCCGGGTTCGCTCCCCCGGCGACAACGAGTCCACCGGGCGCGCGGTGTGGTCGGCCTTGAGGCCGAACTTGGCCAGCAGGGTCCGGACTTCGGCCGGGGTCTGGTCCGGCAGTACCTCTTCGACTGCGTTTCCGAGCAGCAGCCCGCCGGCCAGCAGCCCGCGGGCCTGGTCAATCTCGCCGACGGCCACGGACGCGCCCATGGAAGCGTCACCGGAATCCGGCCGCTGGATGCCCAGCAGCAGGCGGAGCAGGGTGGACTTTCCGGCACCGTTGGGGCCGGTGATGCCGATCCGTTCCCCGGCGTTGAGCTGCAGATTCACCGGGCCAAGGGTGAAGTCCCCCTGATGCACAACGGCGTCGCGGAGGGTCGCCACAACGCCGCTGGAGCGGGGGGCCACCCCGATGCTGAACTGCAGCTGCCATTCCTTGCGGGGCTCTTCGACTTCTTCGAGCCTGGCGATGCGGGATTCCATCTGCCGGACCTTCTGGCCCTGCTTTTCGGAGGATTCGGTGCTGGCGGCGCGCCGGATCTTGTCATTGTCCGGGTTTTTCTTCATGGCGTTCCGGACGCCCTGGGAGCTCCATTCGCGCTGCGTCCGGGCCCGGGAGACAAGATCGGCCTTGGTGTTGGCAAATTCGGTGTACCGTTCCCGGGCGTGCCGGCGGGCGACGGCGCGTTCCTCAAGGTAGGCCTCGTAGCCGCCGTCGTAGACCGCTACGGAGTTTTGCGCAAGGTCCAGTTCGACGATTGTGGTGACGCAGCGGGCGAGGAACTCACGGTCGTGGGAGACCAGCACCACACCGCCTCGCAGGTCCTGCACAAAGGCCTCGAGCTTGGCCAGTCCATTGAGGTCCAGGTCATTGGTGGGTTCGTCCAGGAGCACGATGTCGAAGCGGCTGAGCAACAGGCCCGCGAGCGCCACGCGCGCCGCCTGGCCGCCGGAGAGTCCGGTCATTTCGGCGTCCGGCCCCACCTCGAGGCCGAGGTCCGCCAAAACCGCCGGGATCCGGTCTTCCAGGTCCGCTGCACCGGAGGCCATCCAACGGTCGAAAGCCACGGAGTAGGCGTCGTCGGAGCCGGGCGCGCCGGAGCCAAGCGCTTCGGCGGTGGACTCCATCTCGAGGGTGGCCTGGGCGCAGCCGGTGCGGCGTGCGATGTAGCCGGCCACCGTTTCACCGGCGAGGCGTTCGTGTTCCTGCGGCAGCCAGCCCACGAACGCGTCTGCCGGGGCCAGGCTGACGGTTCCCTCCTGCGGCTCGTCCACGCCGGCAAGAAGCCGGAGCAGCGTGGACTTGCCCGCGCCGTTGGCGCCCACAACGCCGACGACGTCGCCCGGCGCGACGGTGAGTGAAAGTTTGGCGAACAGGGTCCGGTGGTCGTGTCCACCGGAAAGGTCCTTGGCAACAAGGGTTGCAGTCATTGATCCATTCTCTCACCGCGGCCCACGCCAGCCAGCCACCGGGCGGGGGTTATCGGGTTATTTGCGCTCGCCCGCCGGCGGGCAGAAAAAGAACCCGCTGGTCCGGACTTGGGGGGTGTACGGACCAGCGGGTTCGAGCATTTAGCATAGTTGAATCAGCATCTCCGGTAAAATCAATGCAGTCCCGCACCAGCGAACTCCAAAAAAACCGCCCTTTCATTCGACTCTGCAGGAAGCCATAGATGCCCCTACCCGCCAAGGCGTTTCAACTCTGGCTCCACGTCGTTGCTCCCACCGCCAGCACTGCCGATATCTGCAGGATTGCCGGGATCAAGCGGACCACGCTCGCCCAGCAATTGGTGCGCGGAAAGGTCGCGGAAACCACTCTCGTCAGCATCAGCCGGGCGTTGCAGCGCAGCCCCTTGGAAGACCTCAGCTCCTTCGACAGCTACGGCGAGCTGGCCGGGCGGCCGCGGCCGCCCACCGCTGCTGAACTGGTCAGCCAGATATCCACGATGGACTTGCTGCGCTCCGTCATTTCCCGCTCCGCTCCGGCGTACGGCGGGTACGGGGACGAGGGCAGCTCATTGACGCCCGCGCTGGTCCCGACACCGCACGCCACCTCGGTCCGGAACTGGGTTGACGCGATCGACGACGGCGAATTGCGGCACCGGGTATCCGACGCTACCGGAGTGGCGCCGCAGAACTATTCGGCCCAGCTGACCGCCAACCGGCTCTCCCCGGAACTGGCGGTCGCGACTGCCCGCGCGGCCGGGGTAGGGTTCACCGGCGGTCTCGTCGCTACCGGCTTGATCACCGAGGCAGAAGCCGGCTGGGCCCCGCAAGCACGGCAGGGCGCGCTGGATGCCATCTCCGACGGCGAACTCACGGCGTTGGCCGGCGAGCGCCTGCAGTCCCTTGGCAGGACCCTGCGCCGCCAGGAACAGGAACACGAACAAACGAAAAAGATATGGGAGAACCTCGGATGATCGCGATGCTGCAGTGGACCACGCTGGCGGTCTGCGCTCTCGTCGCAATCGCCCGGATCCCGAGTGCGATCCGGGGGGAGAACAGATCGATGTTCTTCGTCTACGCCTTTATGACGGCCGCCATCCTCCTGAGCATCGATGCACCGTATCTTGCAGTGGATATGGTTTTGGGTGGCATAAACGTTGCCAACCTGCTGCTGCGCTTTATCATCTTCGGCACCGTCTTCGCACTTGGACTCAGGATCTCCCGGGGATTCGGCGCGGACGACGCCCTCCGGTTGCTGACCGGCCTGCCCGGAATCGCGTTTGCTGCAGCCGCGTCGGTGGCGGTGGTTGTGGTGTTCCTGATGATGGATACGGTTGGTTCGTCGGCCGGATTGATCGCGGTCTACGACAAGGACGCCTACAACGCGGCACTTGTGGAAATCTACGGAGCCGCCGGACGGCTCTACCCGGCGTACATCACGCTGGCGCTCTTCCCTGCCATGGTCCGGGCGGTCCGCAGCAGCATGCCCGGTCTCGTGCGGCTCGGCGCTGCGTTGCTGGCCCTTGGTTCCGTAGCTATTACCCTGAGCCTGCTCTCGCCGGTGATTCCAGAGTCGCTGGCGTACCTGCGGTTCATCTTCAGCTATACCGCTATCTTGAGCCTCGTACTGGGGCTCGCCTTGATCTGGCTCTCGAAGATTGCGGCCCTGAAATCCAGGACAGTGCATCCCCGCTTGACTGGATGAGGGCCGGCGGGCCGGGCAACAGGCGCCGGCTCCGATGCCGCCACCTGCTGTTTACGATCGCCATGCGGTTCCTGGTAATCCGAGGAGCTTCAGACCAAATCTGGTAACGCTTAGGCAACATTACCTAAGAACTCCCGCCAGGCATTCACAAAATCATTAGATCGTGAAAGAATCATGAATGTGTGAAAGTGGCCCAACTTCGTGAACGGCAAGAATCCGTGCGGAGTGGATGTGGCCGCCAGCGCACCATTGGGGGGATGAGTGGTAGCGGTCCGAGTGGACCGCTCCCACTCAGCCTGCTTAACGCCCCATATCCGGGTGGACAGCCAATCTCAGGCCGAGCTCAGCGGGCAAACCTCAACGTCACGAGCTGGAAGGGCCGCAGCTCCAGGTCCGCCGTGTTTGCCCCCAGGCTCACACCCGGGGCAACCACCTGACGCTCCAGCAAGTCAACGCTCTGGACGCCGCGGGCAGGGAACCTGGCCGTCACGAGTCCCGCGGACCGCTCCCCCAGCGATTCATAGACCCGCACAACCACGTCGCCGGAACCATCCTCCGCAAGCTTCAGGGCTTCCACAACCAGGGCCCGGTTAGAGACAGTTATAAGCGGTTCCACGCCGTGCGCGCCCCGAAGAATCCGCGGTGCCAGATTCGTGCGGTAGCCCTCTTCGACGGCGTCGGCAATGGCGGCGCCGGGTCGGATGGTGACGTTGAGTTCGTGCCGGCCCCTGTCCGCCGTCGGGTCCGGAAACCTGGGCGCGCGCAGCAGCGAGAGCCGCACTGTGGTGGTCGTCCCGCCGTCGGACTCCCGGATGCTGCGGGTCACGTCATGGCCGTACGTCGACGAGTTGGATATGGCCACCCCGTAGCCCGGCTCCCCGACGTGAATCCAGCGGTGGGCGCAGACCTCGAATTTCGCGGCTTCCCAGGATGTGTTGAGGTGGGTCGCGCGGAAGACGTGCCCGAACTGGGTTTCCGACGCCGACCGGTCCGCGCGGACATCAAGCGCGAACCCGAGCTTGAGCAGCTTTTCGCTTTCCTGCCAGTCAACCGCCGTCGAAATTGCCAACGAACCGGCGCCCGCCGCCAGCGAGATCCGTTGCGTGACGGAGGAGGAACCGGCCAGCCGCTCAACCACAACGACGGCGTCCCGTGCCCCCCTCTCCAGTGTCACCGACAACGCTTCCGTCAGCGGCAGGACGTTCCGGCGGTAGAACGCGTCAATGTCCCAGGCATCCCATTCGTTGGGGGTGTCCCGGTGCAGCTCAAGGAGGTTTCCGAACTGCCCGGGAACAATCGCCTCCCGCCCGCTGGTATGGTCGACCAGCGATTCGAGCAGGCCGTCGGCGTTGATGACGGCGCGGATGATTCCGTTATCCAGGATGTAGCCGCCGGCGGTTTCGCCGGCCAGGACAGGCTCTCCGGCGAAGACTGGTTCTGCCGCAGCCAGCGCGGGGACACCGTGCCGCCCGTGCGGGGCGGCGTTGAGCAGGAAGTCAGTGTCCCCCGCTCCCAGCACGGCCGCGGCCGCGTCGGCGATGATCGATTCGAGTTGCCGGCCGACGGCGGCGTAGTTCCGTTCGGCGTCCTGGTGCACCCAGGCGATGGAGCTGCCGGGGAGGATGTCATGGAACTGCTGCAGGAGCACCAGCCGCCAGAGCCGCTTGAGTTCTGCCGCCGGATAGGTATTCCCCGCGCGGATTGCTGCCGTGGCGCACCAGAGTTCAGCTTCCCGCAGGAGATGTTCGCTGCGCCGGTTGCCCAGTTTCGTTTTGGCCTGGCTGGTGTACGTGCCGCGGTGCAGTTCCAGGTACATCTCGCCGACCCAGACGGGGAGCGCCTCGTACTCGGCCTGGGCGCGGGCGAAGAAGCCGGCAGCCGACCCGAGTTCCACCTTCGGTGATCCTTCAAGGTCCGCGGTGCGTCGGGCAGCTGCCAGCATCTCGCGGGTCGGCCCGCCGCCGCCGTCGCCGTAGCCGAAGGGAACCAGCGAAGTGGTTCCGTGGCCGTGGTCCCGGTAGTTCCGCTCGGCGTGGGCAAGTTCCCTGCCGCTGAGTTCGGAGTTGTAGCTGTCCACCGGCGGGAAATGCGTAAAGAGCCGGGTGCCGTCGATCCCTTCCCAGTTGAAGGTGTGGTGCGGCATGCGGTTGACCTGGTTCCAGGAGATTTTCTGGGTCAGGAACCACTTGCTGCCCGCGGCTTTGACGATCTGCGGCATGGCAGCTGAATAGCCGAAGGTATCCGGCAGCCAGGCTTCCTGGCAGTCGACCCCGAACTCGGCCAGGAAGAAGCTCTTGCCTTCCAGGAACTGGCGGGCCATCGACTCGCCGCCGGGCATGTTGGTGTCCGACTCCACCCACATGCCGCCGACGGGAACGAACTGGCCCGCGGCCACCTTTTCCCGGATCCGCCCAAACAGTTCCGGATACAGCTCTTTGATCCAGGCGAGTTGCTGGGCCGACGAGCAGGAGAACACAAACCCTGGATCCTCGTCCATAAGTGCCACCACGTTGGCGAAGGTGCGGGCGCATTTGCGGATGGTTTCCCGGACCGGCCAGAGCCAGGCGGAGTCGATGTGCGCGTGTCCGGTCGCCAGAAGCCGGTGGGCCGAGGCATAGGCAGGCCGGGCAAGGACGTCGGCCACGGCCGCGCGCCCGGCCGCCGCTGTGCCCGGCACGTCGTCGGGATCCATCACGTCCAGCATCCGTTCGAACGCACGCAGGATTTCGTGCCGGCGGGGCAGTTCCATCGGCAGTTCGTGCATCAGGCCCCTGAGGGTCCAGATGTCCTGCTGCAGCTCCCAGACGGTCTGGTTGAGTTCTGCGATGACGATCCTGCCGAGCCGGTACTGCGGTTCGCTGCCCGAGGTCGCCTTGTCCCCGTAAGGGGTCGCCGCGAACGTCCACCCCTGCGAGAGATCAGGGTTCGCGGCCGCTTCGACATAGAAGTCGATGGCCATGCCACTGCCCAAAAGCTTCAGCGGAATGTACTGGTTCCGCGGGGAGATGGCCTTGACGATGGTTCCGTCCGGCCGCCAGGCGATTCCCTCACACTGGAAGCCGGGAAGATCGCCGTTGAAGCCCAGATCCACAAGTACTTCCACCGAGGTGTCATTTGCCGTGCCCCAGGCATCGGGAACGTCCCCCTGCAGCCGCAGCCACTTGGTGCTCCAGGGCTTGCCCCAGGCCGCTCCGGGCTCCTGCGGCGTGAACCGCTGCCGGAGCGCCTCCAGGGCCGGGACGGGTTCGTCCGGGACGTCCCAGCTGCTGAGGTTGAGCGGCACGCTGCGCGGATGGACCGCCGGTGCTATCCGTTCCCGGACAAATCGGTCCAGACGGACTTCCGTGAGGCGGCGGTCGTCGTGCAATGTGTTCCTCTTTGCGCTGGCATGGAGGACGCAAAAATGCGTCCATTCGATGGATAAAACCTACGCCGCCGTGAGCCTCAAACCAAGCGGCCGCCAGCGCAGATTAGCCTCCCGCGTGCGCGTGTCCGTCCTCGCGGGCGGGCATACCCACCCGGTGGGCGCCCGAGTAGACGTTGAGCGAGGTGCGGCGGCTGAATCCGACAAGCGTTATGCCGCTGTTCTCGGCCAGTTCGACGGCCAGGCTCGACGGCGCGCTGACCGCTGCGAGCACGGGGATGCCGGCGAGGGCGGCTTTTTGCACCAGTTCGAACGATGCCCGCCCGGAAACCTGCAGCACGGTCCCCTGCAGCGGCAGCAGTCCCTCCCGGAGGGCCCAGCCGACCACCTTGTCCACGGCGTTGTGGCGTCCCACGTCCTCACGCAGGCACAGGAGCTCGGCCGAGCCGTCCTCGGCGGTCCAGAACAGTCCGGCGGCGTGCACCCCGCCGGTGACGTCGAAGACGGCTTGGGCTTCCCGCAACTGATCCGGAAGTCCCGCAAGAGTAGCGACGGGAACCACCAAGGGGTCCTCGGCGGGGCTGAAATGTGAGGACTTGTGCACGGCCTCAATGGAGTCCGTGCCGCAAATTCCGCAGGAACTGGAGGTGTAGACGTTCCGTCCGGTGTCCGGGCGGACGACGTCGGGTCTCAGCTGGGCCTCCACAACGTTGAAGGTCTGGACGCCGTCTTCATCCTCCCCGGCACAAAACCGCAGCGAAACCAGCTGCTCATGGTTCCAGATGACCCCTTCGGAGACGAGGAAACCCGCCACGAGGTCAAAGTCGTTGCCCGGCGTCCGCATGGTGACGGAAAAGGACAGGCTGTCGATCCGGATCTCCAGCGGCTCCTCGACGGCGAGCACGTCTTCACGGTGACGGACCGGAAATTCGAGGGCCTGGGGGGATCCGTCCAGGACATATTTGTGCACCTTGCGGCGTTGCGTAACGCGGCCCATCAGGTCTTCCTAACCAACATAGTTCCATCATGGCAAGCGCCGGGCCGGGAGGCCAGCGCGTCTTCAACACCGGGCGTCAACCCAGCAGTTCACTCCAGTCCACGGGTCCGCCGGTGCCCATTGGCTTCCTGGCAGGCCGTCTGGGCGCAGGCTTGTCCTTCGCCGCGGCGGGGTCCGGCAGGGGTGCACCCCAAGGCAGCGCGAAGGCAGGGACGGCCTCCCCCAGCTGTGCGCCGTGCGGCGGGACCACCAGCACGCCGTCGGCGGCGGCCAGTCCGCGCATCATTCCCGGGCCGGTGTGCTGCGCCGGTGATGCCATGCCGTAGAGCAGCCGGAACGGCATCAGCCGGGTCCGGCCGGGGTCCGCTTCCAGGGTGGCGCCGCAGGGCACTGCTGTGACTGGCGGAACCGGCCGGTGCCCCAGCGCTGCCAGGAGCGGAGCGCCGATGGTTGATAGTGCCATCATGGCCGCCAGCGGGTTGCCCGGCAGCCCGATAATGAACCTGCCATCCGGCAGCTCGGCCAGCACGGCCGGATGTCCGGGTCGCATGGCGATTCCGTCGATCAGCAGGCGGCCGCCCAGCTCGGCCACCGAACGGCGCAGGTGGTCGGTCGCTGACATGCCGGTGCCGCCCGTGGTGATGACGACATCGGCGGGCAGCAGCTCAGCGCCTGAGGACCAGTGGTGCAGCCCGGCAGCAGCCCCCGGGCTGTCCTCCGCAGGGTCGGTGTCTTCGAGTGCGCTGAGCCATTCGGTGTAGCTGTCGCCAATCTTCGTTTCGCCGGTACAGATCCCCCCGAGCATTTCCACCACGCCTGCCAGCTGGGGACCGAAGGTGTCGCGCACTTTCCCCGGCTCCGGAATCCCGGCCGCCAGCACTTCGGATCCGGTAAATACCAGCCGGACCACGGCTTTGCCCTGCACCGGGAGGCTGTCGTGGCCGGCCAGGGCGGCAAGGGCCAGGTGGGCAGGGTTGAGCAGGGTACCGCCCTTAATCAGCACCGCGCCGGCGGCGGCTTCCTCCCCTGCTTTCCGGATGTGCTCGCCGTTTCTCGGCTCGCCGGGCTTCGCAGCTCCTCCGAGCTTTAGGACCGGAAGCCCCTCCTCGTCGGCGGCAATGGTGCCGCTTTCGCTGCGCAGCACAGCCTTCGCCCCGGCCGGGATCAGCCCGCCGGTGACTATCGGGCTTGCTTGGTGCGGAGCCAGCCGCTGGCCTGGTTCGGCAAGGATCCACGGTCCGCTTCCATTGACGGACCAGCCATCCATGGCTGAGGACGCGTAATGCGGCATGTCCACGAGCGCTTCCACGTCGGCGGCCAGGGTCCGCCCCAGAGCGGCACGGAGGGCCACGGGAGCGGCGGGGACGGGGGTTGCACAGGTGAAGGCGAGCTCCCGGGCTTCCTGCCAGGTGTGGGCCAAGTGCCGATGCGGCCCGGCTTCCGCCGCATCGGTCCTGACTGCTGGACGGTCCGCGGCCTCACCGGCCTCACCGGCGTCCACCCCGGCCAGGGGGCCGCTGAGCCCGGGCTCGGGCACTTCCCCCGCTCCAACTGCACTGCCCCGAAGGGGTGCAGTGGTCATGCGTCGGATGCTTCGTTGGCTGCGTAGTCCTTGGCGAGTTTGCTGGCCACGGCCATCGCAGCCTGCATCGAGACGGCATCCGTGGCCTGGCCGGAACCGGAGGCCAGGCCCGCGGCAAAGCCGGCGATGAAGGTCGTTAGGGGGGCCGCGGGGCGCACCACTGAGTGCGCCGCGACCCCTGCCAGGGACAGGACCTCGTTGATGTCAATTTCGACGCCGTCCAGTTCCAGGGCCTGGAGCAGGGCGCGGCACCACTCTTCCAGAGTTTCATCCTGGCTTTTCACCGTTTGCCTCCAAGTTTGAGTTCAGCCGGGGAGCCCCGGGCCGGATGCCGGGTTGTCGGCTGTCGCGGGTATGGCACCGGCCGGTTCGCTTACCCCTAACGCGGCGGCATCGCCCCATGTGTCCACATCATCGGTAGACCCCTGGGGGACGTTGACTTCCCGCACCTCCAGCCTAGCAAGAAGGGCGAACACGGACGCGTTTTCGAGCGCGCCGCGCTGCGAAGCCTCCGCGGCGCAACGTAAAAGCACAGTTGTGCCATATAGACCGACAAGTGGCTGCCGCCGACCCTCCGCTGAGACGGCCATCAGGCCATCACCAGGCGGTGCTTCCGCCGCCGCGTCCAGCAGCGCCTGGACGGCGGCACCTGCCCCGGGCATGTCAACGGCCAGGACAAGGGTGTACGGGGCCCGGGGCCGGGCGCCGCGGCTGCGTTCCAGCGCAGCCAGGCCTTCGGCGACGGCGGCGGCCGGTCCGGCAAAGGGCGGGTCCTCGCGGCAGCGCACCACACCTCGGGGCAGCGGTCCCGGGTCGGGCCCCACGACGGCTACAGCCACCGCGCCCCGCGCAGAACGCAGGGCACCCTCCAGGAGGGTGGCGCCGTCGTGGATCAGTCCGGACTTGGGGACACCTCCGAGCCGGGAGGACCGGCCCCCGGCGAGAATAACAGCATCGAATTCCACCGGCCCAGCCTAGCGCCCTCCAGGCCCGCCACCGAAGCCCACGACCGGGTCCGAGCCAACGCCGGCCGGATTCAGGCAGCGGATTCCGGCAGCAGGAAAGGGTCCCAGGCCGGTGTTGGTTTCTCCAGCTCTTTGATTTGCCAGATGGTGCCCCTCGGTGGTGCCGGGCTGAACCCGAGCTTCCAACCCATCTCCGCCGGGGTGTGGTCCCCTTTGGCGTTGTTGCACCGCAGGCAGGCAGCAACCAGGTTCTCCCAGGAATCCGCGCCGCCCCTTGATTTGGGCTGGACATGGTCGATGGTGTGCGCGGCTTTGCCGCAGTAGGCGCACCGGTGTCCGTCCCGGCGGAGCACACCGCGGCGGCTCACCGCCGTAGTGGTGTTGTACCGGGGCCTGATATACCGGTTAAGCAGTATCACTGACGGCCGGCCCAGCACATCCTGCGGCCCAACCACAGGTTCGCCGCCTTCCGCCACAACACTGGCCTTCCCGGTCAGCACAAGGACAAGCGCCCGGCGGAAGGTCACCACCGCCAGCGGCTCATATCCAGCATTAAGAACGAGAGTGCGCATCCGCATACCTCTTCACGGCCGCACCCGCCAGGGGCACGAGGGCCGGCTGCCCTGTGCATGGTCGGGCTATGGATCGACAAAACAAGAGTAAACACGGACATGGCAATTCGCCGAATCTTTTTTGCTCTCCCCTGCCCGTGTCGGCCGAAGTTCACGGATCGGCAACACAAAGGACCCCCGCCGTTTGGCGGGGGTCCTTTGTGTTGCTAAAGCTGCTGTCTTAGCCGCCGACGCGGATGAAGACCGGGCCGGAGCCGACGTTGACCGTCTGCAGGGAGGTGGTTCCACCGTTCCAGCCGCCGTGAACGGCCATGCCGTTGCCGACGTAAACGGCGATGTGGGCCATGCCGGCGCCACCGTTCTGGTAGTAGGCAAGATCGCCCGGCTGTGCCTCGGCGGCGCTCACCGTGCGGCCGAGGGACAGGTAACCTGCCGGCCAGCCGTGGTAGTTGATGCCTGCGGCAGCGAGCGCGTTCGTGGCCAGTGCGGTGCAGTCCTGGCTGACACCGAGCTGGGCATAAGCGGCAGCGGCGATCGTTGCGCCCATGCCGCTGGCGACGGCCGGCGCCTTGGAAACGGCTGCTACCGCGGTGCCGGTGGCGGCAGTTGCGGCAGCAGCGACCTGGGTACCGGCCGCTTTGGCAGCAGGCGTTTCCTGGACCTTCACAACGGGCTTCGGGGCCTCAACAACCGGAGCCGGGGTGGTGGTGACGGCCGGCTTCTCGAAGGAGATCGCGATAGTGGAAGCAGCCGAGATGGCAGCCGGGGTGCTCGACTGGACGTCGAGTGTGGAAGCGGAGGCGGATTCGCGCTGAACGTTGGCCTCAGCAGCGTTGGCTGCGATACCGCTGGTCAGGACGAGGCCGGAAGCAGCAGCGATGACTGCGGCCTGGCGACCCATGCCGCCGGCGTTGCCGCCGACAGCCTTGGCAATGACGGCCAGCGAGTTGGTCTTGGTGACCTCGGCGCGATGCCGTGCGTTTGCACGAGTAGTCATTAAGTTCTCTCTTTCGTGTTCCTGGTCCGCGCTTTTAGGCGCGGGCTGAGGACGCTCCGGCATCTTGGGGGTACGCCGGATCGCCCCGAAAATGGGTTACTTAGCGAAGGGTGTACTGCGAAGACGCGCCAAAAGCGGCAACCGTGTGGCCTGCGGTCCGGGCACCGGCAAGGCCGGCGCGATCATTGGATTCCAGCGGGCTCGAAAGAGCAGCGCAAGCGCGGTGAAGCGCGGAATTTTGGCGTGTATGCACGAAAGTAGCCTCTCCCAATGCCTGCGAGGTGAGCTGTCGGATTCGGATGGGAGTCACCCGGCCGCGCTGCTTCCTGGGAAGCTTTGCGACTTAACCCCAAGGCCTTCTTGCGAAGACCAAAATTGGTTCCCCCGCCCCTGCCAGACGATGTCATGCGAACGGACCTTGAGCGGTGGCAGAGCTAGGCAATCCACTCAAGAGCGCCAACTTCGAAAAAGTTGGCGTAGCTCAAACTTTACAGCAGTTGGACCCTAATGTCACATTCGGATCACGGCGTGTCCCCAGAATGCGAGAGTGTTCCCTCAACTTTTCAGAGCCATCCGGTCGGGTCGACGACTTCGCCGTTGACCATAACCTCGAAGTGGAGGTGGCAGCCGGTGGAGGCGCCGGTGGTACCGCTAAGAGCCACAACATCCCCGCGGGAGACCTGCTGGCCCACCTTCACGCTGGCGGAGGACAGGTGGTTGTAGGTGGTCTCCAGGCCGTTGCCGTGGTCGATCACCACGCGGTTACCACCGCCGTAGGGGTGCCAGCCGGTGAATGTCACGGTGCCGCTCGCGGCAGCGTGGACGACGGTGCCGCACTGCGCCGAGTAGTCCTGCCCGCGGTGGAACTCGCCCGAGCCTCCGGTGATGGGGCTGACGCGGTAGCCAAACGGCGACGCCGTGACCATCTGGTCCAGCGGCGCCCCAAGGCTGCCTGCGGAGGCCGCCCGGGTGATCGAGCCGGCGGACTGTGCACTGAGTAACTGCTTGAGCTTTCCGTCCGGATCGCCCTTGGTGGTTACGGCAGTGCGGCTGAAGTCGATCTTGGCCTCTGCTGCTGTCACATCCGGCTGCACGACTGCCGGGCTGGCTGCCGCGCCGGAGCCGGCGTCAGTGGCCAGAACAGGGCCAGTCGCGGGAACTGTGACGGTGAGGGCCAAGCCCGCAGCGGCCAGTGCAATACCCGCCTTTTGCCCTACACCGCTTGCGGCGGCAAAATCCGTTACTTGGCGGAAGGGGCTGCGGCGATCCCTGCGCGCGTCACGGTGCGCGTCGCGCGGACGCTCTGCCGTGATGGCAGCGGCGGGACGCGGCTCCGAGGCAGGGCCGCTCGCACGACGGCGGCCCTTGGCGGTCTGGGTGGTCAACAACGGTTCCTCTCTGGAGAGCCTGCGGAGTTAGCTGTCGGATTCGGGTCAGAGAGATCAACGACCCGGTCCGCCGTGGCAAGCAATCACGCACAGGGGCATCCGATGGATTCCGTGTTTGTGGGTACTTGCCGCTGACGGTCTTCACCCCAAGGCCGCTAAACAGCCAAAAGTGGTTCCCCCGCCCCTGCCAGGAGATGATTCTGCGACTGTTCCGCTGGCAGGGCTCGGCTTCGGATCAGATAACGCTTTGGTATCGGTACTAGTCTCCAACTATAGGCGATTAAGCCGTCCAGAGATAAATCCGTTATCAGCTTGTGGACAACTCTCGGATGGCCCCGGGCTGTCGCGGCAACCTCAGGAACCGATGGTTACAAAGACGTGGGCCGCGACCTCAGGCGGTAGTTCAAGGGCACCTTCGATGTCAGGAACGCGCACCGAAATGTACTCCCCCACGCGCTCCAGGGATACCAGGGCGCCGGGGCGGATGCCGCCTTCATCGAGCTGGACCAGCAGTTCCGGCTCCACTTGGATGGGCTCGGCCAGCCGGTCGACCCTGACACTGGAATCAGGACCATAGCCGGCCATGGCTTCGAGCAGATTCACGACGCCGTCAGGGTTGGGGTCGGCGGGCAGGCCGCCCAGTTCCGCCAGACCCGGGATCGGATTGCCATAGGGCGAGACGGTGGGATGGTTGAGAAGTTCGAAGATCCGCCGCTCCACCCGTTCGCTCATCACATGTTCCCAGCGGCAGGCCTCCTCATGGACGTAGGCCCAGTCGAGTCCGATGACGTCGGCCAGCAGCCGCTCGGCAAGCCGGTGCTTGCGCATGACTTCGATGGCGCGCTTCCGGCCAACCCCGGTCAGTTCAAGGTGGCGGTCTCCGGAGACAACCACAAGCCCGTCGCGTTCCATCCGGCCGACGGTCTGGGAAACAGTGGGACCGGAGTGGCGCAGCCGTTCGGCGATGCGGGCGCGAAGGGCGACGATGTTCTCTTCTTCAAGTTCCAGAATGGTCCGAAGATACATCTCGGTTGTATCGATCAGATCCGTCATTCAGCTCAGCTCCTCGAGCGCCGTCCTTGCGTGATTTCCACCGTACCGTGCGCTGCCGGCAACCTGGCGGGCTCCGCCGTACGTTCGCAGGCCAGCTTAGCCTAATTTGAGTTACTCCGGATAATCTCAATGACCGGACTGTGACGGTCCCTTTTGCCTCCCCCGCGGGACAGTCAGGCAGAATGAAACAACAGGCTCCGCCGCAGCCACCCTGCCGGGCCGTCACCCGAGCCACCCGTAGTACCAGCCGAAAATTGGAGCCACTGTGAGCGACACCAGCATCACGATTCCCGCAAACCTCCTTCCAAAGGACGGCCGGTTCGGCGCCGGGCCGTCCAAGGTCCGCCCGGAACAGATGGCAGCACTCGCCGCGGCGACAAAGCTGCTGGGCACGTCGCACCGCCAGGCGCCGGTCAAGAACCTGGTCGGGTCGGTCCGGAACGGGCTCAGCGCGTTCTTCCGCGCACCTGAGGGCTATGAGGTCATCCTGGGCGTCGGCGGATCAACCGCGTTCTGGGATATTGCCAGCTTCGGCCTGGTGGAGAACAAGGCACAGCACTTGTCCTTTGGCGAGTTTGGCTCCAAGTTCGCTGCCGCAACCAACAAGGCACCGTTCCTGGCCGATTCCGCCATCATCAAGTCGGAGCCGGGCACCCGTCCGCAAGCCCGGGCCGAAGCCGGCGTCGACGTTTACGCGTGGCCGCAGAATGAGACGTCCACCGGCGTCGCGGCTCCGGTGCGGCGCGTCGAAGGCGCCGATGAGGGTTCGCTCGTCCTGGTGGACGCAACGTCAGCTGCCGGCGGACTGGACGTCGACGTCGCGGAAGCGGATGTGTACTACTTCGCTCCGCAGAAGAACTTTGCTTCCGACGGCGGGCTTTGGCTTGGTTTGTTCTCCCCGGCCGCGCTGGAGCGTGCGGCCCGGATCAAGGCCGGCGGCCGCTGGATCCCGGACTTCCTGGACCTCCAAACCGCGGTTGAGAACTCCAGGCTGAACCAGACCTACAACACGCCGGCGCTGGCAACCCTCGTTACCCTCGACGCCCAGGTGCAGTGGCTCAATGCGAACGGCGGGCTGGACTTCGCCTCGGCACGGACCGCGGACTCAGCGGGACGGATCTACCGCTGGGCCGAGGCCTCGGCGTTCGCCACCCCGTTTGTGGCAAGGCCAGAGGACCGCTCCAACGTCATTGCGACGATCGACTTCGACGACTCGGTCGATGCAGCCGCGATCGCCGGTGCGCTGCGCGCCAACGGCATTGTGGACACCGAACCGTACCGGAAACTGGGCCGTAACCAACTGCGCATCGCCACTTTCGTGGCCATCGAGCCGGACGATGTCTCGGCTCTGCTGGAATGCATCGACTATGTGGTGGGCGAACTGAAAAAGTAGCACCCCGAACGCAGCGGCGCCGCAGCGTCAGTGTTCGACGGCGCCGCCCGGGTTTTGGCCCCGGGCGGCGCCGCCTGCCGGCGGCCCGCTGCCGTCGGGTCCAGCTTCCCTCCGCGTGCCGGCGGAGACGACACGGAAGTGGTTCAGCCCCCGGGCCCGGCGGTCGAACCGGAGCCGCAGCCTTTTGGCCCGGACGATCCACAACAGCCCGATCAGGGCAGCGACCAGTCCGGACGCCGCCGCGATACTCAGGGCCCAGCGCGGACCGGCAATGTTCGCCACCCAGCCCACGAACGGCGCGCCGATCGGCGTGCCGCCCATAAAGATGGCCATATAGAGCGCCATCACCCGGCCGCGCATCACCGGGTCAGTCGTGGTCTGCACATAGCCATTGGCGCTTGTCATCATCGTGATGGCGAAGAGCCCGACCGGTACCAGTGCCACCCCGAACCAGAAGTAGCTGGGGGCCAGCGCGGCGACGCCGGAGGTCACACCAAAGGCACCGGCCGCGCCGAAAATGAACCGCAGCCGGGGCTTCTTCCGGCCGGCTGACAGCAGCGCGCCAGCGACCGAGCCAATGGCCATGATGGAGTTCATCAGACCGAAGGCGCTGGCATCCAGGCCGAATTCCGTTCCGACCATAGCCGCGATGAACAACACGAAGTTCAGTCCCAGCGTGCCCACAATAAAGACCGCAACGAGCACCACCACTATGTCCGGCCGAAACCGCACATAGCGCAGCCCTTCGCGGATCCGCCCCTTGCCGGCAGCCGCGCGGGGCAGCAGGCGCAGCGTCGTGGCGGGAATCTTCCACAGGCTCAGCAGCAGCGCCACAAAGGTCAGGGTGTTGATCATAAAGACCCAGCCCGGGCCGACAGCAACCGTGAGGACACCCGCCACCGCCGGTCCGATCATCCGGGCCACATTAAAGGAAGCGCTGTTGAGGGCCACCGCGTTGGGCAGGTACTCATCGTGGACCAGTTCCGAGACGAAGGTCTGCCGCACCGGGGCGTCGAGGGCGGACACGACTCCCAGCAGCAGGGCGAACCCATAGACGTGCCATAGCTGCGCCGCACCGGAAATCACCAGGATGCCCAGCCCTGCACTTAGCAGTGCCATCGCGGACTGGGTCAGGATGAGCAGCTGTTTGCGGTGGTAACGGTCCGCCATCAGCCCGGCGACGGGAGCGAGGAAAAGCTGGGGTCCCAGCTGCAGGGCCATCGTGATGCCCATGGCGCTGGCGTCGTGCTCGGTCAGGTGGTCAAAAACGAGCCAGTCCTGGGCTGTGCGCTGCATCCAGGTCCCAATATTGGAGACGATCGCCCCGACGAACCAGATCCGGTAGTTCAGGAGGTGCAGGGACTTGAAGGTGGACATCATGACCAGCCCTCACTGTGCAGCATCCCCGATTGTTCCAACCGCTAGTGCGCCTCTGCCTCAGGATGCTCGTCCGGGCCGTTACCTGCGGCATCGTCGGAGTCATCGCCGTCAGGGTCGCTGCCGTCAGAATCGCCGGCGCCGGCCACCGAGGCGTCTTCAAAACCGCCGGGGACCACGGCCGCGTCAGAGCTGCGGGTGTCCTCGCGGGTTGCCGCCCGCGCCGGGGAGCCAGCTTCATCCGCGGCCTGCTCATCGCCCGGGCGGACGCGCTCGGCCCACGGGATCCACTCGGGCGGCAGGATTGAGTCCTCGGAAGGCAGCAGGCCCAGTTCGTCCACCGTGACAACCTTGGACCTGGAGTTCCTGGTGAGCACGGCGTACCACTGCCAGCCGCCGTAGCCGGCAAGCTTCGATTCGAAGAGGTGTGTGACCAGGCGGTCGCCTTCGCTTTTGGCCGCCAGGTGCCGGCCGACCTGTTCAGCGGGGGCGATGCCCTCAACGGCAGCGCGGGCAGCGTCGACAGCGGCGGCCAGGAAAGCATCAGGCTTGCCGGTGCGCCACACGGGAACCCCGGCCCGCGGCTTGGTGCCTTCTTTGCTTCCGGCTTTTTTGTTCCCGGCGGCTGCCGGCGGGGTCCTAGTACTATCCGGAGTCATCGCCGCGGCCTACGCGTCCAGCTCGTCGGCAACCTTACGCAGGGCGACGGCGATCGCCTTGCCCTTGTTGCCTTCCGGGTACTTGCCCGCGGACAGTGTTCCGGACAAGTTGTCCAGAACACTGACAAGGTCCTGCACCAGCGGAGCAAGATCTTTTGCGCTGGGCCGCTTGGCCTTGGCGATGGACGGCGTTTTGTCCAGCACGCGCAGGCCCAGGGCCTGGGCGCCCTTACGGCCGTCAGCTACCCCGAATTCAACCCGGGTGCCGGCCTTGAGCTCGGTTACGCCCTCGGGCAGCGCCGACTTCGGCAGGAAGACTTCCTGGCCGTCCTCGCCCGCGAGGAATCCGAAGCCTTTTTCCTTGTCATACCACTTGACCTTGCCGGTAGGCACGTAATCAACCTTCTTCGTTCCGCTGGTGACACGGCCGGCGGCCACCGCGTCCGCATTGATATGCGGGTTTAGGGTGTGGCTGCCCGGACCGTGCTGGTCTGTTCCCCCAAGGTTATCCTGCCCAGTCCACTTTGCTTGGTTGGGGCGCGGGACAAGCAGGGCTGTTAGCGTTAGCCCCATGACTGAACTGCGTTTTCGGCGGCCGCTGCTGGTCTTTGCTGCGGGTGCCGCCGTGCTCTCACTCACGGCCGTCGGCGTCGTGATGGTGATGGCCCTCAGCAGTGCAGTGCCGCCGGTGTGGGTCACCGCCACTGCCCTTTACGGACTTCCGGCTTCTTTCCTGCTGATGCTCCTGCTTGTGATCGAGTCCGTGGCAGCCCGGCGACGGTCCCGGGAACCGGACGGAAGGTAACGTTGCACTGATGTCCCTTATCCGCGCGCTTAGCAAGGAACTGCAGACACGCAGCGACGATTCGCTGCGTGCGTTGTTCGCCGCGCGGCCGGACCTTATCTCCCCCGGCGTGCCGGACTTTGCGGCCCTCGCGGCCCGCGCCAGCGGACGTGTCAGCGTACAGCGGGCCCTGGAGCGGCTCAACCGCCCGGAAATGCAGGTCCTCGAGACGTTGCACCTGTGCACAAATACGGACACCGGCCACAGCACCACGGCGCCGATGCTGAAGAAGCTCATCTATGGCTCCACCCTGGCCGCCCTTGAAAAGATCCTGCACTCACTCCAGGAACTGGCCCTCGTCCACCGCGCGGAACCGCCGCACGGCACCCCTCCGGTTGCCGGCGCGAAGCTGCGCTACTACCTGCCGGTGGGCAGCCTCAAGGACGTGATCGGAATCTACCCGGCCGGACTGGGCCGCAGCTACACCGAACTCGTGCGGCTTCAGCCCGCTTTCGCCCAGCGCGTGGTTCAGCTTGTCGGCGAGCTCCACCGCGACGGCGCCTCCATCTCCCCCGCGGCCACCCCGATGGAAGCTGCACTTTCGCTCCAGCACTGGACGGCCACTCCGGAGTGTCTCCGGCAGATCCTGCACGCCGCCCCGGAACGCACTGCGGCGCTGCTAGCCCGCTTCGGTAACTGGGCCATGGGCGCAGTTCCGCAAGCGCAACGGCGGGCGTCAGTGCTGCACGAGGCCGCCGGCGTCGGGCCGATTGACTGGCTCCTGGCCCGCGGACTGCTGGTCCCGTTGGACGCCGCGCATGTGGAACTCCCGCACAGCGTCGGGGTCGCCCTGCGTGGCGGCTACGTCATCGAGAAATTCGCGCTAGCCCCCCCGCTGCCGCGGTTGGGTTCCACCTCCGCCGCGCTGCGCCGGAACGCCGCCCTGGGCGCGATCGCCGAGACCCTGCGGCTGGTGGGTGAACTGCTGCACATCGTCCGCGAACAGCCACTGGTCACGCTGCGCAGCGGGGGCGTGGGCGTCCGGGAGCTCAAGCGGCTGGCGGATGCGCTGCGCACCGACATACACGACGCCGGGGTCCTGGCGGAGCTGTCCGCCCTGGCCGGCCTGATCCGGCTCGACGTGGATAGTTCCGCCTGGGTCCAGCCGGCGCAGCTGGAGTGGTTGACCCTTCCGCGGCAAGAGCAGTGGCTCTGGCTGGTCAACGCCTGGCTCGCCAGCGAACGTGCGCCCTCCCTTGTGGGCGAGCCCGTGAACGGCCAGACGGCAGTGCCGGCCGTACACCGCGGTATGGCCGGCGGCACCGTCAACGCGCTCTCGGCCGAGGCCCAGCGCCCGGACGCCCCGGTGATCCGGAAGAGGATCCTGGAAATCATGGCGGAACTGACCCACGAGGCCGCTGTGGCGGACGGGAACGCCCCGGTCCTGGACGCCGCGGCAGTGTTGGAGCGGGCCGACTGGGCCCAGCCGCGGATGGCACGGCGTTTTAGCTCGCTGATCCGGGGGGTGCTGGCGGAGGCCGAAATGCTGGGCCTCATCGGCTCGGGCGCACTGAGCCAGATCGGGACGGCCATCGCGGCCGAACAGCCCGAGGAGGCGCTGGGGATCCTGGGCGAACACCTGCCGGCCGCCTTAAACCACGTCCTGCTCCAGGCCGACCTCACCGCAGTGGCCCCCGGCTACCTCGCACCGGAGCTGACCGGCAAGCTCCTCACAATGGCCGATGCCGAGGGCCAGGGGCCAGCCACGATCTACCGTTTCTCCGTCTCCTCGGTCCGGCGTGCCCTTGATTCGGGCCAAGACGCCCAGGCGCTCCTGGATTTCCTGGGCCTGCACTCGGCCACGGCGATCCCCCAACCACTGAAGTATCTGATCGAAGACACGGCCGCCCGGCACGCCAGGCTGCGGGTGGGCTCGGCTGCCAGCTTTATCCAGAGCGAGGACGAAACGGCCCTCCAGGAGCTGCTCAACGCTCCCGGTGCCGCCGGCCTGGGTTTGGTCAGGATTGCCCCCACAGTGCTGGTCTCGCACGCCGCGCCGCGGGAAACAGCTCAGCTGCTGCGGAACCTTGGGCTGTCGCCTGCGGTGGAGGAGGCGGGGCCCGGCGGAATCCGGCTGCGCCGCGCCACAGCTGCGCCCGGGATTGCGCGGCCCGTGTACAGCGCACCGCGCACCGCCCCCCCGGAGGCCGACGTCGACGCCCAGTTGGTGGTGCTTCGCCGCGAACGTCCCGCTGCGTCCACCCCCGGCGGCCCTGCTGCCGCAGCCCCCGGCAGCGAAGAAGCGACCCAGCTTGGCCTGGAGACCCTGCAGAAGGCGATCCGGCTCAAACAACGGGTGGTCATGAACGTCGTCGACGGGATGGGGAATGCGGTGCGCGAAACGGTTGTTCCGGTAGCCGTGGGCGGCGGACGGGTGCGGGTCTTCGATCCGGCACGGGAAACCGAACGTGTACTGTCCATCCACCGCATTATTGACGTCGAGGCCGCAGAGGAACTACTCCAGTGAATGACGGACCGCTGATCGTCCAGAGCGACAAAACGATCCTGCTCGAGGTGGACCACGAGCTTGCCACCGAGGCCCGCCACGCCATCGCCGCGTTCGCCGAGCTGGAACGTGCGCCCGAGCACATCCACAGCTACCGGCTCACGCCGCTGGGCCTCTGGAACGCCCGCGCGGCAGGCCTGGACGCCGAAAAAGTGCTGGACACCCTGCTGAAGTACTCCCGTTTCCCGGTTCCGCATTCCTTGTTGATCGACGTTGAAGAGACCATGTCGCGGTACGGCCGGCTGCGGCTGGAGAAAGACCCGCAGCACGGCCTCGTGATGCGCACCTCGGACTATCCGGTCCTGGAAGAGATCAGCCGTGCCAAGAAGATCGCCCCGCTGCTGGGCCCCAGGATCGATGGCGAGACTGTTGTGGTGCACTCCTCCCAGCGCGGGCAGCTGAAACAGCTGCTGCTCAAGATCGGCTGGCCGGCCGAGGATCTCGCAGGCTACGTCGATGGCACCCCGCACCCGATCTTGCTCAACGAAACCGGGTGGAAGCTGCGCCCGTACCAGCAGCTGGCGATGGAGAACTTCTGGGCCGGCGGCAGCGGCGTGGTCGTACTGCCGTGCGGAGCCGGCAAAACCCTCGTTGGTGCCGCTGCGATGGCCACCAGCTCCACCACGACGCTGATCCTGGTGACCAACACCGTCTCCGCCCGGCAGTGGAAGGACGAGCTGCTCAAGCGGACCTCCCTGACCGAGGAGGAGATCGGCGAGTACTCGGGCTCCGTCAAGGAAGTCCGCCCGGTCACAATCGCCACCTACCAGGTACTGACCACCAAACGCGGCGGGCTCTACTCCCATTTGGAACTCCTGGACGGCAACGACTGGGGGCTGATCATCTACGACGAGGTCCACCTGCTGCCGGCCCCGATCTTCCGGATGACAGCGGACCTGCAGGCTCGGCGCAGGCTCGGCCTCACCGCCACCCTGATCCGCGAGGACGGCCGGGAGGGCGAAGTCTTCAGCCTGATCGGCCCTAAGCGCTATGACGCGCCGTGGAAGGATATCGAGGCGCAGGGGTACATCGCACCGGCCGACTGCGTGGAGGTTCGGATCGACCTGCCGCGGGACGAACGCGTAGCCTACGCGATGGCCGAGGAGGCGGATAAGTACCGGCTCTGCGCGACGTCCGAGTCCAAGACTGTGGTGGTGGAACGGCTCGTAGCGGAGCATGCCGGCGAGCAGTTGCTGGTGATCGGCCAGTACATCGACCAGTTGGATGAGATCGGCGAGCGCCTGCAGGCACCGGTGATCAAGGGTGACACGTCCGTGAAGGAACGCCAGAAGCTCTTTGACGCTTTTCGGGCCGGCGAGGTGCAGACCCTTGTGGTGTCCAAGGTCGCCAATTTCTCCATCGACCTGCCGGAGGCTTCGGTGGCGATCCAGGTGTCGGGTTCCTTCGGTTCCCGGCAGGAGGAGGCCCAGCGACTTGGCCGGCTGCTGCGTCCCAAGAAGGACGGCCGCGCCGCACGCTTCTACTCCCTCGTGGCCCGGGACACCCTGGACCAGGAGTTCGCGGCCAAGCGCCAGCGCTTCCTCGCCGAGCAGGGCTATGCCTACCGGATCATGGACGCCAAGGACGTGGGCAGCAGCTCCGCCTCCGACTGATCCGGGTACCGCCCCGTGCCGGGGCGGTACCCGGGCCCGGGCTATCGGGTGTACGTAGACCCGTCCCGTTCCAGGGCGCCGGTACGCGGGTCCCGCTGGGGACGCTGGTAGGCGAACTCGCCGCCGCTGCGGCCGCCGAAGGGGCGCCCGTGATCAGCAAATTCTTCCCGGAAGAACGCCAGACACCACTGACCCATTTGGAGGCGGGCGCCGGTGCGCAGCACCGAGGAAGATCCCGGACCGAAGCTTCCGGTGACTTTGCCGTGCCGGACCAGGACGTATTCGTCCTGGTCATTGTGGACTATTTCCGCATGCACGCCGTCGAGTCCGGGAAGCTGCAGTTCGGCGGATTCGTCACTGCCGATGCGCACCCGGTCCGCAGCAAGGCTAAATACCCGGGGTACCTGGCCGTTCCAGGCCTGCGCGTCCTGCACAAAGATCAGCCGGGGCTGTCCGCCGCCGCGCGTGTAGTGGGTGGTGGTAATGCGGCGGGCAATCCTGCGCTTGACGGTCGGCAGCAGCGGGAACAGGGTCCCGGGGGGAAGCAGCGAAAACTTGCGGGCCGGCGCACGCCGGCCCCGTTTCAGCAGCGGCGCCAGTGCTCCCAGCTTTCCCAGCTTGATGTGGGGTGACCTGGTGATCACACGCTGCGACGCTGGCACGTCGAGGGCTCCGAGGCTGATGATTCTGCCCTGGGGCCCCTCGACAATCACCGTCAGGCCCTGCTCTGACAACGTTTTGGCCAACGGCCTGATGTCGCCGAGCGAGGGCATCCGCTGCGACAGGAGGGCATCCATGCCGTCCAGGGCGACAACCACTTCGCTGCCGGCCGCCGTCACCGATCCGCGAGCCTGTTCCCCGGTTGCGTCCTGGAGGGAAAAGTCCAGATTGATGTCGGCCCGGAAGCGCGGGGCCATGGTCAGCTCCTGTTCTCGTCGGAACCCAAAGCGTCCTTATCGCTGGTGGTCACTCGAAGGCTTCCGTTCAGCTTCCAGGTGGCTCGCGGCGCGTCCGGGCCGATGTCGCGGGGAACTTCGATGGACATATCAATGAAGTTGTAGTTGATGGCAGCGCCTTTGCCGGTCAGATACGACCACATCTCCTCGGCTAGATCCGCCCAGTCGCGGATACTCCGGTCCGCAGGTCCGGCGCTGTCCAATGGGTTGCTCTCAGTCGTCACTTTGTGTCCTCTTCATTGAGTACCGCCCAAGCCGCCGCGGCAGAGTGTTTTCGATAAGGTCACTCTACTGTCGGTGCCCTTACAGGGGAATGGTATTGCCCAGCGGACTGACACTCTGACCGTGTCCGCGCCTGCCGCCGGCGGCCCCCGTACACACTCAACACACATTCATCATTCAGAAAACTCCCAGATTCTGGGAGGATCATGGGAACCATGAAAAAGAACGGTCCCGAAGCCAAGCTGCTCGTCGTCGATGATGAACCAAACATCCGCGAGCTGCTCTCTACCTCGCTGCGCTTTGCCGGCTTTGAAGTCGTCTCGGCGTCCAACGGCCGCGAGGCCCTGGCGGCCGCGGAACTCCATGCCCCGGACCTGGCGGTCCTGGACGTGATGCTGCCCGATATGGACGGCTTTACCGTCACCAGGCGGCTACGCGCGGCAGGAAAGCACTTTCCCGTCCTTTTTCTGACCGCCAAGGACGACACCGAAGACAAGGTCATGGGGCTGACGGTGGGCGGCGACGACTATGTCACCAAACCGTTCAGCCTCGACGAGGTCGTGGCACGGATCCGTGCTGTTCTTCGCCGCACGCAGCCCCTGCAGGATGACGATGCGGTGATCCGCGTCGACGACCTGGAGCTCGACGACGACGCCCACGAAGTCCGCCGCGGCGGGACGGTGATCGAGTTGTCCCCCACCGAATTCAAGCTCCTGCGGTACCTCATGCTCAACCCCAACCGGGTGCTGTCCAAGGCCCAGATCCTGGACCACGTTTGGGAATACGACTTCAACGGAGACGCCTCGATCGTTGAGTCTTACATCTCCTACCTGCGCCGCAAGGTGGACATCGATCCCGACGCGCCGGCCCTCATCCAGACCAAACGGGGTGTGGGCTACGTGCTGCGGACGGCCGAGAAGCGCTGACCTTGTTGCTCGACCGTTGGAAGTCGGCATCGCTGAGGTCACAGCTGGTCGCCATCATGACCGCCCTGATGCTGGTGGCCCTCACTGCCACCGGCGCAGGAACCCTGACCCTGCTGCACAGCTACCTCCAGGGGCAGGTCGATGACAAGCTCCGGGCCGCCGTCGCCTCGGTCCGGCAGCAACAGTCCTTTAGCCAGCTGCAGGACCAGAACCAGAACATCCCTACCGACTACTCGCTGATGCTGTTCGCGCCGGGACAGAAGCCTGTGCCGTTCGGCGGAGACAAGGAAATACACCCGGAAATCACCGGTATCAGCCCCGCAGATGTTGTCGGTCTCCAGCAGGTCCCGTTCCAGGTCCGCGGAACGGACGGGCACAACTGGCGGGTGGTCGCCCTCAACGTCGTCGACGGCAACGAGCGAACCTCCGTCGTTGTTATCGGCCTGCCCTTGTGGCCGGTCGATTCCGTGATGGAACACGCGGTGCTGGTGGTCGTCGGCGTCGGGCTGCTGACCCTTATCCTGGCCTTTTTCATCGCCACGTGGAGCATCTCCCGGTCCTTCCGGCCGCTGGCCCGGGTCGAAAAAACGGCTGCAGCCATTGCGGCCGGCGATCTCTCCCGGCGTGTCGACGTCGACACGCCCCACACTGAGGTGGGCCGGCTCGGCACCTCCCTTAACGCCATGCTGGCCCACATTGAAACTGCCTTCGCCGACCGGATGGCCTCGGAAGCAAAGATGCGCCGCTTCGCCGCCGACGCCTCCCATGAACTGCGCACCCCCCTCGTAACGATCCGCGGCTTCTCCGAGCTGTACCGGCAAGGCGCCCTCGCCACACCGGCGGACGTGGCGACGGCTATGGGACGAATCGAAAGCGAAGCCAAGCGGATGGGGTCCATGGTGGAGGACCTGCTGCTGCTCGCCAGGATCGACGAGCAGCGCCCGTTGCAGCAGAAGCCTGCCGATCTGCTGCTGATCGCCAATGACTCCGTTGTTGACACCCAGGCGAGCGACCGCGGACGCACCATCTCACTGGCCGGGCTCGAGGGCCGTCCGCCGGCACCGGCGCCGGTCATCGGCGACGAGGCTAAATTGCGGCAGGTCGTGGGGAATCTGGTGGGCAACGCCCTGCGCTACACGCCCGAGGGAACGCCGATCGAACTTGCCGTCGGCGTACTGACCGCCGCTGACGGCAGCCGGCAGTCCGTGATCGAGGTCCGCGACCACGGCCCGGGGGTTCCCGACGAGGAAGCCGCGAGGATCTTTGAGCGGTTTTACCGGGCGGACACTTCCCGAACGCGGGAGACCGGTGGCAGCGGCCTGGGACTGGCTATTGTCGCGGCCATTGTCGGCTCGCATGCCGGCACGGTCAGGGCCGCGAAGACCGACGGCGGCGGGGCAACCCTGGTGGTCAGCCTGCCGTATCTGGACGGGGTGGCGGCGGACGACGGTTCGGCCGACCGCACGGTCGCCGGTGAAACGGCCTCCTCCGGTGGCGGTTCCGGGAACTAGGCTTTTCGCGATCGTTGCGGCCTTATCCACATAAGCGGGCCACCCGCTTCCGGGGACCTGATGGATTTCCTAGGCTCGGGGTGACCGGATATCCCGGAGCATCCACTGCAGAGAGGTCATCCCATGAGCATTATCTCCGTCGATACTGAACTCCTCGAGCTCAAGTCGGCAACCGTCAAAGCCACGGTCGACCGGATCAGCGCCGACGTACAGGCAATGAAAAGCGGGCTCGATGAGCTGCAGGCTACCTGGCGCGGCGCGGCGGCCACCAACTTCCAGGTCTTGGTGTCCGAGTGGACCCTCACGCAGGGAAAAGTCGAGGCGTCGCTGGCCTCCATCAACCTGGCACTGAACTCCGCCGCAGCGAGCTACGCCCAAGCCGAGCTGAACAACACCCAACGTTTCAGTTGACCGGCCGTGCCCGTCAGAGCGGGCTTCAGCCCCTTGCGCGGGTTCAGGCTTCGGGAGTGCCCTGGTGGAAGCGCAGACGCCATTGCGCCCCGTCCTGGACCCACAGGGAGCTGCGCAGGGCTGCTGCGGCCCGGGTGTGGCTGCGGTACGTCAACAGGACTGTGTGCTCTCCCACCCGGTCTGCTCCCAGTACCTCCATCTCGACGGCGCCATCGGGGCGCTCTTGGAGGGACATCATCACGGCGTCCCGCGTCCAGATCCGGCCCGAGCTGCCAATCTCCGTGTAGTCCGGGTGCAGCAGCACTCCCGTGCGTCCGACGTCGGCGCGTGTGTCCGGGCGCAGCAACTCGCGTTCGAGTGCCTCGACGATCGCTTCCGGGCTCGCGTCAATGCCGGGTGCGGGCATTGCGTCCCCGTCGAGCTCGCTGAAGAGGTCCGGTTCGTCAAAAACGGACGCCTCAGCGAGAATCCGCTGCTGGCGGGCCGCCGCCGATTGGGGCACCGTCCGCCCGGTTGTGGGCGGCGCTGCGGCTGCGGTGTTCTCGGAACCGAACCCGGGACCCTGACGGACTGCAACACCCTGCTGGTAGGCCGTCGCAGCGGCCCGGGCCCGGTCATCCGCCGCCTCGTTAAGATCATGCCCGGCGTGGCCGCGCACCCATTCGAAGGTGTACTTGCGGCCCACCAGGGCCTGGTCAATTTCCTTGAGCAACTCCACATTCATCACCGCCTTGCCGTCGGCTTTGCGCCAGCCCTTGCGCTTCCATCCTGGCATCCACTTGGTGACGGAATTGATGACGTACTGGCTGTCGCAGAGGATGTGCAGATCCTCGCCGGACAGATGCGCGGTCGAGCGCACCAGGTCCAGCACTGCCATAAGCTCGCCCATGTTGTTGGTGCCGTGCGGCCATCCCCCGGCCCGCCAGCAGTCATCGTCCACGTACCAGGCCCACCCGGCCGGGCCGGGATTTCCTAAAGCCGAACCGTCGGCTGCTGCTGTAATTGTCACTGCACCATCCTGCCAGACCCGCACCGGCGTCGGCGCCCCCGCAGGGGTGGTTGGGCACTTACGCCGACGGCGGCCCCGCCCGAAGGAGGGACCGCCGTCGTGCTACGCACATTTCAGGGCCGAGGTTCCGGCCCCGGCAGTCGGTTGGTTAGAAACCGCCCATGCCGCCCATGCCGCCCATGTCGTCGCCGCCACCCATGGCCGGAGCGTTCTTCTCCGGCTTGTCGGCCACAACGGCCTCGGTGGTGAGGAACAGGCCGGCAATGGATGCCGCGTTCTGCAGTGCAGAGCGGGTGACCTTGACCGGGTCGTTGATGCCGGCAGCCAGCAGGTCGACGTATTCGCCGGTTGCAGCGTTCAGGCCGTGGCCTGCGGGCAGGCCGCGGACCTTGTCGACCACAACGCCGGGCTCGAGGCCGGCGTTGAAGGCGATCTGCTTCAGCGGAGCGTCGATGGCAACGCGGACGATGTTCGCGCCGGTTGCTTCGTCACCCGTGAGGTTCAGGTTGGCGAAAGCCTTGAGGCCGGCCTGGATCAGGGCAACACCACCGCCGGCGACGATGCCCTCTTCAACAGCAGCCTTCGCGTTGCGGACAGCGTCTTCGATGCGGTGCTTGCGTTCCTTGAGCTCGACCTCGGTTGCGGCACCGGCCTTGATGACTGCAACGCCGCCGGCCAGCTTGGCCAGCCGCTCCTGCAGCTTCTCGCGGTCGTAGTCCGAATCGGAGTTCTCGATCTCGGAACGGATCTGGGAGACGCGGCCGGCGATCTGGTCGGCGTCGCCTGCCCCCTCGACGATGGTGGTCTCGTCCTTGGTCACAGTGACCTTGCGGGCGCGGCCCAGGAGTTCGAGTCCGGCGGTCTCAAGCTTGAGGCCGACTTCCTCGGAGATGACCTGGCCGCCGGTGAGGATGGCGATATCGGCAAGCTGCGCCTTGCGGCGGTCACCGAAGCCCGGAGCCTTGACGGCAACGGACTTGAAGGTGCCACGGATCTTGTTGACGATCAGGGTGGCCAGGGCCTCGCCCTCGATGTCTTCGGCAATGATCAGCAGCGGCTTGGAGGACTGCATGACCTTTTCGAGGACAGCAACCAGTTCCTTGACGTTGGAGATCTTGGAGTTGACGATCAGGATGTAGGGATCCTCGAGGACCGTTTCCTGGCGCTCAGCGTCGGTGACGAAGTAAGCGGAGATGTAGCCCTTATCAAAGCGCATGCCTTCGGTGAGCTCCAGCTCCAGGCCGAAGGTGTTCGACTCCTCGACGGTGATGACACCTTCCTTGCCGACCTTATCCAGGGCCTCGGCAATCAGGGCGCCAATCTCGTTGTCACCGGCAGAGATGGACGCGGTGGCGGCAATCTCTTCCTTGGTTTCGATTTCCTTGGCGGAGGCCAGGAGCTCGCGGGTGACGGCTTCAACAGCCTTTTCGATGCCGCGCTTGAGGGACAGGGGATCAGCTCCGGCCGCGACGTTGCGCAGGCCTTCCTTGACCAGGGCCTGAGCCAGCACGGTAGCGGTGGTGGTTCCGTCGCCAGCGACGTCATCCGTCTTCTTGGCAACTTCCTTGACCAGCTCGGCGCCGATCTTTTCGTAAGGATCGTCCAGCTCGATCTCCTTGGCGATGGAAACACCATCGTTGGTGATCGTGGGGGCGCCCCACTTCTTTTCGAGGACGACGTTGCGTCCACGCGGGCCGAGGGTGACCTTGACGGCGTCGGCGAGGATGTTCAGGCCCCGCTCAAGGCCGCGGCGTGCCTCTTCATCAAATGCAATGATCTTGGCCATAACGGCAGTAGTCCTTTCGGGACAGTCGTTAAGAATGAACCTATGCTGCGGTGCCCGCGACGGACGATCCTTGCCCGGCGGCCTCTGTATGCCGCCAGGCCAGGGATCTCACCCCAACCAGGTATTTCTCTCGCTCCCGGCCCGGCTGCCTCAACTCCGCAGCCGGGCGAACCGGGCGTCGTTTTAGCAGTCAATGCGCAGGAGTGCTAACTCAATAATTAGCACTCCCCCGGGGAGAGTGCAAGCAGTAGGCTCGCCGAAAAGCTGCTGTCGGCCAACTGGCACCGTTCCGCAACGACGCAATACGCTACGGGCGATCACTTCCCGCTGCTGCCCGCCGTTTCGCTGCCGCTCATGGTTGCCGTGTTGTCCGGTCCGTAGGTGTAGAGAACGTAGTTTGCGGAGCTGACGTCACCGTGGGCATCGAAAGTGATCCGCCCGGATTGGCCGTCGTAGTCGGGACGCTTGCCGGCCCGCAGCGTGTCAAGGCATTCCTGGTAGCTCTTGCACACGTCGGCCGCGCCCGAAGGCCCGGTGCCGCCGGACGTGCCGGCGCTGCCGCCTGAGACCGCCACGAGACCGGCCGCGATGGAGGTGCCGGCGTCATCCTGCGCCGCTGCGGCGGCGATGGCGGCGAGGTTCACGGCGTCGTAAGCCTCCGCGGCAAACGCCATGTCCTTCAGCCCGGGATCCACGGAGACCAGCTCGCCCTGGAATTTTGCGGAGGCGAAAGTTCCCGGCAGGATCCCGCGGGCACCGTCGAGGGCGCTGGAGCCGAGTCCTGGACCGTACTGGTTGACAGCCCCGTCGGCGAGGATGAGCTTCTTTCCGGCAACTCCGGCGTTGTTCAGCTCGGCGATGGCGCCTTGGGCGGCTGCGCGCGAAATCAGCACGACGGCATCTGGATCCGCGGCCTTGACGGCAGCCGCCGCCTGCTGCGCCTGTCCCGGGGCGAACCCGACGACGGCGGCGGTCCCGAGGCCGGACGCCTTGGCCGCGGCTGCCACGGCGTTGGCTACGTCCTTTCCGTAGCTGCCTTCTTCGTACACCACGCCGATGGTTGCGGCGCCACCGTCCTTGGCGAGCTTAACGAGGACGGGTGCCTGTGCGATGTCGGCCGCCGAAGTCCGGAAATAGAAGCCCTTACTTGGATAACTGCTGAGGCCGCTGGCGGAATTTGCTGGTGAAATCACGGCAATCCTGGCAGCGGACAGGACATCGATGGCGGCCGGCGCCCTGCTGGAATCCGTTGGACCGATAACTACGTCGGCTTTGGCGGCCACCAGCGCCTTGGCCTGCGCTGCCGTGTCACCACTGATTGTTGCCGGCAGCAGTTCCACCGGTTTGCCCTTGTGCCCGCCGGCGGCATTGATCTCCCTGACGGCCAGTTGCGCCGCCGCCTGTTGGGGGGCGTTAAGGAAATTCTGCGCCCCGGTATTGTCCAGGATCAACCCGATGCGCAGGGTGCCGTCACCGCTCGCTTCTGCCGGTTCAACGCGGGCGCCCCCGGCCGGGCCCAGGCAGGCGGTGGTGGTCAACGCGGCCACAGCAGCCACCACGGCCGCTCGTCCCAGCCGCAGCGTGGCCAGCCGGCGGGCGACAGTGCCGGCGTCGGCCCGTCGAGCGGACACGTCGTGGCCTGGGCCGCTGGACGCCTGCGGTGCGGTGTCCGTCACGGGGCGGGCCTGACGCTTTCGGCCTGCGGGCCCTTCTCGCCCTCGCCGACTTCGAGCTCCACACGCTGGCCCTCCGCCAGGGAACGTTGGCCGTCCCCCGCAACGGCAGACCAGTGCACAAAGACGTCTGCGCCGGAGCTGTCTACGGTGATAAAGCCGTAGCCCTTTTCGGCGTTAAACCACTTGACGGTTCCCAATGCCATGGTGTCCACACTTTCAGTTGCCCAGCGGGCGCCCCAGCATCCGCCGGGCCGCGGAGTGCTAAAAACTAAGTCCGCAAGTACTGTACCCGCAGCTTTATGCTGCCGCGCAGCCCGGAGGCGTCGCTGCCGGTCAATAGTTATTTAGGCGTAATCGGAACAGCTATCTAAGGCGCAATCGGACCGGGTTACGCGAATCCGGGCGCCAGGACAACAACGAGTGGCAGCTGGAATTCGGCGGAATCCACCACGCTCGGGATGCCCAGGAGTTGGCCAAGGGCCTCGGCATTGTCCTTCTGCCCGACCCCGTTGTAGAAGACCACCGAGCGCTGCTGCGGCAATCCGCCCCAGTTTCCGAGCGCGCCGACAGTCCAGCCGGCGGTGGAAACGGTTCCGCCCACCCGGTTCGCCAGCCCTGCCGTGGCGGTGCCGTTGAAGATGGCCACGGGCTGGGTTTTGTCGATGGCTGCGGCCGGGGTGGTGGCTGCGGGAGTCGCAGCCGGCGACTCGCTGGCCGGCGGGCTGGAAGGGGCTTCGCTGGAGGCAGCAGTGGCGGCAGGGACGGCAGATGCAGCGGCGCTGCTGCCGCTCTGCCCGACTGCTGCCTGCGTGCTGTCGGCAGCGGAGGAGAAGCCGGTCTTCGGCAGAAAAATGAACGCGACGAGGCCAATGGCCAAGGCCGCGGCGCCGGCGCCCAGGATCGGGCCCAGGCGGCGGCGGTGGCGTGATTCGGCGACCGTCCGGTGGACACCTTGGCGTGCGGAGGTCTCCGGGACCCGATCGAATTCATCCCGAGCGTATTTGGTCATGGTAGAACGATGTCCTTGCTGATTTCTGACGATCCGGCCGCGCTTGCTGGCGCGCAGCAATGTGCGCATCCGGCAGTGATTTACGCGTCTGAGCCCAAGCGGCGGGCAGTGCGCGCACGTTGGCGTGACGTACGTAGTCTACGCAGTCTCTTCACCAACATCGGATCATGGGCCAGTGCATCCTCGGTGTCGATAAGGGCGTTGAGGATCTGATAATAGTGGGTGGCGGACAGATCGAAGAGTTCGCGGATGGCTTGTTCTTTGGCGCCGGCGTATTTCCACCACTGCCGTTCCAACGCCAGCATTTGCTGGTCCCGGCTGCTCAGCGGCGACTCCGGGTTGATCCCGGCGACAGGAGATTCTGCCCTCGAAAGGTGCTCTTGTGCTTGTTCGGCCACGACACGCTCCCTGGCTGGATCCGATGAAAAGTATCCCCCCATGCTACGGGCGAATAACACCCTTGTCATTTGCCGGCCTGCAAGAATGGGCTCTGTGCATGACTCCGACTTCCCTTCCTCCGATGCCCTTTTCGAGCTGGAGCCCACAGCGGGCCAGGCCGCGGGTTTTAGTGAGTTGGCCCGCCTGCCCCTGGATGAGCTCGTCGCCGACGACTGGGCTGAGGCCCTGGCCCCGGTCGAGGGGCAATTGCGGGACGTCCTGGCCTACCTGGGCCGGGAGTCTTCCGGCGGTCACAACGTCTTGCCGGCTCCGTCAAAGGTGCTGCGGGCCTTCCGGCAGCCTCTGGCGGAAGTCCGGGTGCTGATTCTGGGCCAGGACCCGTATCCGACGCCGGGCCATGCCGTTGGGCTGTCCTTCGCCGTCGACGGCGCCACTCGGCCCATCCCCCGCAGTCTGGCCAACATCTACAAGGAGCTTCACGCCGATCTGGGGCTGCCCGCGCGGATCCACGGTGACCTCGGCCCTTGGTCCGATCAAGGGGTGCTGCTGCTCAACAGGGTCCTCAGCGTCCGGGCCGGGGCGGCTGGCTCGCACCGGAACAAGGGTTGGGAAGCCATTACAGCGGCGGCAATCACCGCCGTCGCCAAGCGCACAACAGCCGGCGGCGCACCCGCCCCGCTGGTGGCAATCCTCTGGGGCAGGCACGCCGAGGCTGTCCGCCCGCTGCTGTCTTCCACGCCCGTGATCGCCAGCGCCCACCCGAGTCCGCTCTCGGCGTCACGGGGATTCTTCGGCTCCCGGCCCTTTAGCCGCGCCACCACGCTGCTCCGCGAACAAGGCGGCGCAACTGTGGAATGGGAACTGCCTCCGCTGCCCGGGCCGGCTCCCTAGCCAGGTTTCCGCCAGCGGCTTTGGCTAGGCTTAGCCCCATGACCTCAGTCCCCGCCGCCACCTCGGCCACCCGCAAATCCCGTCCGCAGACCAACCTCACCGTCCTGCGCCGTGAAGAGCTCTCCCCCCACATGGTGCGGATCATTGCCGGCGGGCCCGGATTTGCCGGCTACGAGAACAACTCCTATACGGACCGCTACGTCAAGATCGTGTTTCCGCAGCCCGGCATCGATTACCCGCAACCGCTTGACCTGTGGGAGATCCGGGCAACGATGCCGCGCGATCAGTGGCCGCACACCAGGACCTACACGGTCCGCTGGGTCGACTCGGCGGCCGGGGAACTCGCCATCGACTTCGTGATCCACGGTGACGAAGGCCTCGCCGGTCCGTGGGCGGCATCCGCCCGGCCCGGTGACGCCCTGATATTCACCGGGCCGGGCGGCGGCTACAACCCGGACCCGGCCGCGGACTGGTTCCTGTTCGCCGGCGACGAATCCGCGTTGCCGGCCATCGGGGCCTCGATCGAATCGTTGCCGGCCGAAGCCCGCGGCCTGGCCTTTCTGGAGGTGGACAGCGACGCCGACATTCAGGCCATTAGGGCGCCCGCCGGTCTGGAGCTGCGCTGGCTGCTGCGCAGCAGCGTGCCGGCCGGGGCCAGCGAACTACTGCCTGCCGCGATCAGTGCTGCGAGCTGGCCAGCCGGCAGGGTCCAGGTCTTTGCGCATGGCGAACGCGGCGCCATGAAGAGCCTGCGGGACGTGTTCTACGCCGAGCGCGGGCTGGAGCGTTCCCAGGTTTCGCTGTCCGGCTACTGGGCGAAGGGCAGGGTGGAGGACGACTTCCAGGCCGAGAAGAAGCTCCCCATCGGTAAGATCTAGCGCGCAGGATCTAACGGCGCCGCGCCCGGCGTCGTTCGTTGCTCGCCAGGCTGCGGGTCAGCGGACGGGCCAGCGTGTCGCCGAGTACGATGCCGGCCGCCACCCCGAAAACGATTGCCCCGGCATTAAGCATGCCCCCGGCACCCAGCAGGATCTCCGACGTCTCAATCGTTAATACATACATGGACCGGAATATGGTGAGGCCGGGCAGGAGAATCAGCGCGGCTGGCACCGCCACCACCAACTGCGGGGCGCCCATCCGCAGCGCCACTACCCGGGCCAGCAGTCCGATAACAACAGCTGCCAGTGCGGGCGAAAAGCGCGATCCGATGCCTAATGCCTCTCCGCCATTCAGGATCAGGTACCCCACAACGCCGACGGCCGCCGTCGGCAGCAGCAGGCTCGGGCTGGTCTGTTCGGTGATGCCGATCATCAGCACCGCGATGGCGATCAGAATGACCACTACCCACAGCTCATACGCCGGCGGGAATGTTTTGGTGACGTCGATGGATTCCATCCCCGTCCTGTCCCCCACCACAAAACCCACAGCGAGGCCGGCGACCAGGGCGCCGAAGGTCAGCACTGTGGAGAGGAAACGGCCGGCGGCCGTGACCGGAAAGCCATTGATCGCGTCCTGCACCGAGGAGACCAGCCGTCCGGTCGGCAAAAGCAGCAGGATGCCGCCCACCACCACAATCTCGGGGGCGATCTGGATTCCCGCCAAGCCGCCGAAGCGCCCCAGGAGCAGGGCCATAAAGGTGACCAGGAACGAACACGCCGCCGTGATAAAGAAATCCGGCGTCCGCCAGCGGCTCAGCTGCCGGGCCAGCAAACTGACCATCAGGTTCGAGGCAAAGGCCACCACTGAGCCGCCGATTCCGCCGCCCAGGACCCCGACGAAAACGGCAGCGAAGACCCCGAACGCCACCGTGACCATCCAGCGGGGGAAGGGTTTGGCGCTGCGGGTGATCTCTTCCAGCCGTCGCACGGCCTCGTCACGGCCCACACCGCCGGCTACGAGTTCGGTGACTAGCTGGTGCACCTGGGAGAGCCCGGCGTAGTTGTTCGTCCAGGACCGCACCACACGCAGCAACGTAATCGGAGTCTGTTCCTTGGGCGCATAGTTGATGGCCACGGACTGGTTGGTGATGTCCACTTCGATGTTTTTGAGGCCCAGCGCAGCCGTGACGGCGATAATGCTGGTTTCAACTTCGAGGGCGCCGGCACCGTACCGGAACATCGATTCGGCCAGGTGCAGCGCGAAGTCGATGGTCTTGCGGGCCGACGCGTCCACCCCGCCCACCTGAATCATCGGGTTGGCGTAGGGGCTGCCGGCGAGGCGGTCCACGATGCTCATGGGAGCGGTCGGCGGGTTCTCCCCCTGGACAAGTCTGCGCAGCATCCGCTTGGCCGCGGCATTCTGGCGCACTTGCGTGGGCGAGAGCGGCTCGGTCCTGGGCAATCCGTCGGTGTGCGGCCGACGGCGGCCGGCGGGTTCCTGGGTCATTCCGGCGTCCTCAAATTCTCCGTGTCAGCCGTTTTAGTAGAACTGCTGGCCCGTGCGGCGGGTATAGAGCTGGCGGGCGACGCGTTCCCCCGCGGCCATCCAGGCCTTGTATTTCAACGGGCTGAGGACCTGGTCGTAGCAGCCAACGAAGTCGGTCACCGTTTTGCTGAAGCTGGTTTTGAACAGGCCCAGGCCGTGGAACGGGTTGGACGTGTCCTTCAGCTGATCGCTGGGGGGTGTGCCGCAGAAATCGTATTCGGTGCAGCCGAGCTCCCTGAGCTGCTGGATGGCCGTCCACTGCACCAGATGGGAATCACCGTACTGGTTTCGCTTCTGCAGCGAGCCGCCGTCTTTGTAGGTGCCCTTTCGGCCGTAGTTGACCACAAAGGCGCCCACCGACGGGAGACCGTTCTCGTAGACAAACATCAGCCGCCCCTGGCCACGGTTGATGAAGTTGGTCCAGAACTGGCGGTAATACCCGTATTCGCGGACCCGGACCTGGGACTTGGCCTCCACGGTGTTTGTCATCAGCGCGTACATGGCGCGGAAGTTCTCCTCGGTGGGATCCACTTTGTGGACTTCCACGTCCTCCCGGATGGCGCGCCGGACGGCGTTACGGCCCCGCGAGTGCAGGTTCCGCAACAGCTGGTTCTCCTCGGGGGAGATATCCAGCAGCGCCGTCGAGTCGTTGGGCTGCAGGTTGTGGCTCTTGCGGAGCCCGGCACCTTCGAAAATCCGACGGGCTTCGTCGGAGCGGACGATGTCCGGCTCGATCTTGATGGCAAAGACCCCCAGCCGGGCACGCTGTACGAACTCGGCGTTGGCTGCGGTGATGCCGGGGATGTCTTCGGCGGAGGCGACATCTGGGCCCTTGATCAGGTACCAGAGCTTGCCGAGCAACGGGACGGACTTCTCCAGGATGAGGTTGTAGCTGGAATAGTCAGCGCTCTCGTAGACCAGGTGCCGGGGTTTCCAGCCGAAGTTTTGCTTAACCTCAGCGAAGGCCTCCGATTGCAGGAGATTGCCGCCATTGGGGTTCGCAGTGACGTGGCTATCCCAGTTGGCGATCTCTTCGGCAGAGGCAAAGCGGGCGGTGAATTCACGCAAGGGTGCAACATCCAATCATTGCGGTTCGAGCATCGGCGGCATGCGGGCATGCACGTTCAAGTCTATCCGTCCGGGTCAATGCTCCTGCCCGCAACCAAGCCGCTAGGCTGGACGTATGGCGCCAGTTGAGCAACCACTAAGATTAGGATCCGAGCACCGGGAACTTGCCGCCGGTACACGCCGGCCGGCAGTCCAGTTTCCGGGACTATTGGTCTTTTTGGCTGCCTCGGCTGTCGTTGCCGGCCTAGGCGGGCTGGCCACCGCGAACAATGTTAACGGCTGGTACGCCGCCGCTGTCAAAGCCCCCTGGTCTCCGCCGAACTGGGTGTTCGGACCGGTCTGGACAACCCTGTACATCGCGATGGCCGTGGCCGCCTGGCTGGTCTGGCGCCGCCGGACGGAGGGCACCAGCGCAGCCCTCGCCGCCTACGCCACGCAACTGGTGTTGAACCTGTTGTGGACTCCGGTCTTCTTCGGCCTGTACCCGGCACTTGGCACACTTGCCCTGTGGATCGCTTTCGGCATCATCGTCGCGCTGTCGGCCGCGGTGGTGGTCACAGTACTCCACTTTGGGCCGATCAGCCGCACGGCAGGACTGCTGATGCTGCCCTACTTCGCCTGGATAATCTTCGCTTCGTCATTGAATCTCTGGGCGGTGCTGAACAACTAGCTCAGCACTCGACAACGTTCACGGCCAGGCCGCCCATGGCTGTCTCTTTGTACTTGGAGCTCATGTCCTTGCCGGTCTCGCGCATGGTCACGATGACCTCGTCGAGGGACACCCGGTGCGTGCCGTCGCCCCAAAGCGCCATCTTGGCGGCGTTGATGGCCTTCGCCGCGGCGATCGCGTTGCGTTCGATGCACGGGATCTGCACAAGCCCGCCGATGGGGTCGCAGGTCAGGCCGAGGTTGTGTTCCATCGCGATTTCAGCGGCGTTCTCCACCTGTTGCGGGGTACCGCCCATCACTTCGGCCAGGCCGGCCGCGGCCATCGAGGATGCCGATCCCACCTCGCCCTGACAGCCGACCTCGGCGCCGGAGATCGAGGCCTGTTCTTTGTACAGGACACCGATCGCCGCTGCCGTCAGCAGGAACTTGACCACAACGTCGTCGCGGTCGGCCTCGGTGGCTTTGTCCATGCCCGGGGCAAAGTGCAACGCATAGTAGAGGACAGCGGGGATGATGCCGGCGGCGCCATTGGTGGGGGCGGTGACCACGCGGCCGCCGGAGGCATTTTCCTCGTTCACTGCCAGGGCAATCAGGTTGACCCATTCCTGCCAGTACTTCGGGTCCCGGAAGTCGGGGTCCTGATCCCGGGTTTCTTTCATCAGCCGTTCGTGCCAGTCGGGCGCACGACGGCGGACCTTCAGGCCGCCGGGGAGCAGTCCTTCGCGCTTGAGGCTGACCTGAACGCAGCCGGTCATCACCGAGTAGATGTGCAGAAGGCCTTCCCGGATCTCCGCTTCGGTGCGGGAGGCACGCTCGTTGACGAACATAATCTCGCCGATCGACAGGCCCTTGGACTGGCAGCGGCCCAGCAGCTCCGCTGCCGTTCGGAACGGCAGGGGAAGTTCCTTCTTGGACTCGGCGAGCTCGATCAGGGCGGCGTCCTCCTCGCCTTCGCGGACGATGAAACCGCCGCCCACTGAGAAGAACGTGGCGCTGTGCAGCACGGCGCCGTCGGCGTCCGAAACCGTGAAGGTCATGCCGTTGGTGTGCCGGGGCAGGATGGTGAGCGGGCGCAGGATCATGTCCTTCACCCCGTAGGGCAGCGCCACGCCGGTTCCTTCGCCGGCCAGCTGCAGGGTGCCGGTCTCCGCGATCGTGGCCAGCCGCCCCTCCACTTCCTCGGGGAGGATCAGTTCAGGGTGGTAGCCCTCCAGGCCGAGCAGGATCGCCGTCATGGTCCCGTGGCCGTGGCCTGTGGCCGCGAGGGAGCCGTAAAGGTCCACCCGCAGCGATGCCACGCGGCCCAGATCCCGCGAGGTCTTGAGCTCCTCGGCAAACACCGCAGCAGCCCGCATCGGCCCCACGGTGTGCGAACTGGACGGGCCTATTCCTATTGAGAAGAGGTCAAAGACGCCAACAGCCATTACTGAATCCTAACTAGACACTGCGTTCGGGCGGGGCTGGGGTTGGTGGTTGGGCGGGCTCCTCCGCGTGCTCGGTCGACGCCGCTAGCTGAGCGGACGTCGCACGCCCTTAGACGCACGCTTCCGGACCCCACCCAACCACCGTTCGCGACTCACCAAAGCGGCGGCGGGCAAGACCCCGAGGGGCCGGCCCCGGAACCCTTAACCGAGGTTAGCAACCGACGGGTAGAGCGGGTGGGCGGCGGCCAGGGCCTCCACCCGGGCGCGCAGTCCGGACAGGTCCGCGCCGGCGTCGGCGATCAGCGCCTCAGCGATGATATCCGCAACCTCGGCAAAAGCAGCCTCGCCGAAGCCGCGGGTTGCCAGCGCCGGGGTGCCGATCCGCAGTCCGGAGGTGACCATCGGCGGCCGGGGGTCAAACGGGACGGCGTTGCGGTTGACGGTGATGTCGATGTCCGCGAGCCGGTCCTCGGCTTCCTGCCCGTTGAGCTCGCAGTCGCGCAGGTCCACGAGGACCAGGTGCACGTCGGTGCCGCCGGAAATCACGTTGATTCCCTTGGCAGTGACGTCCGGCTGGATTAGGCGCTCGGCCAGGATCCGCGCGCCGGCCAGGACACGTTCCTGGCGCTCCTTGAATTCAGGCGAAGCTGCGATCTTGAAGGCCACAGCCTTGCCGGCGATCACGTGCTCCAGCGGGCCACCCTGTTGACCGGGGAACACTGCGGAGTTGATCTTCTTGGCGATGTCGGCGTCGTTGGTCAGGATGATGCCGCCGCGCGGACCGGCGAGGGTCTTGTGCGTGGTGGAGGTGGTCACGTGCGCGTGCGGCACCGGCGACGGGTGCAGCCCTGCGGCAACCAGCCCGGCGAAATGGGCCATGTCCACCATCAGGTAGGCACCCACCGAGTCGGCAATCCGGCGGAACTCCGCAAAGTCGAGCTGGCGCGCATAAGCGGACCAGCCGGCAACGATCAGGGCCGGCTTGTGCTCCTGGGCCAGTCGCTCGACCTCCGCCATGTCGATCCGGTGGTCATCTTCCCGGACCTGGTAAGGGATCACGTTGTACAGACGACCGGAGAAGTTGATCTTCATGCCATGGGTCAGGTGGCCGCCGTGCGCCAGGTTCAGGCCCATGATCGTGTCACCCGGACGGATCAAGGCGTGCATAACCGAGGCGTTGGCCTGCGCGCCGGAGTGCGGCTGGACATTGGCGTACTCTGCGCCGAACAGGGCTTTGACCCGGTCGATCGCAAGCTGTTCGATCACGTCGACGTGCTCGCAGCCGCCGTAGTACCGCTTGCCGGGGTAGCCCTCTGCGTACTTGTTGGTCAGCACGGAACCCTGCGCCTGCATCACGGCCTTGGCAGTGTGGTTTTCCGAGGCGATCATCTCCAGGCCGTCCCGCTGGCGGGCCAGTTCGGCGTCGATCTTCTTGGCGATCTCCGGATCCAGCACCGACAGCTCCACGTCCAGGCTCGGCGAGACCACCGGTTCGAAGGCCGCTGCGATGCCGATCGCTGCGCCGCTCACAGTTCGCCGCCATTCTTGGATGCGTAGTCCTGTGCGGAGAGCAACGGGCCCTCTGATTCCGCGGCCACCTTGAAGAGCCAGCCTGCGCCGTAAGGATCGTTGTTGATCAGCGCCGGGTCGTCGATGACGGCGGGGTTGATCTCGGTGACCTCGCCGGTGACGGGGGCGTAGAGGTCCGAGACCGATTTGGTGGACTCAACCTCGCCGCAGGTCTGCCCTGCCGTCACCGCGGCACCAACTTCGGGCAGGTCCACGTAAACGATGTCGCCGAGGGCGTCCGTGGCGACGGCGGAGATGCCGATGGAGACAATGTTTGATCCGGCGTTGCCGGAGTCCCGCGCAACCCACTCGTGCTCGTCGGAATACTGCAGTTCAGGAGCTACTTTTGCCATGTGCTTTTCCTAAGTCTTGGAGTGGTCGTTGGTGCTAAATCTATTTGTTGCCCGGTTAAGTACCTGCCGGAGCCGGTTCCCGCCAGGAACCGGCGGGACTATTTTTGGCGCTTGTAGAAAGGCAGTGCCACAACTTCGAAAGCTTCGGTTTTGCCGCGCAGGTCGATGTCCAGCGCCGTGCCGGGGTCGGTGCACTCGACGTCGACGTAGGCCATCGCAACCGGGTAGCCCAAGGTGGGGCTGGGCTGGCCGGAGGTGACTACGCCCACCGTGGCACCGTCCTTCAGGACCGGGTAGTGTCCGCGGCCGGCCCGGCGGCCGAGGCCCTTGAGCCCAACCAGCCTGCGGCCCGTTGTGGCACCTGCGCCGGCTTCCTTTTTTGCCGCCAGGGCCGCCTTGCCAACGAAGTCCCCTTCTTTGGAGAGCGCCACAACCGGGCCCAGCCCGGCGGCGAACGGGTCGCCCTCAAGGGAGAGCTCATTGCCGTAAAGCGGCATCCCGGCCTCGAGCCGGAGCGAGTCGCGGGACGCAAGCCCGGCAGGCGTCAGTTCGCCCTCCTCGGCGATGGCGACGAGCGCCTGCCAAAGGGCTGCCGCGTCGCCGTTCCCGACGAAGATCTCGAAGCCGTCCTCACCGGTGTAGCCGGTGCGGGCCAGCAGAAGTTCCTCGCCGGCGCCGCCAAACATCACGGGAACGTCGACGGCGGCGTAGTACTTCAGGCCGGTCACCAGTTCGTGCTGAGCGGCCGGAACCAGCCGCAGCAGGATCTCCTGCGCCTTCGGACCCTGCACCGCGATCAGAGCGGTCTCCGCTGAGGCGTCGCGCACCACAACGTCAAAGCCGGACGCCCGTTCGGCCAGGGCCGCGGCGACGACCTTCGCGTTGCCGGCGTTGGGGACCACAAGGAACTTGTCGGCGCCGGCACCCGCGGCCGGACGGCGATAAGTGATGAGGTCGTCGATGATGCCGCCATCCTCGGTGCAGATCAGCGAGTACTTTGCCTTGCCGACCGCCATCGCGGAGATCTTGCCGACCAGTGCGTAATCCAGGAAAGCGGCCGAGTCCGGACCGGTGACCCAGACTTCGCCCATGTGGGAGAGGTCGTACAGGCCCGCAGACGTGCGGACGGCGTGATGCTCGGCGAGTTCGGAGCTGTACTTGAGGGGCATCTGCCAGCCGCCGAAGTCCGTGAAGGAAGCGCCGAGCTTTTTGTGCTCTTCGTACAGTGCCGTGTAGTTCTCAGTCATCGTTGGCTGTCCCTAGTTCTTAGAGTCGGAGTTGGCGGCGGCGTCGTCGGGGTGGACTGCTGTGTCTTCTTCGAAGGATTCGAGCGGCGGGCAGGAACAGATCAGGTTCCGGTCACCTGCCGCGCCGTCGATCCGGCCGACCGGCGGGAAATACTTGTCCTGCTTGGGCGTGCGGCCGGGGAATACTGCCTGCTCGCGCGGGTACTCCCGGGCCCAGCCGGTACTGATAACGGCGGCAGCGGTGTGCGGGGAGTTACGCAGCGGGCTGTGTTCAACAGTGAACTCGCCGTGCGCCACCTGGTCAATCTCGGCCCGGATGGAAATCATGGCCGCGATAAAACGGTCGATTTCGCCGAGGTCCTCGGATTCGGTGGGTTCGACCATCAGGGTGCCGACCACAGGGAACGCCAGCGTCGGGGCGTGGAAGCCGTAGTCGATGAGGCGCTTGGCGACGTCCTCGGCGGTCACGCCGGTCTTTGCCGTGAGTTCCCGCAGGTCCAGGATGCATTCGTGGGCCACGAGTCCGCCTTCGCCGGTGTAGAGCACCGGGAAGTAGTCATTGAGGCGGGCCGCAATGTAATTGGCAGCGAGCAGGGCCGACTTGGTGGCTTCGGTGAGGCCGTGGCCGCCCATGAGCTTAACGTAGGCCCAGGAGATCGGCAGCACTCCGGCCGAACCGTAGCGGGACGCCGAGATCGGGGTGCCGCCGGCGCTGTTGGCCGAGACGGCGTTGTTGGCATCGCCCGGCATAAAGGGTGCCAGGTGGGCCTTGGCAGCGACCGGGCCCACGCCGGGGCCGCCGCCGCCGTGCGGGATGCAGAAGGTCTTGTGCAGGTTCAGGTGCGAGACGTCGCCGCCGAACTGGCCGGGTTGAGCCAGCCCGACGAGGGCATTGAGGTTGGCACCGTCGATGTAGACCTGGCCGCCGGCGGCGTGGACGGCGTCGCAGACTTCCCGAACGTCGGCGTCGAACACCCCGTGGGTGGAGGGGTAGGTGATCATGATCGCGGAGAGCGCATCCCGATGCAGTTCGATCTTGGCCTGCAGGTCGGCGTGGTCGATGGTGCCGTCGGAGGCGGTGGCCACAACAACGACCTTCATGCCGGCCAGCACGGCGGAGGCGGCGTTGGTGCCGTGCGCGGAGGCCGGAATGAGGCAGACGTTGCGCTGCACGTCGCCGCGGGAGAGGTGATAGCCGCGGATCGCGAGCAGGCCGGCGAGCTCGCCCTGGGAGCCGGCGTTGGGCTGGATGGAGACCTGGTCGTAGCCGGTAATCTCGGTCAGCTGGGCTTCGAGGTCCTCGATCAGTTCACGCCAGCCGGCGGTCTGGGATTCGGGGGCGAAGGGGTGGATGGAGGCGAACTCCGGCCAGGAGATGGCCTCCATCTCGGCCGTGGCGTTCAGCTTCATGGTGCAGGAGCCCAGCGGGATCATGGTGCGGTCCAGCGCCAGGTCGCGGTCCGAGAGGCGGCGGATGTAGCGCAGCAGCTGGGTTTCGGAACGGTGGGTGTTAAAGACCGGGTGCTGGAGGTAGTCGGAGGTGCGCTCCATGCCGGCGTCCACGCCGAAAGCCGCATCCTCCGCAACCGACGCCCCGAAGGCGGCGACGACGTCGGCGACGATGGCCGGCGTCGTGGCCTCATCGGCGGAGATCCCGACGGTGTCCGCATCGACGGGCCGCAGGTTGATGCCCTTGGCGTCCGCGGCGGCGATGATCTCGGCGGCCTTGCCCGGGACGGAAACGGTGACCGTGTCAAAGAAGCTGGTGTGCAGCACGTCCAACCCTGCGGCCCGCAGCGAGGCCGCGATGGTCCGGGCGTGCCCGTGCGTGGTCTCAGCGATCGCCTTCAGCCCGTCCGGGCCGTGGTAGACGGCGTAGAAGGAGGACACGATCGCCAGCAGGGCTTGCGCCGTGCAGATGTTGGAGGTGGCCTTCTCCCGGCGGATGTGCTGTTCGCGGGTCTGCAGCGCCAGGCGATAGGCCGGGACGCCGGCATTGTCCTTGGAGACACCCACGAGCCGGCCGGGCATGGAGCGTTCCAGGCCCTTCTGAACGGCCATGTACGCTGCGTGCGGTCCGCCAAAGAACAGCGGGACGCCGAAGCGCTGCGCGGATCCGACGGCGATGTCCGCGCCCTGCTCCCCCGGAGGGGTGATCAGGGTCAGGGACAGCAGGTCCGCGGCCACGGTCACGAGGGCGCCGCGGTCCTTGGCCTCGGCGATCACGGCTGTGTGGTCGAAGACGCGGCCGGAGGCCCCGGGCTGCTGCAGGACAACGCCGTTGATAACACCCTCGGGCAGGCCCGTGGACAGGTCGGCAACTTCGACGTCAAAGCCGAGGGCCTCGGCCCGGCCCCTGACGATCGCTATGGTCTGCGGGAGGCAATCGGCGTCCAACACGGTCTTGCCACCTTGGGCGGACTTGTTCTTGTTGGCCCTGCGCATCATCAGCACGGCTTCGGCGACGGCGGTGGCTTCATCCAGCAGCGAGGCGTTGGCAATCGGCAGGCCAACAAGATCCTGGACCATGGTCTGGAAGTTCAGCAGCGCCTCGAGCCGGCCCTGGGAGATTTCCGGCTGGTACGGGGTGTAGGCGGTGTACCAGGCCGGGGCCTCAAGGATGTTGCGGCGGATGACCGGCGGGGTGACGGTGTCATAGTAGCCCTGCCCGATCATCTGCACGGCGGTCTGGTTCTTGGCCGCGAGCTTGCGCAGCTCGGCGAGGACCTCTACTTCGCTCAGGGCGCCGGTGAGCTGCAACGGCGAGTCCTGGCGGATGCCTTTGGGCACGGCCGTGTCGACGAGCCCATCGACGGTGTCGTAGCCGACAGCCTTCAACATGGCATCGACGTCGGACTGGCGGCGGGCGCCGATGTGCCGGTCAACGAAGGACGTGGAGGCTGAGGATACTGTCACAAGGAACTCCATCACTAAGGCGGCGCAGGGTACGCAGCATTGATTCGGGTTCCTCCCCGCTCTGTATTGGACCTGAGAGTTTCCGCGCAGCCCTGCTCTCGCAGGTCTCCGCTTGCACCGTCGGTGAGCACAGCATGTCAAAGGACAGCCTGCTACTTTCCAGAGTTGCCTTGCCGCGGCGGTACATGGGCCTGAGAGATTCCTGGGGAGGGTTTGCTCCTACGGCGCCTGCTTGTACCTACTTGCAGAACTCTCCCGCCGCAGATCAAAGGCATATTCAATTTCTCGTGACCGCAGTCACAGCTTCCATTGTCCTATGCCCGGCCCCGGTCCGCAAACTCCCGACGCCGCCGGCACGAAGTCGCGGGTCAGCTGCGAGATCGCCGCAAACTTCCGGCGACCTCGTGCACTTCCGGCGATTTCGGCGCGGAGCCGCCTCAGCCGCGAAGCCGGTCGACGGCGGCGAGAAGACTCTCGAGATCCGCAGCGACCTCCGGCATCGGACCGCCGGGGCCACGGGCAAGCATGGCATTGAAGTACAGGCCGTCCCCCATATAGAGGACCGCCTTGGCCATCGCCGGCCCGACGTCGCCCGCGAGCAACTCCAGCCAACCCGCCTGCGCGGCGGCAAATCGCTGGAGGGCCTCTTCGTGCGCCACTTCGGCCAGCCGGGTCGCCGCCACAAAGACCCGGTCCAGGGGGGTGCCCGCCCACAGGGAGGACTTGATGAAGTAGGCCGCGGCCCCCTCCGGCGCATCCGCCATCGCCCCAAGGTCTTGTGCCAGCAAGCCGTCCAAACGCTCCAGGAGCATCGAGACCATCGCTTCCTTGGTCGGGAAGTGATAGAGCAGCCCACCCTTGGAGACGCCGGCGAGTTTGGCCACGGCGTCCAGGGTGGCGGCACGCTCGCCTTCTTCGATAAGCAGGGTTTCGAAGGCGTCAAGGACGGCTTCGCGGGCAACTGGTTTTCTGGCCATGATTCCTATCTTGCCCGGTGCCCGGACCGGGTTCTGGTTGACATTTCTTAACTATACCGTCTGGACGGTATAGTTATCTCCATGAGCAACACAGCAGTCAGCCACAACAGCACCAAAGCGCTCGGCACACAGCCCGGCGATACAGCAGCCATAGCGCCGCCGCGCGCGCCCTGGCGCGACTGGCTGGCGCTGGCGCTGCTGATGTTCCCGGTGCTGCTGGTGGCGGTGGACAACACGGCCTTGACCTTCGCATTGCCGTCGATCGCCCGGAGCCTCGACGCCTCCGGGATCCAGCTGCTGTGGATTGTGGACACCTACCCCTTGGTGCTGGCCGGCCTGCTCGTGGCAATGGGCAGCCTGGGCGACAGAATCGGCCGCCGTCGGCTGCTGTTCATCGGCAGCACCGGATTCGCGGCTGTCTCCGCGGTCACCGCCTTTGCTCCAAGCGCCGAGTGGCTCATCGCCGGCCGGGCGGGGCTCGGGTTCTTCGGCGCCATGCTGATGCCCTCCACCCTTTCGCTGATCCGCAACATCTTCCCTCAGCCCAACCGTCGACGGCTCGCGGTGGCGATCTGGGCTGCGGGTTTCTCCGGCGGCGCAGCGCTCGGCCCGATCTTCGGCGGCTGGCTCGTTGAGAACTTCTGGTGGGGCGCCATCCTGCTGGTCGCGGTGCCGATCATCCTGCCCCTGTTGGCGCTCGGTCCGCTCCTCGTTCCGGAATCCCGCGATCCGCATCCGGGCCGCGTGGACGTGCCGAGCGTACTGCTGTCCCTGCTGGTGATGGTTCCGGTGGTCTACGGCATCAAGGAAATCGCCACACACGGGCTCGCTCCCGCGCCGCTGGCCATCACCGCCGGCGGCCTGCTGATGGGCTACGTCTTTGTCCGACGCCAGCGTGCCCTGATGCAGGGCGGCGGAAATGCCCCCCTCCTGGACATCAGCCTGTTCAGCAACAGCGTCTTCAGCACCGCGATTACGGCGAATGTGCTTGCGCTGTTCTCCTTCAACGGCTTCATCCTGTTCCTGGCCCAGCATCTGCAGCTGCTCGAGGGCCAGTCCCCCTCCGAATCCGGCGTCGCGCTTGTGCCGGCACTTATCGCCACGGTTGTCTCAGGCCTGCTGGTGGTCCCGCTCGTGCGGAAGGTGCGCCCCGGTTTTGTGGTGGCCGGGGGGCTGCTCCTGAGCGCCGCGGGGTATTGCCTGGTCGCGTTTGGCAACCACAACAACGGGCCGGCCCTGCTGCTGGCCGCGCTGCTGGTCCTGTGCCTGGGCGTCGGCTCGGCGGAAACCATCTCCAACGACCTGATCCTCGGCGCCGTCCCGGCCGAGAAATCGGGCGCAGCCGCCGCGATCTCGGAGACCGGCTACGAGATCGGATCCTTGCTCGGAACAGCCGTGCTGGGCTCCATCCTGACAGCCTCCTACCAGCACAACCTCCGGCTTCCCGCCGGCGTCGCCGAAACGGCGCCGGCGGGCGCAACGGCCCAGGCCGCCGAAACACTCGCTGGCGCCATAGAACTAGCCAACACGCTGCCTGGACCCTTGGGCGCAGCGGTGACAGCGGCCGCCCGGACGGCGTTCGATTCCGGCGTCCACGTCACTGCGGCCATCACGATGGTGCTGATGGCAGGCACGGCTGTGCTGGCCGCCGTCGCCCTGCGCAAGGTGCCAAAGGCGAAATAGCCGGGCCGGGAGCGCTACTTGCCTTCCGGGGTCGTAACGCTGGCGCTGGCCCGCATGGTCTCCGCGTTAACCATCCAGGCGTACTGCTCAAGCTTGGCGATGAATGCGTGCAGCAGGTCCGCCGTTGTGGGGTCTTCTTCATCGACTTCGTCGTGGACCTTGCGCATGGTGCCCACGGCAGCCTCCAGGGCCGCCACGATCCGCTCAATGGCGTCCTTGGTGTTGATCAGTCCGGTTGGGAATTCCGCGAGAGCCGTGGACTTTGACACCGTGGAGCTCCGGCCATCCGGCAGCGCGTGGAGGGCCCGCATACGCTCTGCCAGATCATCAGCGAATTCTCGGGCCGCGTCAATGATTTCGTCCAGCTGCAGGTGCAGATCCCGGAAGTTTGTCCCGACGATATTCCAGTGCGCTTGCTTGCCCTGGACATGCAGTTCAATCAGGTCTACGAGCACTGCCTGAAGATTGGCGGTGAGGGTCGGTGAAGCTTTCATACGTCCTCCTGGGTAGGTCCGGTACCGTTGCGTCCGATATTTCCGACGCTACCCCAGGGCGCAGTCCGGGAGCCACGGTCCCGCCGAAATTTCTCCCTTAGCTTACTAAGCTGGCTTACTAGCACTCGGGTGCATGGTTGCGTGATGGCTTAGACAGCTTGGTTGAGCACCGGCCCGGTCGGATACAGGGTCCTGGTGATGCCCCCCGCCGTGGCTTCAGCAAGCTGGGAGAGGTAGTCGTTACGGCGCCGCGGCGTGATCCTGGACTGGGGCTCGAAAGCCTCTCCGGGATGGTCCGTGTAGTGGGCGGTCAGTCCGTCCCGCATCAACCGGATGGCCTCGGAGCGCTGCTGGGAGACCGCAGCATGGGTGGATCCCAGTTCCGCGGCCAATTCCTTGACCGTCCGGTCCCCGAAGTAGATCTCTTCCACCACGTAGCGCATCCGCTCGGGGAGGGACTTGACCGCTGCACGGAGGTACTGGAGGCGCTCATCCGCGAGTACAGAGTGCTCCGGGGTCATGGTTTCGGCAGCCAGCGTGTCAACGACGGCTTCGTCCAGCGGCGTCAGCGTGCGGGAAGCATCGGACAGCGCCGCCTCCACAACACTCTGCTGGACACCCAGCGCCGCGGCGATCTCGTCAACGCTGGGCTTTCGGCCCAGGGCGGCGGCGAGGGTCTCCTGGACCGACATGGTTTCTTTCATCCGGCGGCGTGCTGAGCGGGTGGCCCAGTCGCTTGCACGCATCTCATCAGCAAATGCGCCGAGGATGCGCCGGCGCGCGAACGCGCCGAACGGCACGCCGAGGTCCGGGTTGAAGGCGTCAGCAGAAGTGATCAGGGCAATAGCACCAGCAGACGCCAGGTCATCACGGGAGAGGTGTGAAGCCTTTGAGCACAAGTCAGAGACGAGGTAGCCCACCAGCGGAAGATGCTGCGTGACCATCTCGTTGCGTTCCACGCGATTCAATAGAGTGTCCCCCCATGAGACGGGTTACAAAAGGCTTAAAAGACCAAGAGCCGCACCCAAAAAATGGGCCCCGCGCTCCCCCATGGAAGTCGGTATTCACGGCCCGGGCGCAGCACCCAAGACGAAACTTATCATCTCCTCCAGATTCCGCGTGTAATCTCAGGACAATGCTTGGGTGAAATTGCGGTAACGCTTCACAGTCGGGGCGGCAGGGGAAGGAAGCCCATGGGTGCAGGCGAACTTTCGGCAGCTCTCTGGCAGGAGCGCCGCCAGCTTGAACTGCTGATGTTCAGGCTTGAGACGCAGCGGCTTCATGTCCTGGCCGGCAACATCGAGTGGCTGAGGTTTACGGCCTCCGACGTGGAGAGCGCTCTGGACCGTTTGCGTTTTGAAGCTTTGGCCCGAAGTGTTGAATCCGCTGTTGTCGCCGCGGACTGGGGCCAGCCTGCTGAAGCGCTGCTGAGCGAGCTGATTGCTGCGGCGCCCCCGGGGCCGTGGCCGGAAATCCTGGCCGGGCATTTGACCGCCCTGCGCGAACTGCTTCAGCTGCTGAAGGACGAGACGCGCACCGGGCAGGAGTTGCTTGCGGAACTCCGCCGCACCGCCGCACCCGGCGGAGCCGGGCCTGATAGCAGCGGGGAGCTTGACGAGCTGACCCGGTCGGGAAATATCGAGCGCGCCCTGGCTGTGATGCACGGGACGGCGCAACCATTCCTTTCCGACTATCTCCGTGACGTTCCCGGCTGATGCCTGCTGCCACAGAACCGTCGGTGACTACTCGCTGCCCCCTGCGGGTATTGCCGGCCGGGCTTTCGGAAGCAACCCGCGGAGGGCATCCTCAGCGTCCGGCCCGGCATTGGCTGCGGCCAGGTTGGCCAAGGCGATCGCCTCGACGACTTCTTTGCGCTGGATCGAAATTCCACGCGGGGCGTCAATCCCGATCCGGACACCATCACCGCGCCCTTCCAAGACCGTGATGACGATCCCGTCGCCAATCATGATCTGTTCGCCCGGCTTGCGTGTTAGTACCAGCATGCTCTCAATCTACCCTTCGTTGGGGGTGGCGGAGGACTAGTCGGGGATGCCCGCCTGTGTCAGAGGTGCGCAACACGGGCCTGCCGTGCGTCGATCCAGCCCACGGGCAATTCGAGGGCATTAACGGTTTCCGGAGTGTCGGTCTCGGTTGCTCCGATGACAGCGACGGCGTCGATGTGCAGCTGGGCGGAGAGGACGTTGACCCAGCGCTCGGTGTCTTCCGGCTTGCGCCCGGCATCAACGACGACCCAGACCTGGTCGGCGGCGAGCGCAGCGATCGGGTGGATCCGGGCCGCCGCATCGCCGGAACGGCCCACACCGAATGCTACGAGGACAGTCCGGTCCATCAGCACGGCCTGCGCGCGGGCTGCCGTTGCGCTCTGGCGCCCGTCCACGTGCAGGTGGCCATATGCGGACAGCTGCCCTCCGGTGCGCACATCGGCGCCGCCCGCTGCGGTGGACATGGCAAGCGCGGTGTCGAGGGCGTCCTCGCCGAGGCCGACAAGCACCACCAGGTCCCCGATGCCGGACAGCGGTTCGGGAGCCCGGTAGGCTCCGTGAAACCTTGGCGACGGCGAAGGCGCAACGGTCCCGGGCAACACCAGGATGTCCTCGGTGACACCGGCGCCGAAGTTGTCCGCAGCAGCCGATCCGGGCGCCGGGACTACGGGTACTGCGGGCGGTGCCTGGCGCGGTGGCAGCCGGTCCGGGACGCGCAGCCCGGCGCCGAGCTGCGCAAGCACTTCGGCAAAGTCCGGCGACTCGGTGGATACCCCGGGGGTTCCCTGCCGATGAAGCGTCATTTCCGCTGCATCGGCTTCTTCCAGCAGTGCTGCTATCGCCGTGGATTCAAACTGATGGGACCGGGCCGCGGGCACGTCCATAAACCCGGCCTCGGGACCTTCTGCCCGCACCGGCGCTGGTGCTGGCGCGGCGGGTGTCGCCGGTGATGCCTGCGTTGGTGCTGGCGCGGCGGGTGCCGGCGCGGCAGTTGACCCGCCAAAAACAGCGCGGAGCGGTCCCCTGCCGCCTGACCGTCCCGGCGGGATCGCGTCCGGCACAAGCTCGGCCGTGAAGACATTCGTTCCGGTGACCTCGGATTCCGCGGGCACCTCGATCACTGCTTCGTAGTGGTCGCCGGCAAACAATCCGGCGATGCCCGGGCTGATGACGCGGTCCGCGGAGATAATGCGGGCCTTGGGACCGTGCTGCAGCTGTGCTTTGAGCCGGATCTCGTCCAGCGATGCTCCCTTAAGCCGATAGCGGTTCGGCATGGCGAACGACTCCTACGGTTTCTATCTGGACATTGGCGCTGGTCACCTCACGGTAGGACAAGACTGGCAACGATCCCGGCTGCACACCAACAAGGCGGTGAATGGCGGGGCGGAGCGCCGGGGCGCACACCAGGACGGCTTGCCGGTTCGCGGCGACGGCGGCATCTGCAGCCGAGCGCACGGAGCGAAGCACCGCGTCGAGCCTGTCCTGGCCCATTACGATCTGGCTGCCGCCTTCGGCAGGGCGCATGTCCTCCAGCATCGATTGTTCCAGGATAGGGTCGATCATAATGACGTTGAGCACCGGGCCGTCCATGAACTTGGCCGTCAGCGCCGGCCCCAGCGCCTGCCGGGCCGATTCGACCAGCGACTCAGGGTCCGTGGATACCTTGGCCCGGAGGGTGAGGGCCTCATAAATGCGGGCCAGGTCATTGATGGGTACCTGTTCGTCGAGGAGGCCTTGCAGCACACGCTGGACTTCCGCGAGTGAGAGCAGTGCGGGGGTGAGTTCGTCGACGGCGGCGGGGCTGATTTTGCGGACACCCTCAGTCAGGACACGGACGTCCTCGCGGGAGAGCAGCCGGGCCGCGTTCGCGCTGACGATGGATGACAGGTGGGTGACCAGGACCGAGACGCGGTCGATCACCGTGGCGCCGGCCATCTCCGCGTTGTGCCGCATCTCCGCGGGGATCCACTTCCCGGCGAGCCCAAAGACCGGCTCGATCATTGCCAGGCCGGGCAGCGAATCGAGGTTGTCACCCAGGGCGAGCATCTGGCCGCTCGGTGCGGTGCCGCGGCCGGCTTCGACCCCGGCGATCCGGATGGAGTAGGTGGCCGGCGGCAGGTCCACGCTGTCCCTGGTCCGCACCGGCGGAATGACAAGTCCGAGTTCCATGGCGATCTTGTGCCGGAGCGACCGGACCCGCGCGAGCAGGTCATCGGAGGCGCCGGAGACCATGTCCACAAGGTCGGGGGCGAGCAGGATCTCCACCGGGTGGATGCGCATGTCCTCGAGCAGTTTCTCGTTTGGGTCCATCTCGGGGTAGTTCAGTGCCGTCGCCTCGTCCGCCTGGACCTTCCCTTCGGCCTTTAGCCGCGCGGCTACCCGCCTTGACGCGAAGATCATGCCGGCCCCGACGATCAGGAACGGCACCGGCGGCATCCCCGGGATCAGAGCCATGGCGACAGCCGCCAGCCCGCCGATCATCAGCGCATTCGGCGACTGCAGCAACTGGGTGGACGCCGTATGTCCCATGTCCGATTCGGCATTGGAGCGCGTGACGATCATGCCGGTGGACACTGCCATCAGCAGGGCCGGAATCTGCGAGACGAGCCCGTCACCCATGGTCAGCAGACCGTAGGTGTTCAGGGCCTCACCAATCCCGAGGCCGTCCTGCAACATGCCAATCGCGATGCCGCCGACGAAGTTGATGACGATGATGATGATGCCAGCGATCGCATCACCCTTGACGAACTTGGAGGCTCCATCCATGGCGCCGTAGAAGTCAGCCTCTGCGGATACCTCGGCGCGGCGCTCACGCGCCTGGGTGTCCGTGATGAGGCCGGCGTTGAGGTCCGCGTCGATCGCCATCTGCTTGCCGGGCATGGCATCGAGGGTGAACCGGGCACCGACTTCGGCCACCCGCTCGGCGCCTTTGGTGACCACAACAAACTGGATGACAACAAGGATCAGGAAGACAACGGCCCCGATGACAATGGAGCCGCCCACTGTGACTTTGCCGAAGGCCTCAATGACCTGGCCGGCGTAGGCCTCTCCGAGGACCAGCCGGGTCGACGCGACATTGAGCCCCAGCCGGAACAGCGTCGCGACCAGCAGCAGCGAGGGAAAGACGGAAAAATCAAGCGGCTTTTTCACAAACATGCTGGTGAGCAGCACCAGCAGCGCCAGCAGGATGTTGGTGACGATAAGGAAGTCCATCAGCGGTGCCGGAACGGGCACCACCAGCAACAGCACGATGCCGACAATGCCGATTGGCACCGTGAGCCGCGCGAGCCTGTTGTTCATGATTGGGTCCTTTCCCACATGCTGTTTCCTCTGCTGTTACTGCCGCACCCGGGTTGGGTCCTCATACCGAAGCTCCGGCCATGTAGTGCATTCCGGCAGCGGAACCGCGCGCTTTGAGCGCCATCACGAAGGCGAGCACCCCGGCCACGGCCCGATAGAAGTCCGCTGGGATCTCCTGGCCGAGTTCGCAGGCACCGTGCAGTGCCCGTGCCAGCGGAATGTCCTGGACCATCGGGACGTTTTTGGCCTCGGCCTCGGCCCTGATCCTGGCAGCGACGTGGCCAGACCCTTTGGCCACCACCCGCGGGGCGGATTTACCGGGTTCATACTTGAGCACCACCGCCACGTGCGTGGGGTTAACAAGCACAACGTCGGCGTCGCCGATTGCGGAGATCATCCGGTTACGGCTCATCTGCATTTGGCGGGCCCGCCGCTGCGATCGGATCAGCGGGTCGCCTTCGCTGTTCTTGTTTTCGTCCTTGATTTCCTTCTTCGTCATCCGGGTCTTTTTCCGGTTGCGACGCATCACAACGAAGAAGTCCGCTGCCGCCAGCGCAATGCCGGCAGCCACTGCGAACTGGATGAGCGAGGCGACGCCGCCGGTCGCCGCGGTGACCACACCGGATACCGGAAGGCCTCCGGCGGTCAGCAGGACCGGGACCAGGCCCTGCACAACGCCGTACAGCACCACACCGACCACGCTCGCTTTGAGCAGTGCCTTCAGGCCACCCCAAAGCGCCTGCGTTCCGAACATCCGTTTGAGTCCGGGAAGGGGTTTGAAATGCTCGAAATCGAGTTTGAACTTCTTGAAGTGCACACCGCCCTGCAGTGCGGCGCCGGCCAGGACCACCACAAAAACAACCACCAGCATGGGAGTGATAATGCCCGCGATGGCGCCCAGACCGTGCTCGAGGGTGAGCAGCGCCGTGCCGGGATCAGGCGCGGCCACGATACCGCGGACACTGAAGAGCTGGTCCGCAACGGCGTTGGCGGCGCGCTCCACGGTGGAGGGAATCATGATTGCCGCAGCACCCACACCAACCCAGGCCGTGAGGTCCTGCGAGCGGGACAACTGCCCTTTGGAGCGGACCTCCTTCATCCGTTTATCGGTGGCTTGCTCTGTCTTTTCACCGGAATCCGACACTAGCCCACCCCCAGGACGGCCTTGGCGGCCTGCCCGGCGAGGCTCGACACGATCCGCGGCAAGGCCACGAACATAAAGCCGGCCAGAAGCAGCGTGAGCAAAATCTTGAGCGGAAAGCCGAGCGCGAAGGCGTTCAGCGCCGGTGCCACCCGGGTCAGGAGACCGAGGCCGACGTCGGCCAGGAACAAAACGACCATCAGGGGTCCGGCAATCTGGACCGCTGCGAGGAACAGGCCGGTTACCGCCGATGTCATGGCTTGGACGGGCTGGGCCATGTTAATGCCGCCGGCCAGCGGCAGCGCCGTGAAGCTTCCGGTGAGCCCGGTGATGATCAACTGATAGCCGTCGGAGGCGAAGAGGAGCGCAAGGGCAGCCATCTGGAGCAGCCTGGTGAACTGCGCGCCGTTGACGTTCATTTGCGGATCAAAGCCCTGGGCCAGCTGGAAACCGCCCGCGAGGTCGATCAGGCTGCCGGCCGACTGGATCGCGGCGAAAATCACCATCACGATGAATCCCAGGACAAGACCGGTGGCGAGTTCGAACACCACACCTGTCACAAAGCCGGCAGTGTCACGCGCAGCGTAGCCGCTGGAGACTCGCTGGGAGACCGCGAGTCCGAGCCCCAGGCCCAGCGTGGCCTTTACCCGGGCCGGGAAGGCACGGTAGGCGAACGGCGGAGCCACAATCAGGAAGGCCGTCATACGGACGCTGGCCAGCAGGAACGCCTCCAGCCACCGCGGGTCGATCGGGATGCCCACGTCACATTCCGCCCAAAAGTCCGGGGATCCTGGCGAAAAGATCGTTGGTGAAGGACACCATTTCCGAGATCATCCAGTGACCGCAGACCACCAAGGCGATGGCGACGGCGGCGGCTTTAGGCACGAACGAGAGGGTCGCCTCCTGCAGTTGGGTGATCGACTGCACGAGGGAAACGGCCAGCCCGACCACCAGGGCCGTGACCAGCACCGGCGCGGAGAGCTTGGCACCCACAAGCATGGCTTGAAGGCAAATATCGAGGACGGCGTTGGCGTTCATCCGGTGCCCGCATAACTCTGGATCAGGGCAGTGATAATCAGGCCCCAGCCGTCCACCAGGACAAACAGCAGGATCTTGAAGGGCAGGGAGATCATAACCGGCGGAAGCATCATCATGCCCATGGACATCAGCGCCGCGGAGACGACGAGGTCGATAACCAGGAAAGGGATAAAAATTACAAAACCAATAATAAAGGCGGCACGCAGTTCAGAGACCATAAAGGCCGGTATCAGGGTCTGCAGCGGCACCGCGGCGGGGCTGTCCGGATTTTCCATTCCGGCCGCCCTGGTCATAAGGGCGATGTCCTCCTGCCGGGTGTGTGCGAGCATAAATTGCTGCAGCGGGCCCTTGCCGACGTCGACGGCGGCGTTAAAGTCCAGGGTCCCGTTCAGGTAAGGCTGGACCCCGAGGTCGTTCATCTCGGTGATGACGGGAAACATCACAAAGATCGACAGGAACAGTGCCAGCCCGGCGAGCACCTGGTTCGGCGGGATGGACGGCAGGGAGAGCGCGTTTCGCGTCATGGCCAAGACCACAAAAATTTTGGTGAAGGACGTCATCATCAGCAGCAACGCCGGAGCCACCGAGAGCAGCGTGATCCCGATCAGGGTCAGGACGGCCGTTGAGGGCTTACCGTCGACGCCGTTGATCTGGATATTGATGCCGTCACCGGGTGCCGAGGGGTCTGTGGGCGGCACCGGGGGCGCGGGGACTATGGGTGCGGCGTGGCCGGCGGAGGCGTTCAACCACAGCAGCAGGACGGCAAGCAGCACCGCTGCCAGTCCCAGCACCAGTGCCCTGCCGGCAGAGCTCCGGCCGGCCCGGACTAATGGATCGGTGTTCAACGGCGGCGTCCGCCCCTGAGAGCTGCGGCGGCCTGCTTCCACGTGGAGCCGGCCAGGATCGAGCCGTGCAGCGGCGGGTGGCCTGCCGGACCGCGGGAGTGGGAATTCCGGTGGATGGAGCTGCGCCTGTGCATCGGGGCGCCGGGGGTTCCGTCGCCGGCACCCTCGGCGGAAAGCCCGTCACCGGCGCTCTCGTCGTCCTTCCGCGCGGCGGCGGCGCGGGGGCTGGCGGCGGCGAGCAGCCGGGCGAATTCGCCGAATCCGGCGTTGGCTGCAGGCACGGACTCCTCTTCGGCTTCGGCCGGGATGTCGCCGCTGTGCAGGACGTTCACGGCATGCTCGGTAACACCGAGCATAAATCGCCGGCCGGCGGCGTCGACGACTACCACTGAGGCCTTCTGTCCCAGGCTCTGCCGGCTGACAACCGTCAGGGCGCTGTCAGCCCGGCGTCGTCCGTTGCCTTTGCCGAGCCGGCGCTGCAGCAACCACATAAGGCCAAGCACCGCGCCCAGGGCCACGACTACCCGCAGCCCGAGGATCAGCGAGTCCATTCAGCTGAGCCCCTCGGCGACGTCAAGGATGCGGGTGATGCGGACCGCATAGTCCTGGTCGAGGACCACAACCTCTCCGTGCGCAATCAGGCGGCCGTTGAGCAGCACATCCGCGGGCGCGCCGGCGGAGCGGTCCAGTTCAATGACTTTTCCCGGTTCCAGCGAGAGCACGTCCCGGACGGACATCCGGGTCCGGCCAATCTCCACCGTGAGCGCCATTTCGATGTTGTTGATCCGGCCCAGCCGGCCCGCAACGGCGCCGCCGCCGGTGCCTTCTGCGCCGCGGCCGAAACCGTTGGTGTTCTCGCGCAGCCGGACCGCGAACCAGGCGGCGGCGTGGTTGCCGTCGGACAGTTCGAAAACGGCGGTGTCCGGATCGGTCAGGAGGCCGGCGGCGTCGGATTCACGCAGATCGGAAAGCACACCGGCGCCAAAGACCGAACTCGCAGCCTCCATGGCAGGGCGCAGCACATCGGTGACTGCTACGACGCCGGGCTGGGGGCCGGCCATACCACCGGCGGCCTCGTCCAGGAACGTCCGGTCGATCAGCAGCAGGGCAAGGTCAGCGGTCACCGAGCCGACGAATGTCGCCGTCACGGCCTGCCGGGCATAGGGCGCCGCGGCCCGGGCCGGCACCAGGGCGACGACCTTCAGTGCCACCGGGCTCGGGAGCTCTTCGACAAGCCGCTCCGCCGACGACTCGTGCTTGGTCAGGGTGATGCTCATCAGGGGTTCTCCTCGATTGTGACAATAACAGCGGCGGCGCGGGAGCCGTTACGGGCCGGCGCGGCGGTGGCCAGCCTCGTCCCGTCGAGTGTGACGTCGAACGGCCGGTTCTCCAGGTGCGGCAGCGGCAGGACATCGCCGACGGCAAGACCCAGGACCCGGCTGGGGGTGATAAACGACGTCGAGAGCCGCACCGACAATTCCACCGGCACCTGCTCCAGCTGGGCGCCAATCCTCACCGGCGCGTCCTCCCGGCTGTCGGTGGGGTTGACCTTTTTCAGCCGGCCCAGCAGAACGTCGGCCGGGATGGCCAGGGTTGCCGGCGCGCTGATGTCCCCAACAATCATCGTGAACGAAGCCACGATCATCAGTTCACTTGGCGCGGCGGCCTGGGCAAATTGGGAGTTGTATTGGATGGTATCGACGCGGACCGCTTCGTTGAGCAGCGGGCCCAGGGAGTAACTCAGATCCTCGAGCGCTTCGTTCATCAGCCCCTGGACCAAGGCCTGCTCGATCTGGGTGAACTTACGGTCCGGCATTGGCGAGTCTGCGGAGGCGCCGAGCATCCGGTTGACCCAGCCAAGGGCCGAGGGGCTGGGGAACTGCACCACAAGTTTGGAATCGTTGCCCTCGACGGCGCACAGGACCATGGCCGTGACCGCCGGAATCGACGCTGCGTATTCGTCGTAGCTCAGCATGGAAACGTCTTCCAGCCGCACCACCGACTTGACCCTGACCTTGGCGGTAAGCTGCGTTCCCCACTGGCGGGCAAATGTCTCGAAGGCCAGCTCCAGCACCCGGCTGTGCTCACGGGCCAGCGTCGCCGGACGACGGAAGTCGTAGACGCTTAAGGTGCGCTCGCGCACTACTTCCCGTTCATCGATAACACTCACGTCTCGCACTATCGGCAAGGCACCCCCGCGGGTAAGCCAATCCGCAGCTATTTCTGCAGCATATTCATCGCTTCCGGTATCAGGGACCGGACGACGTCGGGCTGGTCGGACAGGACCACAATGTCAACCCTGCGGTTCAGCTCCATCAACTCAGGTGTGGAGTCGTCGTTGACCTGCCGTGCGGAGCCGAAAGCAACCGCACCGATGGCGGACTGGGGGACGCCGCCGCGCTCCACCATAAAGCGCAGGACGTTCACCGCCCGGGTGGAAGACAGTTCCCAGGTGGAGGGGAAGGACGTCACGCCGTTAGCTGCGTGTCCCTCCACCATGACCTCCATTCCGGCCGGCGCAAGGACCGGAGCAACAACATTAAGGACCCGGGTGGCCCGCCCGGTCAGTTCCGGCCTGTCGGGTTCGAAGAATGTTTGGGATCCAACGAGTTTGACGGTCAATCCGCGTGGATCGATTTGGAACTCCACGTTTTCGCTAAGGTTTTCCGCCGCCAGCCCCGCTTTCATTTTGTCCTCCAGGGCCTGGAGCCGATTGACTTCCTTCATGGCCTGTTCCAAGGCTGCCGGGTCGACATTGGGCTGCGCATTCGCCGCCTGGCCTGCCGCCGGCTGCGCCTGCGCCTGCGCCTGCGCCTGTACGGCAGCGAACGCTTCAAGGTCCTTATTGGCCTGGTCCGCCGGGACCACGGTTCCGGTGGCCGTGTCGACGGTTTCGGACGCGACGGCGCCAAAGCCGGTGGCGAGGGAATTACGGAGTTTCTCGAATTTGTTAGCGTCGACGGTGGACATCGCGTACAGGACGATGAACAGGCACATCAGGACGGTGACCATATCCGCGTAGGACACGAGCCAGCGTTCGTCAACGTGGTGCTCTTCGGGGGCGGCCCTTTTGGACCGTCGCCGGGGGCTCATGCCGCGTCCTCCAGCGGTTCTCCGCCCTTGGATGCTTTTTTGGGCCCGGACTTTGGTGCCTTCCCGGCGCCGGCCTTGAGTTTGTAGTCGGGAACCATTGCGTTGAGCTTCTCCCGCAGCAGGATTGGCTGGATGCCTGCCTGCAGGGCCAGAACGCCTTCCATGATCAGGGTCATTCGGTCGACCTCAAGTTCGGAGATCTTTGCCATCCGGTCCCCGATAGGAAGCCAAATGAAGTTGGCGGAAAGGACCCCCCAGAGCGTAGCGACGAAGGCTGCGGCGATCATGTGTCCGAGCTCGTCCGGTTTCGACAGGTTTTCCAGGACGTGGGTCAGCGAAACGACTGTGCCGATAATGCCGATGGTGGGTGCGTAGCCTCCCAGCATCTTGAAGAACTTCGAGGCCGTGTTGTCGGACTTCATCTTGGAGCTGATGCCGTCGTCGAGCATTTCCCGGAGGTCCTCACCATCGGTTCCGTCGGCGATGTTCTGCAGCGCAATCTTCAGGAACGGATCCTTGGTGGCTGCAGCGTCGCTTTCCAACGACAGCAGGCCTTCTGCGCGGGCCCTCTCAGCGAAGACAATGATCTCGTCGATGCTGACCTGCGGCGGGACGGTCTTGCCCTTAAACGCGTTCGGCAGCGCTTTGAAGGCGTGCACCACGTCCTTAAGGGTTGATCCTGCAAGCCCGACGGCGAGCGTCGCACCAAAAACCAGGATCATCGGTGCAGGCAGCAAAAGGCTGGTAATACTTGCGCCTTCAAGGGCCACCATGGCGTAGATGGCGCCAAACGCCATCAGCAGCCCGATAATTGTTGCCGGATCCATGGCCTACTCCCCCGGCCGGTCGGTACGACCAACGTCTGCGGCGTCCTCGGACGGAACCAGGCTGAGGTGGTAGCCGGTCACGGCCGGAAAGTCCCGGGCCTTGCTCAGTACATAAGCGCGGTACTCGGCGATCAGTTCAACCACTTCGGCGAGGCTTTCGAGCACAACGTACGTAGCTCCGTCGAGGGTGACAAGGTGGGTGTCCGGGCTCTCGTGGATCCGTTCGATGAGGTCGGGATTGACCGCGAAGCGCGTTCCGTTGAGTCGAGTTACGACGATCATGGGCCGATTCTGCTCTGTATAGGGGATGGTGGTCTACGATCTACTGTCGGCCAACCGGACTGATTGGTTAGCTGCGTAGGCTTGGTAATATGCGGCCTGGCGGCGGACACCGCGTTAGTTACAGTGAGTGATGTTCGTTACAGTGAGTGTTGTCAACGATCCGCTGGCTGGGTAGGCGTGGATCTGCCGAACAATGGGGAGCATACGCAGTGGTACCGCAGTGGCTTGTCTCAGCAGGCGATCGTCTTCCCCGCGGGGCACGGTCGCGACACCCTGCACCGTGGCGCCGCGCCCTGGGTTGCCTGTCCGGTGCGGCCCTGGTGCTGGCGGCGGCCATAACCGTCCGGTTGTCCGGGTCCGTGGAGGCCTACTTTCTGTTTTTCCTCGCAGTACCCGTGATTGCTTTGTTCGAGGACTGGCTGGCCATGGCCGTGGCCACAGTCGTGGTCGCCGGGAGCCCGGCCTTCCTGCAACTGGCTTTTGCGGGTGCGTCCGGATCGTTGCCGCCGGCAAATTCCGCGCTCCTGGGTGCAGCGTTCCTGCTTGAAGGCGTCCTGTGCCTCATTCCGGCATTCGTCCTCGCCGGGACACGAACCGCGGAACTCGAGAAGCTGGGGGCATTGGAGAGCCAGGCACTGCACGATCCGCTGACCGGGCTGGCCAACCGATCGCTCCTGGCTGCACGCCTCAGAGAGGCGATGGCCGCGAGCCGGATCACCGGGGTGCCCATGCTGGTCCTGGCGGTGGACATTGACGGCTTCAAGCCAATCAACGATTCGTATGGACATGGAGCCGGGGACGCGCTGCTGGTGGAAATCGCCCGGCGGCTCCAGTTCTGCCTCCGGACCGGGGACACCGCGGCACGGACCGGCGGAGACGAATTCACCCTGCTGCTGCCGGGCTCCGGCTTGGACCAGGGCCCGGCGACGGCGCTGCGCGTGATGGATGCCGTCGCCGCCCCGGTTCAGGTCGCCGGGACTGAGCTGCGGATGAGCGCAAGCGTCGGCATCACTGCCGGATCAGGAATGGATGGCCCGGAACAACTGCTGGCGGAAGCCGACACGGCAATGTACGCAGCGAAACACTCCGGCCGGAGCCGCTTCGTCATTTACGACGCGACCCAGCGCCAGGATACCCGCGGCGCCCTTGAGATTAGCCCCAGCGATGCCAGGTGCTGGGCCGCATACACCGTCCAGCTGCGCCTCCAGATCGCCTCAGCCAAGGACCTGGGCCTGCTGCCGGAACAAACCCGGGGCCCGGAAACGGCCCGGCGGACCCTCGAAAGCCTGCTGGCCGCCATCGGGCAGCTCCCTGACCCGGAGCAACCTGACGGTGAGCAGCGGACAAAACTGCCCCTGCCGCAGTCCCGGGCCCTGGCGGAGTTCGTTTTCCACCATCAGCTGGTCCAGCAATGGGCCGACTCCCTCGTGAGCCAGGGCATCCTCACCGCCAGCCGGCCGGCCGCGGCGGAACGCTTCTGGAGCGATCTGCGCGACGCTGTAACCGTCGCCGAAAACCCGGGGCCGCGTGCCGGCAGTGCTTCACGGAACACTCTTGACACCAACTTCGCCGCCGACGGGGCACTCCAAGCAGGAAAAGGGACCGGTGGCGCTCCCGCCCCGATCCCGCGGATGAGGGCGTAGCCGGCTTCTGCCTATGGATGCCATAACGTCCCCCGATCGGACCTACGCCGCGTGCGCCACCGCAGGCAGTTGGTGCCAGGCGGTCGCATCGGAATGTACCTCCACTTCAGGGCGGGCTCTCAGAAGAGACGTGATACTCGGTCGAAACGTGAGGCATATCTGGTTGCAGGCTAATGTCTCAGCCGAAGCCGCGGATCTCAAAAAAAGACAGCCCTGGCTCCGAAGATCTCCGTAGCCAGGGCTGTCGCTCCGATATTTAGGAGCTAGTCACGTTTTCCGGGTGATTAGCGCTTGAGCTGGGTCAGTTCCTGCAGGACCTCGTCGGAGGTGGTGATGATGCGGGCGTTGGCCTGGAACCCGCGCTGGGCCACGATGAGGTTGGTGAACTCCTGGGAAAGGTCCACGTTGGACATTTCCAGGGTACCGCCGGAGAGTGTGCCGAGCCCTGGTGCACCGGCACTGCCGAACTGCACCCCGCCGGAGTTGCCGGTGGCCGTGTAGGACGAAGATCCTGCCTTTTCCAGACCGGCCGGGTTGGTGAACTTGGCCAGGGCGATCTTGGCCATCACCTGTTTGGTGCCGTTGCTGAAGGAGCCGATCAGGGATCCGTCACTGCCCAGCGTGTAAGACTCAAGCGAGCCGGCAGCAGAGCCGTTCTGGCCGGCGACCGTGAGGGTTTCGACTTTTGCGTAGCCCGAGAGTTTATTCAACGCGACAGTAATGCCGCCGACGGTCAACGCGCCGCTGGCCGTCAGTGTGCCGTTGGCTCCCTGTGCGAGGCCCACAGTGACGGGTCCGCTGCCGTCGTTACCTGTAACATTCCAGCCGGTGGCGGTCTTGTCGAAGGTCAGATTGAGGTCACGCGCAGCACCGGCGCCGTCGTAAACCTTGACCACGCGGTTCAGCGACGTGGGAACGGTCGCGTCGCCGGGCAGGTTCCCGTCAAGTGAAACCGCGTTGGTTGCCGTGGCGACCATGTTGTTCGGGTTCAGCGTGATGGTGCCGACGGCGCCGGTCGTGTTGACCGCGCCGTTGGCGTCGGCCTTCCACCCCTGCAGGATGCCGCCGTCGGGGCTGACCAGCTGGCCGGCAGCATCGAGGTTAAAAGCACCGGCACGGGTGAACAGCTGCTGGCCGCCCTTGCTGGTGACGAAAAAGCCGTCTCCGGAGATCATCATGTCCGTGGCCTTGCCGGTGGCCTGCGAGGACCCCTGGCTGAAGTTGTTAGTAACCCCGGCAACGCGGACGCCCAGGCCGATCTGGGCAGGGTTGCTTCCGCCGGTGCCGCCCTGCGGAGCCGTGGCGCCCTGGGTCAGCTGGGACAGGGTGTCCTGGAACTGCGTGGTTCCGGACTTGTACCCGGCTGTGTTGACGTTGGCGATGTTGGCGCCGGTAACATCCAGCATGGTCTGGTGGGCGCGAAGGCCGGAAATTCCGGAGTAGAGCGAGCGGAGCATGGCGACTGCCTTTCTACAAGGTGGGAAAACTGGTCAAAATCTAGGGTCAGGGAGCGGACGGAGCGACGATTCCGGTGATGGAATCGAGGGGGATGGATAGTTCGCCGATGGTCACCGCCGGTTTGTCGCCGGCGAACGAAACGGCAGTAGCAATGCCGCTGCCCGCGGTGCCGTCCGGCAGCGTATAGCCGACGGAATGGCCGATCAGCTGGGCTGCCGCCGAGCGCATCTGCAGCGAAAGCCCATCCTTGCTGCTTGCTGTCAGCTCGGTCATTTTTTCCATCATGGACAGCTGAATGGTTTGGGCCATCATCGCGTTGGTGTCCATCGGGGCACTCGGGTTCTGGTTCTTCAGCTGGGTCACGAGGAGCGTCATAAAAACGTTGGAGTCCATGGTCTGCACCGGGGCGCGGACAGCGGGAGTCTGGTCCCCCGCCGCACCGGTTGTCGGCTTGATCGGGATGGACGGTGTAGCGATCGGCTGAATCGTCATCTGTGGCGTTCCTTCGTGTCAGACAAGAATGTCGATGTTGGTTTGGGGGGAACCCAGCCGACCGGGGATGCGCGGCGCGGGCTCGTGAAATCCTTCGTTGCGGCGCGGGGCTGAGCGCTGCGCTGCGGCGTCGTTCTGGTGCCCCGGGCGGCCGTTCCGGCCCCCGTCCCCCGGTCCGCTGCGATCCGAGAGGTTCAGCGATGCCCCGAATCCGGCGTCGGCGAGCTCCTTCCGGAGCTCGGGAAGGACGCCGCGGAGAGCTTCCCGGCCGGCTTCACCGGGAGAGAACATCTCAATCCGGACGCCGCCGGCGTCGATGTGGGCTCTGATGGTCAGCGGGCCCAGGTCTTCGGGGTTCACTTTGAGGGTCATCACATGTTCACCGGCGGCCGCCGCGGCAAGGGTGAAGAGAGGCCTGCTCAACTGGGGTTGGAGTGCGGGCCCCTGCTGCGGGGAAGCCGTGGCGGGAGCCTGCGGTGCGGACGTCGACGTGGCGGCAGTAGGAGTAGGAGTAGCCGGTCCCCCGGTCAGGGCGGCGGCTCCGGCGGTGGACGCCGATTCCACCGACACCGTGGCCGCCAGCGCGGACTTCCGATCCGGACGCACGTCGCTGCCGCTCGCGCCGGCATTGGGAACAAGACCGGCGAAGGTCGTTCCTCCGGCAGCGGAAGAAAGTCCGGGTGTTGTGCTGGCCGCCGGAGGGTGCGGCTGGAGGCTGGCGGTTGCGGGCGTCGAGGCGGCCCCAGTAAGTCCTGCTGCCGGAGCTGCGTCTTGGGCCGGGCTGGATGGTGCAACGGTGGCTGCCGGCAGGACGACGGCGGCCGGAGCTCCGGTGGCCACGGCATTGGCGTCTGCCGCCACGGCCGGCGCGCCCGCAGCAGCAGCAGGTACCGCGGTGGCAGGAGCCGACACCGGCACGGCACCGCCGGCCCGGAGCTGCGGTTCCGTGGCCGCCTGTTCCGGGGTCATCCGCCCCGGTATGGCCTGCCCCGCGGCGGCGGCTGTCGACTGCGCCGCAGGGGCAGCCAACGCAGTTCCGAACCAGGCCGGGACCGGCAGAACATCTCCTGCGGCGTCATCCTTCGATGGCGACGCGTCCTGGGAGGTGGCGTCGTTGACCTTGGTGTCGTCCGGCTGCCCGCCGGACAGCTGTGCGGTCACGGACGCGGATGTGGTCACGGCCGCGGATGTGGACACGGCCGCGGTCGCGCGCGCGGGCACAGCCTGCGGTGCCCCGACGCCCGGCGAGCCGGCGGAGTTCGAATCCGCGGACACGGTGGTCTCGGACGTCGGACGTTCGGGCTGGACGTTTGAGGGCTGGGCGTTTGAGGGCTGGGCGTTTGAGGGCTGGGCGTTTGAGGAAACGGCGCTGTCCAACAGCACACCGAAAGCTCCGCCGCCGGACGTTGTTGTACCGGCCCGGCCCCCGGCGCCTTGCTGGGTGGCCCGGCTGATCCCCGCAGCAGAGCCCAGACCCATCGATGCGGTCATGATGTGCCCCCTGCCGGGACAATCCGGCGGATGGACGTGAGGTTGGACTGCTGCTCCCAGGCATCGCGGATCTGGATGGTTTGCCCGGGCACGGGGGCGTCGATTGCCTTGCCATTGCCGAGGTAGATGGAGATGTGGTTGCCGCCGAAGCTCACCAGCAGGTCGCCGGGCTTGGCCTCGGCAAGGGACGCTACGGGCGTGCCTTGGCGCATCTGGTCGCTGACCACCCGCGGAATCTCGACGCCGAGGTCTTTGAAGACGCGCTGGGTGAAGCCGGAGCAGTCCATCCCGGTGGCCGGGTTGGTTCCGCCCCAGACGTACGGCACGCCGATGTACTTTTTCGCTGCGGCAACCACGTCGTTTCCGGTCGCTGCCCCTCCGGTGGCAACCGGCGCGGAGACACCCTTGAGTGTTGTCCCGCTGATACCTGTCAGGGAATTGAGGCTCTCCTGCAGGGACGCTGTTCCGGTTCCGCTGGTGCCCAGCGCCGAGGCGAGGGCTTGGGTAAAGGAACCGTCCCCTCCTCCGTCGACAGGCGAGCCCGTGGCGGCGGCCGAGATCGCCGTGGACTTCGCCGAGTCCACCGGCCGGGTGGTGAGTTCGGAGATCATGGACTGGATGCTCTGCATCCGGCCGATCGCCTCGGTCATGCTCATGTGGTCACCTGGGTGTCGTCCCGGTGAAAGACAGTGGACGCAATCTCATCCAGCGCTGACTGTTCGGCCTGCAGGTCTGCGCTCAGTACTTCGGCTTGATGCCGGGCCTGAAGCTTCTCCAAGCCAACGGAGCGGACCCTGGCAGCGGTAAACGCCTCCCGGGCCGCGGACTCGTCTGCCTGGGCGATCGTGGTCAGGCCCCGCAGCTCCGCCAGCATACTGTGCGAGGAGGACCGGGCGGCCGCGACGGCCCGCAGCGAGGCGGAGCTGACAACGTCCGCGTCGTCGATCGACAAGTCACGGCGGGCCGCAGCTTCCCGGGCGCGCACGGAACTGGAACGGGACCTGGCCCGGGCCAGGCCGGTGGCGGCTTGATCCTGCTGGATCTGGCGGAGCCGCAAGAGCCCAGCCAGCGAAAATTGACGGTTCATGCCGCTGCTCCCAGAGTCGAGGTGAGGTAGGAGAGCCGTTGCCACGACTCGGGGTGTCCGGTGGAATCTTCCATTGATTGCTGCAGGAAGGCGTTCACGTCCTGCTCGTGGTTCAGTGCCGCATCAACGAGTGGGTTGGTGCCGGCCTGGTAGGCCCCGACATCGATCAGGTCCTGGGCGGCTTTCCGGGCCGCGAGGACACGGCGAAGCCCCGCGGCAGCGGCGAGGTGATCCCGGGTGTTGACCTTCGAGGCGACACGCGAGATGGATCCGAGGACGTCCACGGAGGGAAAGTGGCCCGTGACGGCCAGTTTCCGGTCGAGGACAACGTGCCCGTCCAGGATGGAGCGGGCGGCGTCGGCGATCGGTTCGTTGTGGTCGTCGCCGTCAACCAGGACGGTGTAGATGCCGGTGATTGAGCCGGTTTCGGCGGTGCCGGCCCGTTCCAGCAGCCGGGCAAGGACGGAAAAAGTCGACGGCGGATAACCGCGGGTGGCTGGGGGTTCGCCGGCTGACAGGCCGATCTCGCGCTGGGCCATGGCGACGCGGGTCAACGAATCCATCATCAGGACCACGTTTTGGCCCTCGTCCCGGAAGGACTCCGCGATCCGGGTAGCGGTGAAAGCGGCGCGCATGCGCATCAGCGCCGGCTCGTCCGAGGTGGCAACCACAACGATGGAGCGTGCCAGTCCCTCGGCGCCAAGGTCGTCCTCGAGAAACTCGCGGACTTCGCGGCCGCGTTCGCCGACCAGGGCGATGACCGAGATTTCGGCGTCGGTCCCCCGGGCGATCATCGAGAGCAGGGAGGATTTCCCGACGCCGGAACCGGCGAAGAGCCCCATCCGCTGGCCCTTGCCGAGGGTGGTCATGGTGTCCAGGACACGGACACCGGTCTGCAGCGGCGTGTCGATGCGGGCCCGTTTCATGGCCAGCGGCGCCTCGTTGTCGATGGGCACGCGCGGCCCGCTCTTGAGCGGACCCTTGCCATCGATGGGCCGTCCGAGGCCATCGATGACGCGGCCAAACAGCCCCCGCCCGGTGGGGACCAGCATGGTGGTGCCCGCTTTGGCCCGGACCGGATCACCGGCGGCGACTCCGGCAAGCCGGCCCAGCGGCATGCAGCGGAGGGTGCTGCCCATCGCGGCGACTACTTCGGCGTCCAGACCGGGACTTTCCCCAACGGTCACGAGCTCACCCAGTGCACCGTCGAGGCCGGAAACTTCCAGGCTCAGGCCCACCACGGACGTCACTACGCCCACCCGTTGGGGAGCGGCGGCCCGTAGTGCGGCGGTGAAAGAGTCCCCTTTTGGGCGCCATTGGGTCATCATGGCTGTCCGTCCATGGTCCGGTCGCCCCAGTCGCCGTCGCTGAGCAGGGCAGTACGGACCCTGGCCAGGGCGGTGCCGAGGCTCGCGTCAAGCCAGCCATGCTCGTAGTCAACTTTCGCGTCGCCGCGGTTCAGGCTTGCGTCCCGGAGCAGCGGAAGCCCGGCGGGCAGGTCCAGGCCTTCCTTGTCCAGGGCGTCAATGTCGGCCGGGTTGAGCCGCACCGCAACCAAGGTGCCGGGGTCGCTGGCGGAAAGGGCGCGTTCGATGGCGGCCCGGGCCGTCCGGGTGCCTTCGGCGAGTTCGTAGCCCAGGATGGCCTCGGCCAGTTCCAGGGCCGTTCGGGCGAGCACTTCATTGGCATCCTGGAGGGCCTGGACATTGCGGTGTGCGAAGTCCGTCCTGGCCACGGCCAACGCGCGCACTGCCCGGTCCAGGTCCTGCTGGCCCGCCGCCAGGGCAGCAGCCTGCTCCGCCGCCATTCGGTCCCGCCAGCGCCGCTGTTCCTTTGCTGCGGCGCGGACCCCGGCAGCGTAGCCCGCGGCGTGGCCCTCGGTGAATCCGGCCTGCTCGTTGGCGGGACCGGTGGTCCGCAGCGACGGGTAGACAATCCGCGCGGGACTGGTGTCAGTAGACAAAGTCTTCCTCGTCCCCACGCTGAATCGTGATGGAACCGTCGGCCTCTAGTTCCCGGATGGAGCGGACGACGGCGGCACGGGCTTCTTCGATCTGCGAGGCCCGCAGCGGCCCCAGGGCCGCGATTTCGGACTCGAGGATCTCCAGGTTGCGGCCGGAAACGTTGGTAGTAATGGTTTCCAGCACCACTTCCGGGGCGCCCTTCATGGCGATGGCCAGCAACGACGAGTCGATGCCGCGCAATACCTGCTGGACGTCCTTGCGGTCCAGTTTGACGATGTCCTCGAAGGTCACCATTTGTGCCCGGATTTCGGTGGCTAGGTCCGGGTTCAACAGGTCCAGGCCATCGAGTACGGAACGTTCGGTGCCGGCGTCGGTACGGTTGATGATCTCCAGCAGCGGCTGGATGCCGCCCGTGACCTTGGAGGCCTGCTGGGAGACAGCGGCACCGCCGCGCAGTTTGAGCGTCTCGGCGACGATCCCGATTGCCTCCGGTGCGCCGGAACCCATCGTTGCGATGCTGAGGGCGACGTCGGCGCGGAGCGAACCAGGCAACCCGGACATCACCGCCGAGGCCTTTTTGGGGCTCAGGTGTGCCAGGACCAGGGCGATCGTTTGCGGCAGTTCACCGTCGATCAGGGCCAGGATCTGGACCGGTTCAATGTCTTCGAGGAACTCAAAGGACTTCCCCGCCATGTTGACGCTCAGCCGGTTGATCAGCCCGGCGGCTTTCTCGGACCCAAAGGACGCTTCCAGCAGTCCCTCTGCCAACTCGCGGCCGCCCCGGGCCGAACGCGGCCCGCTCAGCGCCGAAGAGTGGAAGTCCTTCATGATCTGCTCGGTGACATCGGGATCCACCTTGCGCAGCCGGACGATTTCCGCCGCAATCTCCTCGGCTTCCGAATCCGTCAGCTTTGCCATGACCAGGGCCGCGTTGGCCGGGTTCATCTGCATCAGCACAACGGCCGCGCGCTGGGCGCCCGAAAGGGTCACTGTAGTTTTCATACCGGTTGCCGGTCATCCAGGAGCTCGCGCAGGTAGTCGGCTGCCTTCTCCGGGTTGGCGGAGACCATGCTGTCGATTTCCATCCGACGCCGTTCGGCTTCCACCTGTTCCGGCAAGGGCGGCAGCGGCGGGAGGGCGGTGAGCTCGATCGCCGAGGTTGCCGGGGCCGCCGGCAACGCTGACACGACCGGCATCGCCGGCAGGACCGGCAGCGGCTCAAGCCGCTCGCCCAAGTCCACGGGTTCGCGCTTCTGCCGGCGGCGCAGGACGATCATCAGGATCAGGCCCAGGACCAGGAGTCCGAGGAGGATCGAACCGGCGCTGATGAGCGTGCCGAAGAATTCGGCCTGCTTGGTGGCCTCAGCGTCGGCCTTGGACTCGGCCAGGGACCGGGCAGCGTCGTCCGCAGCCGCGGTGCTGAACGGCACCACCTCAACGGTGACGACGTCGCCGCGTTGCTGATCGATCCCGGCGGCAGAGTTGACCAGGGATGTGAGTGAGGCGAGATTGAGCCCGCCGGCCGCTGCCTGGTTGACGGCCACGGAGATCGTCTGGCGTTTGACGGCTCCGGGCGGGATAACACGGTCCTCGGTGACCTTGTTGACTGCGTTGTTTTTGGTACCGCTGGTGGAATCGAAGCTTCCGTTGCCGCTGGTGCCGCCGGGGACCGCGATGTTGTCCGGTCCCAGAACCCCGGCCGCGCCGCCGCCGGTGCCGGTGTACTTTTCAGTCTTGGAAGTCTCGCTCAGCGGCAGGGCACCTTCAGCGTTGGAGAAGGTCTCGGACTTCTGCTGCGCCGACTCCCCGGTAACGTCGGCGGCGACCGCGACGGTGGAATTGCCCGGCCCGACGACGCGGTCCAGGACGGCACGCACGGCGTCGCCGGTGCGCTGCTGGTAGTCGGTGGCCTGTTTCGAGGATGAGCCGACGGCGCCGCCGCCGACAGCGGAGAGGACATTGCCTTGCGAGTCCACCACTGCGACGTTGATCGGCTTGAGGTTTTCGATGGCCGCAGAGGTCAGGTGCACTATCGCCTGGACCTTGTCGCCGGAAAGGCTGACCCCCGGCTTGGTTTCGATGAAGACCGAGGCGGTGGTGTCCGGGGCGCTGGAGACAAAAACCGTCTTCTCCGGAATGGCGAGACGGACGGCGGCGGTCTTTACGCCGTCCATGGCAGAAATGGTGCTGGCGAGTTCCCCTTCGAGGGCCCGCTTGTAGGTGACGGACTGTTGGAACTCTGAGGACGTAACGCCCATCTTGTCCAGCAGCGAGTACCCGGTGGCGGCGGCCGTGGGCAGGCCAGCGGCGGCGGCTTTGAGGCGTTCGTCGTAGACCTTGTCCTGCGGGACCAGGATGGTCGCGCCGCCGTCGCTGAGTTCGTAGGGAACGTTGTCCTTACGGAGCTGATCAACGATGCCGCTGGCATCGGTGTTCTTGAGCCCGGAGAACAGCGGTGTCAGCGCGGGTTTGGACAGCCACGCGGAAACGGCCACAACGGCGACGACGAGGAGGGCCGCTCCGATGACTGCGATGGTGCGCTGTCCGGCGGTGAATCCCTTGAGTCCGGCGCCGAAGCGGGCGAACATTCCAGATATTTGCGGGGGCATCAGGCTTGCATTCTCATGATCTCGTTGAACGCGTCAACACCCTTGTTTCGCACCGCGGCGACGAGTTCAAGGGTGACCTGCGCGCGGGTGGCGGCGATGGTCGCGTTGTGGATGTCATCCAGGTTGCCCGTCACGGCTGAGACGGCCAGCTGGTTCGACGTCGACTGCAGCTGCTGGAGGTTGTCCACGGCGCCGGTGAGGGACGCCGCGAAGCCGGAGCCGTCGGTACCGGCAGCGGCCCCGGCGCCGTCCACGAAGTTTGTCGGAAGGACGCCCTGAACGGGCGCGATCGGGGAAATGGTCATCAGGATCTTCCAATCTCAAGGGCGGCCATGTAGCTTTCACGGGCGCGGTCCACAACCTGGGCATTCGCCTGGTAGCCGCGCTGGGCAATAATCAGCGCGCCCATCTGTTCGGCCATGTCAATATCCGGATATTTCACGTTCCCGTTGGCGTCCGCGAGCGGGTGGTCCGGCTGGTACACGATCCTGCCCTCGCCGTTGCCCAGCTGCGTGCTTTTCACGTACACCCCGGTGAGGTCGGCGCCTTCCCCGGCTTCCACGTATTTAGCCTGGAACGCCGGGCCGGAGGTGCGCGAGACATTGTTCATGTTGGCCAGGTTGTCCGAGACGGCGTCGAGCCATTTCCGGTGCACGGTGAGGGCGGAACCGGCGATTCCGATCGCGTCGAAAGTCATCAGTTCGTCCTCATGGCGGAGCGGACGGCGGTGAACTCGTAACCGAGGGCACGGGTGGCGAACTGGAAGCGAAGCACCGTGTCGATGTTGGACAGGGTTTCGGTGTCCAGGTTGACGTTGTTGCCGTTCAGCTGGGTGGGTTCCAGGGATGCTGCCGTGGTGGCCTGGGCATGACCGTCGCCGGAACGCACCGAGGCCGCGAGGGCGTCCTCGAAGGCCACGCGCTTGGCCTGGTAATTGGGCGTATTGACGTTCGCGATGTTGTTCGCGATGCTGCGCTGGCGCAGCGCCAATCCGTCCAAGGCGCTGGACAGGGCTGCGGAGGTCACGGATTCGAGCACGGGGATCCTGCCTGGGTGGTGGGAGGCCGATCCGTGGCCGTTAAACGAGCGATCCGTGCTCTATCAGTGGTTATCGGCACTGGTCAGCCGCGCGTTAGGAGAAAATATAAAAGAGTTTCCGCAGGATGAATCACTGTGGATACTCGCGGATATTCTTTGCGGGGTCTTATGCTCCCGACAGGAAGTTCAGCCGTTTACATCCAGGTACACAGCACCGGAGGCAGCCACTACGCCGGGAACAGAGGAGACCGCCTGCAGTTGCTGGGCGACATCCCGCCTGGCATCTTCGAGTCGCCGGGCGACGCGTTCCTGCGCGGCCGACAACGCTAAGGCACGTCGTCGGGCTGCAGCGGGTAGCGCTCCGGGGAGAAGATGCGGATGCCAGCGCTTCTCGGGCTGGGGATCAACCGCGCTCCCGGGTGCGGCAGACAGCGGGCCCAAGGGATCCTTCAGGGTGCGCTCGGCTGCACCCACCGCCAGCTCCAGTACGTCCAGGATCGCGTTCCAGGCCGCCAGGGCACTCTCCTCGGGGTCCGTCAGGGTTGATTCAGTGTCGGGGATGTCGGTTCGCCCTCGGCTGCCCTCCACTTCCGGGTGACTATCCAAAACCAAGGCTCCCCCCGCCGGTTAGGGCCTGGGTGCTCCAGGCGCCCGCGGGGGTGGATCCGCGGTTAGGTCCAGAGGTAGGTGCGGCGGGAGCTGCCGCGGGGACCGGGGCAGGGCCTGGGACAGCGGCGGCCGCCTCATGCCAGGCCTCGCGCAAGGGGTCCAAAAGTTCGATGGCCTCACGCGTCAGCGCCGGATTACGCTGGATATTCGCGTTCACCAGGGCGGTGAAGGAGTAGTTATACAGGCCAAGCAGCCCGTCGGCGCCGTCCCAGGCATCGGTCTTCAGGGACGACATAAGTTCAGCTAGGATGGCCTGCGCGTGCAGGAGGTTTTCCGAGGCGACAGGCCAGTTCGCGCCCTGCTGCGCGGCCTCCGCACGGCCCAGGTCCAGCAGGAGCCGGTCGTAGAGCATGGTGAGCAGGCGTGCCGGCGGAGCCGAGAGGACGGAGTCAGCCAGGTACTGGTTCCGCTGGGCGGCGCCGCCGTAGCCGGAGCCGAAAGGTGTGGTGGTCATGCTGACTTACTTCCTGCCAGGCCGGAGAGCTGGGCGGTGAGCCAGGATTGTTGGGCCTTCATGCCGCTCAACGCCGTCTCGAGACCCGAGTAGGTTCGCTGGAGCGTGGCTTTGCGGGAGGCAAGCCGTGTATCCCAGTCACCAATCCGGTCAGCCAGGTCCCGGACTTCGGACTGCTGGCCGGTGATCTTGGTAGTCAAGGTGCCGTTGTACTTATCAGAGGCTGCTGTGGACGCCGCGGCAACGCGACCGGCGATTTCCTGTACCTTGGCTGCTGTTCCCTCGGGATCCTTCGCCAGGGCGGCAGCGAACTTCGTGGCGTCGAACTCCATCGTTCCGGTCTTGGTGATGCTGATGCCGATTTCCGACGGCGACCGGGGCGGGGCGCCGACCGGCAGCGAAGCGGCGGAAAGGATGTTCTGGTTCACCGAGCGCACCAGACTCTCACCGGCGAAAACACCGGCTGACGTCTTAGTGCCGCTGGAGTTCGTGGTGGTGCTGACGGCGGTCTTGCTTGCGATCAGCGAGAAGATGCCGTTCACACCGTCCACGAGGTCGGAGGCGAGCTTGGTGATGCCGGCGTCGTCACGGCCCACCGTGAGCGTTACAGGTGCGGCAGATACTTCTTTGGCGGTGACGGACACGCCGGGCAGCAGATCGGCGAAAGTGTTCGTCGAGGACTTCACGCTCTGGGTCACAGCGGTGTTCGGCCAGAGTGTGATTTCGGCGTCCTGCGCGGCCTTGACATTCGTGAAGGTAGTACCGGGATCGCTGATGGTGAAGGCCCCGGCTTCACCGGACTTCGTGGCGGTGAACTGGAGGCGGAAGTCCCCGCCCCCAACGGCCACCTTCGTGGCGGTCACGCCGGCGCCAGCGGCATTCACCGCCGTGACGACATCGTCAAGGTTATTGGAAGCCGGCGCGATCGTATAGTCGCTGCCCCCGCTGTTGATCGTCATCGTGGTGTACGGCCAGCCGGTCACGGCGTTCACTTTGGGGGTTACGGTGACCTGGGTCTGGGCCAGCTTGGTGACCTGGAAATCGATGGAGCCCGCTTTGGCAGCCGCGGTCGTGGTCGCGACGACTTTGTCGCTGGAAGTGGTCGCCTTGGTGAGGTCCAGGGCACCGGGCTTGGCCGCGGCGGTGGCCTGGGTAGCCAGGGCTGCGACTTTGCCATTGAGCCCCTGCAGGGCGGAGACCATCGACTGAAGATCGTAGGACTTGTTCTTGAGCAGGGTCTGCGGAAGGGCTTCGGACTGCATGATCGAGCCGATGAGGGCGGTGGTGTCGAGCCCGCTGGCCAGTCCGTCGAGTGAGATTCCCATCTCTGCCTCTCCTTAGCTGTCAATTCCTGCTGATACGTCGGGTGTTTGTGATGCTGGGACGTTGCACGTAAGGGCCGGACGATGGTGTTGCCATCGTCCGGCCCTTCCGCAGCGTGGTAATCGGGGGTGTCTCATCGTCCGATCAGGGTGGCAGCTAGGCTATCTGAACTGCCGGACTGCCGGATCCGGTTTAGCGCAGGAGCGAAAGAACGCCCTGGCTGGACTGGTTCGCCTGGGCCAGCATTGCGGTGCCGGCCTGGGACAGGATGTTGGCCTTGGTGAACTTGACCATTTCCTGAGCCATGTCGACGTCGGCGATGCGGGACTGAGCAGCCTGCAGGTTCTCACCGGCAACGTTCAGCGACTTTACGGTGTGCTCCAGACGGTTCTGAGCAGCACCGAGGTCTGCGCGCTGTGCCGAGATCGCCTTGATGGCGGTGTCGATCTTCCCGATCGTAGTCTGCGCGTTAGCCGCCGTGTCGACCACGAAGTCGGTGGCGCCGGTACCGGCAGCGTCGGACAGGGCGCCGGTGGCTGTTGCCACGTCGCCCACCTTGACCTTGATAGTGTCCACACCGGTCGTGCCACCGGTGCCGACCTGGATTTCCAGGGAACCCGGGGTTGACGTCGCGGTGACGCCCGCGCCGGTAGCTCCCTTGAGCAGGTCGATGCCGTTGAAGTTGGTGGCTTTCGTGATGCGGTCGAGTTCCTGGCCGAGTGAGTTGCCCTCAGCCTTGATCGCGTCACGGGCTGCCGTGTTGTTGGTGTCGTTGGAACCCTGGACAGCAAGGTCGCGCATACGCTGCAGGATGGAGTGAACCTCGGTCAGGGCGCCTTCAGTTGTCTGGATGACGGAGATGCCGTCCTGGGCGTTGCGGGCTGCCTGGGCCGAGCCGGTGACCTGCGCCTTAAGGCCTTCGGAGATTGAAAGGCCTGCTGCGTCATCGCCGGCGCGGTTGATGCGCAGGCCGGTGGACAGCTTCTCCAAGGACTTGGAAAGGTCGTTCTGGGTGGAGTTGAGGTTGCGGTAAGAGTTGTTTGCCGCGAGGTTGTTGTTGATAACAAAGCCCATGATGTTTCCTCCGTGAGTGGGACTGTAAGCGATGGCCCATCCGTGGGCCTTCAGGAGTAGTTATCGCCCTTTCGGAGGACGACGTAAGCAAAAATGCGAAATTCTTTTTCGAACGGCTTTCCCCCGCCCTTCCGAAAGTAATCAGCCTTCTTCCCGCTAACGGATCCCACTCCCCGGCCGATAGTTTCTACGAACCCTGCTGATGGCTGCAGCCGATTCCTTATGTACTGCATGCCCGGCACCACCGCATTAGTCACCGACAAGGGAGCCGTCCGGACCATGGCAATCCACGAACTTTCAGCCTTGCTGTGGCGGGAGCGTGAGCTCTTGGACGTTCTCACTTTCAAGCTAGAGGAAGAGCAGCTGCTGCTCACCTCGGGCAAGTCCCGCTGGCTGCCCCACGGCACCAAGGAAGTTGAACAGGTCCTGGGGCACCTCTCGCAGGCGAGCTTGGCGCGGACCATCGAGGCCGCCGTCGTCGCCGAAACGTGGGGACTTCCCACCGATGCTTCCCTCGCGGAACTGGCCGCCGCCGCCCCGGAAGGCGCCTGGGCCGAGATCCTCACCGCGCACCTGGCCGCGTTGACCCGCCAGACTGCCCTAATCAAGGAACTGCGCGACTCCAACGAGCAGTACCTGCGCACCGCCGTCCGCTCCACCCAAGAGTCGCTGGCTGACCTGCGTCCGGCAGCCGGCACCTACGACGCGCACGGCAAGACCGGCGAAACCGCCGCCTCCCGCATCTTCGACAAGCAATTCTAAGGAAGCGACCTTGAGCACTTTCGGCGCCCTGAACACCGCCTACCGTGGACTGACCGCAGCCCAGCAGGGCATGAACGTGGCCGGGCAGAACATCGCCAACGCCGCTACCGAGGGGTACACCCGGCAGCGCGTCGAGCAGTCGTCGCTCGCGGCGCCCGCTCGCGGCCTCTTCAGCGGTGGCCTCCTGCAGGCCGGCCAGGGCGTGTCGGTGGACGCGATCGCACGGCTCGGCAACAGCTTCCTCGACGGCGGAGTCCGCTCCACTGCCGCCCAGGCCGGCTACGCCAGTGTCCGTTCCGCCGCCCTGCAGGGCATCGAGGGCGTCCTTCAGGAACCCGGCGAAGACGGCATCTCCACGGCACTGCAGGGCTTCTGGTCCGCTTGGCAGGGCGCCGCCAACCAGCCCGACAAAGACGGCCCCAAGGCGCTGCTGCTGAACGCCGCCAACTCCGTGACGGACAAGATCTCCTCCGGATACAAGGCCCTCGACTCGCAATGGAGCAGTGTCCGCGGCCAGGCCCAGGACGCGGTGACTGCCGTCAACGCGGCAGCCGCCCAGGTTGCCTCCTACAACACAACCATCCGCTCCACCCTTGCCGCCGGCGGATCGGCAAACGAACTGATCGACGCCCGGGCCAAGCTCACGGACCAGATCGCCGGCCTCGCAGGCGGCACCGTCCGCGAGCAAGCCGACGGCACCGTGGATGTTCTCGTCGGCGGCAACGCCCTCGTGACGGGCAGCTCAGTGCGGACCCTGCAGCTGGCCGGCGCAACGGCCATGGCTAGCGCCGCCACCGACGCGCTTCGCATTGAGTGGACCAGCCCCGGCGGCACGGCAGCGCTCGACGGCGGCGAACTCGCCGGCGCCCTCTCCGTACTGGCACCGGCAGACAAGGGCGGGGCAATCGCCCAAGCCGCGGCGTCCTACAACGGCTTCGCTACCGCCCTCGCCACGGCAGTAAACACCGTCCACAAGTCCGGTGTCACTGGGGCCGGCACCACAAACGTCGACTTCTTCACGACCACCGGCTCTGACCCCGCTGCACTGAGCATTTCCGGCCCCGCCAACATCGGCAACATCGCGCTGAAAGCCTCTGCGGGCGGCGCCTTGGACACCAGCATTGCGGACACGATCTCGCAGCTCGGCACTGGTAACGGCTCGCCGGACAAGATCTGGTCGGGCATCGTCACGAACATCGGAGTGCAGTCCCGGGGAGCCCAGCAGCACGAAGCGCTCACCACGGCCGCCCAAATCTCGGCCATCACGGAGCGGGCCTCCCAAGCCTCCGTCAGCCTGGACGAGGAAAACGTCAGCCTGCTCACCAACCAGCACGCCTATCAGGCCGCGGCCCGAGTGATGACCGCCGTCGACGAGGCCCTTGACGTCCTGATCAACCGCACCGGACTGGTAGGAAGGTAGACCCATGCTGAACCGCGTCACGAACCTGACCATGAGCGCCAACGCCCAGCGGACGCTGCAGACCCAGCAGTCCAGGCTGGCCGAACTGCAGGAAAAGGCGACCACACTCAACAAGATCTCGCGTCCTTCGGACGATCCCGCCGCTACTGCCAAGGCGCTGGAGACCCGGTCCCTGCTCGCGGCCAACGCCCAGTACGGCCGGAACATCGACGACGGCAACACCTGGCTCACCGCGGCGGATTCCGCGCTCGAACAGGCCACGAACGTGATGCACAAGATCAAGGACCTCACCGTCCTTGCCGGCAACGGATCGCTGCCGCAGTCCGGCAAGATCGCCATCGCCAACGAGCTGGATGCCCTGAACAGCGAACTCGTTTCGATCGCCAACACCAAGCACCTGGGCCGGAACATCTTTGCCGGGAACTCGGATAACCCTGAAGCCTTCAGCGGCCCCGTGCCACCCACCTTCAACGGCACCGGCCTCAGCCCGGTCGAACGCCGCTTCAGCGCGACCCAGACTGTCCGGGTGGACGCCGACGGCGAGGCGGTCTTTGGCACCGGCTCCACTTCGGTCTTCGGGGCCGTCAAGTCCATCGCTGATGCGCTGAAGGGCGGAACGGCCCCCACGTCGCTGCAGATCGGCAACCTGGATGCGGGTTTTACTCACATCGTCGATGGACGTGCTGAGATAGGAACACGGCAGGCACAGCTGGAACGTGCCGGCAACGTCAATACGGATTTGGAGGCCAACTTGGACGCGCAGAAGATGGGCATAGAAAAACTGGACCTTGGCAGCGTCATCATGGACCTGAAACTTCAGGAGACCAACTACCAGGTGGCCCTGGCCGCGACGGCACGGGTCCTTCAGCCCACGCTGATGGACTTTCTCCGGTGAGTACCGCCGTGCTGAACACGCCAGTCTCATTCACGGTCCCGATGCCAGGACTTGAAGACGCTCATGACTTCACCCTCCGGAGCGTTGAAGGGGCAACCGGACTGTATGCCTTGGAAGCGACCTCCGGTACACCTGCGCGGCTGTTCCTCGCCGACGCCGCAGTCTTCGTGCCCACCTACAACCCGCCGGTCACGGCCGCCACGCGCCAGGCACTGGAGCTTGCGGAGGAGGACGCGCCCCAGATACTGGTCGTCCTGAACCACTCCCCCGCCGCAACCACAGTGAACCTTATGGCTCCGATCGTGTTGAACCCGGCCACCCGCCGCTGCACCCAGCTGGTCCTGGACGGCCGCGACTACCCGCTCCGGGCGGATCTCAATTCGCTCTGACTCGACCCGGGCGGAAGTGCCCTCACCAGAAATGGGCGACGTCGATCACCAGCCGTGAGCCGGCGTCGGGTCCGGCCAGGGCGAAGACGCGGAACGGCAACCGGGCCCGGACCCCGAGGCCAAGGCTCGAATACCCTTCGAAGCTGCCGGCCCACGCGATCTGTTTGAACGTCTGGTAGCCGCTGACGTTGCTGAGCTCGGCCGGATCTGCCGGGGTGTAGGTTGAATTGCCGCTGTCGTCGTACGCCGGAGCGTTCACCGTGACCTGAAGGAACGCCTGGCCCCGCAGCGGGACGGGGAGGCCGGAGCCGTCGCGGACCACTTGCGGAACGTAGTGCACGGTATACCCGCCGACTGGCCCGTTGAGGTCGATGACCAGCCGGTCGAAACAGTAGTGCTGCCCGGTGCGGACGTTGTTCACCTTCGCCTGGCTCATCGCAGGATCCGCTTTTATCAGCGATCCCCACACCAGTCCGCAGTATGGATCTGCCGAGGCCGGACCGGGCGCTACCAGCCCCGATCCAATCGCCACCACAATAGCCAACAGCAACACCCGGAATGTTTTCACTCGGCCGCCCCCTCAGGAGATGAGATAACTCCAGAATAGGAGCCTTTGGCAGCCAAAACGAGGGCCCAGCCGTTTCGGCGCCCAACCGTTAGCTTGCCCCGGTCCCGGTCACAGGAGCGTTGCACCGCAGTGGACCCTCTGCCGCCGGCGATACCCGCCGGGAACAGCGAAGCGCCGGGCCCCCATCGGGATTCGGCGCTTGGCGGTGACTGGTATGAAGTGGTGATTCGCGGCGGAAGGTCCCCTATCCTTCGCAATCGCGGCAGAACTTCAGACCGTTCTTTTCCTTGGCCACCTGGGACCGGTGACGCACCAGGAAGCAGGACGAGCAGGTAAATTCGTCCGACTGCTCGGGGACAACTGTAACTGTCAACTCTTCGCCGGACAGGTCAGCGCCGGGAAGATCGATGCCTTCGGCCGTGTCGTTCTCGTCGAGATCGATGACAGCCGTCTGGGCGCCGCCGCTGCGGGACGCCTGAAGGGCCTCCAGCGATTCAGCGGGAGTTTCTTCTTCTGTCTTGCGGGGTGCGTCGTAATCGGTAGCCATTTGGGGGTTCACTTTCGTTGCTGCGCAGCGCCATCTCAGGCACCTCAGTGAAGCAGTTTAGGACATTATGCACGCAGTGGAACAATAGTGTGGCGAATCCGACATTTTGCGTCGCATCGCTCCGCGGAGGGGAGGGCGCGGGCCCGCCAGAAGCGCTGACAGGCCGGCGCCCGCGGTCGGCTGTCCCTCAGGCGACCGGCCAGACGACGAGCGTCTTCCACTTGGACGAGTCGGGTTCCGCGGCCGGGTCGGTGAGATAGGACTCCCACATAGCTCCTCCCGGGGTGAGGCCCTCGGCCTGCATCTTTGACGTGATCAGCCCATACGTGTCCGGGAGAGTGTCGTAGGGGCCCACGTGGGTCGCCTCCAGGGCATGGCCCGCGGGCAGTGTCCCCGCCGTCACTTCGCCGCCCGCAACACCGGGAAAAGGTGCTGCGACGGGAAATCCGGCCTCGACGTCGACGACGTCGGTCGGCGTCCCCCGGTACATCGCGAACGGCGGTCCGGCCAGCTGGACGTTTTGCTGCTGGACGGCACTCAGTACGGCGCTGAAGGCGCGGTCGAAGAACGCCGTCAACTCCTTCATGGGAACGGTTTCGCGCAGCACGGCGGTCGGCAGTGCCTCCAACTGGGTGGACCTGATGTCCGGCGTCAATTCCGGATTCGTTTCTGTCATACGCCAAGATTCCGCCGGCCGGTTTCCGGGGTCTAGGGCCTTATGTCCCCCTGCCGCGCGTCAGCGGACCGCGTGATGGGCCCGACGCCGGTTGCCTGGCTGTGGTGGGTTTGGGGGTTAGCGGCCGGGGTTAAAACAGAAACCGCACCGCCGACGGGGTGGGACCCGGCAGCGGCGCGGTTTTTCGCGGGCCCCCTGTCGGATTCGAACCGACGACCCCCGCTTTACAAGAGCGGTGCTCTGGCCAACTGAGCTAAGGAGGCATTCCGTCGCGCCGGCCGGCACCGGGCCACGAAGCGGGGCCAGGCGCCATGGCGCTAGATAAGGTTAGCCCACGTAGGCCCGGTGATAAAACAGGCCCGGTTCCGGACGAATCCGGAACCGGGCCTGGCAATTTGTGCCGGCGTTGCTGCCGCCTACTTCTTGGCGTCGACGGCGGCCTGGACGAACTGATCGAACGGGGTCTTGGCGCTGTCGCCCTGGCCCCACTGCTTGCCGTCCACAAAGACCGTCGGCGTACCGGTCACGCCGACCGCTGTTGCCTGCTGGGTGGTGTATTTGACCCAGGGCCGGTAGGTCTTCGCATCGACGCAGGCGTCGATGCTCTTGGCCCCGGCCTCGGTCGCCATTTTCTTCAAGTCAGCGTCGGAGATTCCGGCACTGCCTTCAGCGGGCTGCTTCGCAAAGAGCGCATCAACGAATTCCGCATACTTCTCCGGCGACTCGTTCACAACGCAGGCTGCGGCATTGGCTGCGCGGGAGGAGTAATTCGTGGTGGACCGGCTGTCGAGAAAGCCCAGCGGGCGGTATTCGACGGCGATCTTTCCCTCATTGCGAAGGCTCGTGAGTGTTTCGTTGTACTTCGCCTCAAAGTCCTTGCACACCGGGCAGATGAAGTCGATGTAGAGGACCACTTTGACCGGTTTACCTGCCTCTGCTTCGGCACCGGGCGCGGTCACCTGGGCCGGCGGAGTTGCGGGGGCGGAAGGGAGATCGGCCACCCGTACGGTCGCGGGGTCGGATTTGACCACCTCGGAGTTTGCCAGCAGGGTGACACCGCCGTACACGTTGCCGTTGGCGGGGGTGGGCCCCTCGTCCGCGACCGGGGCATTCTTCTGAATGTTCGAGGTAACCACCAGGGCCACCACCACAATGATCGCCACGACGGCGGCTACGATGCCCCAGCCGATCAGCAACTTGTTGCGCTTTTCTTTCTTCAGCTGTGCCTCGCGGATTTCACGGGCCTTTTCGCGGGCCGCAGCAGTTCGCTCTGATTTGGACTGGCGGGGTTCGTTGGCGGGGCTCATCAGTTCCTCGGGTCGTTCGGCCGGTGTTATCCGCTGGGTGGCAATTCATCATTTTAGGGGAGAAGTCTGAGAAGTTGCGCTTTCAACTTTCTTCCGGGTTTTCCAACGGGCGAATAGCACAGAAGATTCCGCCCAGCTAGGGTGGACAGGAGCCGCGAGCGAATCCCAGGGGGCACCAATGCAGGCCAGCAAACACGGCGAATCGGATCCGAAGTCCGCCGGCGCAGCAGCGCACGGCACCAACGACACCGATCCGGACGCGCAATACGACTTTATGGTGGTCTCCAACCGCCTGCCGGTCGACCGCTGCTCCCCGGAGGAGGCGGGCTGCGAGGACGGCTGGCGCCGCTCCCCCGGTGGCCTGGTCACAGCACTGGCCCCGATGATGACCAAGACCGACGGGGCGTGGGTCGGCTGGCATGGTGCCCCGGATGAGTCCGTTCCGCCCTTCAGCCACGGCGGCATCGACCTGGTTCCGGTCCAGCTGAGCACGCAAGACATCGAGTACTTCTACGAGGGCTTCTCTAATTCCACCCTCTGGCCGCTCTACCACGACGTGATCGCCCCGCCGGAGTTTCACCGGACCTGGTGGGACTCCTACCGCAAGGTGAACCGCCGGTTCGCCGACGCCGTCATCCACCATGCCAACCCCGGAGCCACAGTCTGGGTCCAGGACTATCAGCTGCAGCTCGTCCCGAAGATGCTGCGCGAGGCACGTCCGGACCTGAAGATCGGATTTTTCAACCACATTCCCTTCCCTCCCCCGGAGATCTTCGCCCAGCTGCCGTGGCGCCGTGCCATCATCGACGGGTTGCTCGGCGCCGACCTGGTCGGTTTCCAACGCAGCAGCGACGCCGGCAACTTTATGCGCTCCGCCCGCCGCTTCCTCGGCGCCAGCGTCAAACAGCAGCAGGTCCACGTCAAGGGCAGCGACGGCGAGACCACCCACATCGCCCGCGCCCAGGCCTTCCCTATCTCGATTGACGTAAAACAAATCAGCGAGCTCGCCCGGAATCCCGAAATCATCGAGCGCGCGCGGCAAATCCGCCAAGACCTCGGCAACCCGAAAACGATCCTGCTCGGCGTCGACCGCCTCGATTACACCAAAGGCATCAGGCACCGGCTCAAGGCCTACGAGGAACTCCTGGCGGACGGTGAGGTCTCGGTGGAGGACGCCGCCCTGATCCAGGTCGCCAGCCCCAGCCGGGAACGGGTGGAGCAGTACCGCCTGCTGCGCGAAGAAGTCGAAGGCACCGTCGGGCACATTAACGGCACCTATGACACCCTGCAAAACACCGCCGTCCGCTACCTGCACCACAACTACCCCATCGAGGAGATGGTGGCGCTGTACCTGGCCGCAGACGTTATGCTCGTCACCGCCCTGCGGGACGGTATGAACCTCGTCGCCAAGGAATACGTCACCGCCCGGACCAACAATGACGGAGCCCTGGTGCTCAGCGAGTTTGCCGGCGCCGCGGACCAGCTCAAACAAGCACTGCTGATGAATCCGCACGACATTGATGGTCTCAAGGAGACCATCATGAAGGCAGTCCGTATGCAGCCCACGGAAGCCGCGCGCCGGATGCGCTCGATGCGCAAACAGATCCTTGACCACGACGTTGACCTCTGGTCCTCAGATTTCCTGCGCGCCCTCGAAGAAAAGGTCATCCGAGATGACAGCTGAGCACTCCCCCGGGCCAGCCCCGCTGACGCTCTCACCGGACCTGCTCGCGGCACTGCGCCGCGTGGCCGGCACCGAACACCTGCTCGTCGCAATGGATTTTGACGGCACCATGGCACCCCTCGTCGACAGAGCGGGGGACGCCCGTGCCCTCCCCCGCTCGGCGGCGGCGTTTGCCGCGCTCGCCGAACTGCCGCGGACGACGACTGCCCTCGTCTCCGGGCGCGCCCTGGGCAGCCTCCGCGCGGTCGCCTTTCCCCCGGCGAAGACCCTGCTGATCGGCAGCCACGGGGCCGAGGCCTGGCTGGGACCGGGGTCTGCGCCGCTGGAACTCGATGACGCCCGCCGCAAGCTTCTCGCCGATATCAGGCAGGAACTCGAAGGCATCGTCGAGGCCGCCCCCGGCACCCTGCTCGAGGACAAACCGGCTGGCGTTGTGCTGCACACCCGGCTTGCCGCCGACGACGTCGCCGAGGACGCCATCGCGGCGGCCCGCGCCGTCCTGCAGGACAAACCCGGGGTATTCCTGAAGACCGGCAACCGCGTGCTGGAAACGTCCGTGGTCCATGCCTCGAAGGGAGAGGGAGTCGCCTTCCTGCGCCAGGCGACGGATGCTACCGCCACGATTTTCGCCGGCGACGACACCACCGACGAGGACGCCCTGGCCAGCCTGCTGCCGGGGGATCTCGGTGTGAAGGTGGGCCTGGACTTCACCCAAGCCGAGTTCCGGGTCGAGGCTTGCGCTTATGTCTCCGAGTTGCTGGAAGCCTTGCTGCGGGAACGTAAGCGCGCCCTCGGGCTGTGAATACTAGCCCATCACGGGAACCATGCAGGCTGAATCACGTGTGACATCTACGACATTTTGACCTATTTGCCAATTATCTGACATACTCTGGTTGTGATGTGGCGCACAAGTAACGTGCGGCGTCATTGGATACTCCTCGGCTTCGGCCGGGGAGTATGCGCACGATCAGGTGCCAACAACTGAATACATAACTGAAAAATAAGACCATTCACTACGGATCGTCCGGCACGTACCTGCCGGTGAAGGGATTGATAACTGTGGCTACAGTTACTTTTGACAACGCAACACGTGTGTACCCGGGCACGGACAAGCCCGCAGTTGACAAGCTCAACATTGAAATCGCCGATGGCGAATTCCTGGTCCTCGTTGGACCCTCCGGCTGTGGCAAGTCGACCTCCCTGCGGATGCTCGCAGGTCTCGAGGACGTCAACGCCGGCCGGATCCTGATTGGTGACCGCGATGTCACCGACGTTCCCCCGAAGGACCGCGACATCGCCATGGTCTTCCAGAACTACGCCCTGTACCCGCACATGACGGTCGCGGACAACATGGGCTTCGCGCTGAAGATCGCCGGCGTCAGCAAGGAAGAGCGTGCCGAACGCGTCCGTGAAGCTGCCAAGCTGCTGGATCTCGAGCCGTACCTGGACCGCAAGCCGAAGGCACTCTCCGGTGGCCAGCGCCAGCGTGTTGCCATGGGTCGTGCAATCGTCCGCAACCCGCAGGTGTTCCTTATGGACGAGCCGCTGTCCAACCTTGACGCCAAGCTCCGGGTCCAAACCCGCACGCAGATCGCGTCCCTGACCCGCCGGCTGGGTGTCACCACGGTCTATGTGACCCACGACCAGGTCGAGGCCATGACCATGGGCGACCGCGTTGCCGTCTTGAAGGACGGCCTGCTGATGCAGGTCGACACCCCGCGCAACCTCTACGACAAGCCGAAGAACGTTTTTGTGGCCGGCTTTATCGGCTCTCCCGCAATGAACCTGCTCGAGCTTCCCGTGGTCGACGGCGGCGTGCAGTTCGGCGGCACCGTGTACCCGGTACCGCGCGACGTCCTCGAAGGAGCCCACGGCAAGACCGTGACCCTCGGCAGCCGTCCGGAAGACCTCGAAACCGTCGCCGCCGGCGAGGGCCTGCAGGTTGAGGTCGACGTCGTCGAAGAGCTCGGAGCCGACGCCTACGTCTACGGCCACGCAAAGCTCGACGGTCAGAGCTACGACATGGTGGCCCGCGTCGACGGCCGCCGCCCGCCGATGAAGGGCGAAACCATCTACGTCCGTCCGCAGTCCGGCCATGTGCACCTGTTCGACACCAAGACGGGCCTGCGCCTGGGCGACTAGTCCCCACCGGTACCCTAGCCTCGCTTCGCTTCGGCCAGGGAACCCTGCCGGCGTGGGCCCACCCACCGGTACCCTAGCCTCGCTTCGCTTCGGCCAGGGAACCCTGCCGGCGTGGGCCCACCCACCGGCACCGCATGTCCGACGGCGGTCCTCCCTACTGGAGGGCCGCCGTCGGGCGTTAACCTAGCAGCTACGCCCCTTCGTTAGGGTAGGCGCCCTCAGTACGGAAGAATTGGGTTATGACCGAGGAATACCGAAGCACCGAGGAAAACGGTGCCCAGTGGCACAACGAACCTACCGATTACGGGCAGGTCGGCAAGCTGCCCCGGTTTGAAGCCGCCAGCGCCAATGACAGCAAGGGCGCCGTGGCCTCAAGTTCGCTGAGCATCACCGCCGCGGCCACCGAACCGGAGCTACTGGACCTGCCATGGCACATCGCGCTGGAGGATTGGCCGGCCGAATACCTCGCCGCGCTCCCCCGCGGCATTTCCCGCCATATTGTCCGCTTCGCCCACCTTGGCGGGTCTGTGATCGCCATCAAGGAAACGTCGGAGCACGTGGCCCGCCACGAGTACCACATGCTCCGCAAGCTCGCCCGGCTGGACGTCCCCTGTGTGGAACCAGTCGCCGTTATCACCGGCCGCACCACTCCCGAGGGCCGGCCGCTGAACCCGGTGCTGGTCACCCGGCACCTGAAGTTCTCCATGCCGTACCGCGCCCTCTTCTCACAGATGCTCCGCAAGGACACACTCACCCGCCTCATCGACGCCCAGGCGTTGCTGCTGGTCCGGCTGCACCTGATCGGGTTTTATTGGGGCGATGTCTCGCTCTCGAACACACTCTTCCGCCGCGATGCCGGCGCGTTCGCCGCCTACCTGGTGGACGCTGAGACCGGCGAGCTGTATCCGGATCTGTCCACCGGCCAGCGCGAATACGATCTGGAGATTGCCAGGGTCAACATCGCCGGTGAGCTGATGGATCTGCTCGACGGCGGCCTCATCGAGGAGAAGGTGGACCCGGTGGCCACGAGCGAGCTCATCATGGACAGCTACCGGCGCCTTTGGACCGAACTGACCGAGAAGGAATCGTTCGAAATCGGCGAACGCTGGCGGGTAGCTGCCCGCATCCGTAAGCTCAACGAGCTGGGGTTCGACGTCGAAGAATATGCGATCAAAACGACACAGAACGGTTCCACCATCCAGCTCCAGCCCAAGGTGGTCGACGCCGGACACCACCAGCGCCGGCTGCTGCGCTTGACCGGCCTGGACGCCCAGGAAAACCAGGCCCGGCGGCTCCTGAACGACATGGATTCCTTCCGCGCCGACAACAATCCCGGAATGGACGAGGAATACAGCGCGCACCTGTGGGTCAGCCAGATCTTCGAACCTATTGTCCGCTCCATCCCCCGGGACCTGTCCGGGAAGCTGGAGCCGGCCGAGGCAGTGCACGAGATCCTGGAGCACCGCTGGTACATGTCGGAGAAGGAGAACCGGTACATCCCGCTGGCTGAAGCCGTGCAGTCCTACATTGAGTCCGAACTCCGGCACCGCCGGGACGAAGCGGCCATTATGCTAAACCCGGACACGGAGCTGCTCAAGATACTGGAGATCGAAACGGAGGAATCCCGCTACGGCGCCGACGATTCCGAGGACTAACACCCGCCGTCCCACACCCAACTAGCTTGCAGTAAACGTCGTTTTCAGCGCTCAAAACGGCCTTAGCTGCTAGTTAGTTGGGCGGTACGCCTTGTGGCACGTATGTGCTAAATTGCCTTGCCCGGGTTCAGGATGCCGGCCGGGTCGAACAGCTCCTTGATCCTGCGTTGCAGTTCACGGACGGGCTCCTTCTGTTCCAGGCCCAGCCAACGCCGCTTGTACTGGCCGATCCCGTGTTCACCGGTAATGGTGCCGCCGATGGCAAGTGCCACCGTGATGGATTCATCCAGGGCCGCTCCGAGCCGCTTCATGGCGTCGGCGTTCACGGCCCCCTCCGCCCGCTCCACCCAGAAGGTGGGGTGCAGGTTGCCGTCGCCGGCGTGCGCCACCACCTTCAGCTTGACCCGGTGTGCCACCGCCATGGATTCCAGGGCTTCCACGTAGTCAACCAGCCTTGAGCGCGGGACGGCGACGTCCTCACCCACGCGGTATTCGTCGTCGACCTCCACTCCGCGGCTGTTGCGCCGCAAGTCCACCAGCTGCTCCGCCTCGGCGCTGGCTTCCATCGTCACGATGGCACCTCCGGAAGCGAGAACCGGCCGGATGGCGGCAGCTTCCGCCGTTGCGCCGAACCCGTCGGTCTGGATCAGCAGCAGGGACCGGCCCCGGGAGGAAAGGTCCGAGCCGTGGACCGCATCGAGCTGGGCCAGGGTTCCGCTGTCCAGCAGCTCCATAATGGCCGGCTGGATGCGTGCCTTACCCACGGCGAGGACACCCGCAGCGGCGCTGCGGAAGTCCGGATAGAAGGCGGCGATCGTGTGCACGTCCAGCGGGAGGTACTTGAGCCGGACGGTGATGCCAACAACAATTCCCAGCGTCCCCTCCGAGCCGACAAACAGCCCGGTCAGGTCGTAGCCGGCGACGCCCTTGAACGTCTGATGGCCGGTGTGGATGAGCGAGCCGTCCGCCAGCACAACGTCGAGCGCGAGCACGGAGTCACGCGTGACCCCGTATTTGGCGCAGCGCAGCCCGCCGGCGTTTGTGGCGACGTTGCCGCCGATTGTCGACATTTTGAAGCTGGCAGGGTCCGGCGCGTACATCAGCCCGTGGACTGCTGCCGCGGTGTTGAGGTCTGCGTTGATGACCCCGGGTTCGACGACGGCCGTCTCGTCGTCGGGATTAAGGTCCAGGATGCGGTTCATTTTTTCCAGGCTGAGCACGACGCAGCCCTTGGTGGCGTGCGCACCGCCGGAAACACCGGTCCCTGCGCCGCGGGCCACGAGCGGGATGCCGAGGGCGGCGCAAGCCCGGACGGCGTCCTGAACGTCTTCGACGGATTCGGCTCGAACGACGGCCAGCGGCAGCTGATATTCCAGCACGGGTCCCTGATCCACTGCATAGCCGGCCAACGTGGTGTCATCCAGGGCCACTTTGGCGCCCAAGGCAGAAGTGAGCTCGTCAATGATGCTCATGCGGTCTCCAGTTCGTCGATTCCAGCCTTCAGTCTAAGCCGCGGGTTCAGGCGACCCCGGGGGCCGGAGCGCACTGGCCAAAGTTCCGCCGGGTCGTCTCCACCCACCATTGATCTGCAAGCGCTTCCACACTTCGTCGTTCTGTGACTAAGGAACGTCACAATACCGGCGGGTACCGGGTCGGCGACGACCGAGTCAGAAAGATCCCACCCAGAGCGCAAAACCGCAGTTCAGCGCCCTGAGGGGTATATCGAGCTAGTGCGCCCTCCCGCAACCGCAGCAGAGACCGCCCGGCTTCCGGCTGGAAGCGTTTTCATTTCGCCCGTGCCGCCCCTACTATTACCGGCATGTCCGTTGATTCAGCACTCGCAGCCCCCGCCGAACTGGCCGGGACCCTGACCGGCCCTTTGACGCCGGTACACCCCGAAGATCTTGTCCCCGGATGGTGGCGCTCGGCCGTCATCTACCAGGTGTACCCGCGATCCTTCCGGGACCTGAACGGCGATGGCATCGGCGACCTCGCCGGGATTACCGCGGAACTTCCCAAGTTGGCTGATCTGGACATCGACGCCGTTTGGCTTTCGCCGTTTTACCGCTCCCCACAGCGTGATGCCGGTTACGACGTCAGTGACTACTGCGACGTTGATCCCCTTTTCGGCACGCTGGCTGACTTCAATGCCATGATGGCAGAGGCGACGCGGCTTGGCCTGCGAATGATCGTCGATCTGGTGCCCAACCACTGCTCAGACCAGCACGTTGCCTTCCAGGCCGCCCTGGCAGCCTCCGCCGGCAGCCCGGAACGGGACCATTTCATCTTCCGTGACGGCCTCGGAACATTCGGCGAAGAACCGCCGAACAACTGGCAGTCCCACTTCGGCGGGCCCGCCTGGAGCCGGATCACGGAACCGGACGGCACCCCGGGGCAGTGGTACCTGCACTTGTTCGATACCTCCCAGCCGGACTTCAACTGGGACAATGACGCCGTGCATGAGGAATTCGAACGTGTGCTGCGCTTCTGGCTGGACCGCGGAGTGGCCGGCTTCCGGGTTGACGTTGCCCATGCCCTGGTGAAAGCACCGGGCCTGCCGGAATGGGGCGGCCGCGCCGACGGCAACAGCTGCGACGGCTATCCCGGACACGATGCCCCGATGTTCGGCCAGCCAGCCCTCCACAACATCTACCGCAGATGGCGGCAGATCCTGTCCGAATACGGACCGGATCGCATCCTCTGCGCCGAAGCGAACGTGGACCCGCTGCCGCGGCTGGCCGACTGGGTCCGGCCGGACGAGATGCACCAGGCATTCAATTTCCCGTATCTGCACGCCGGCCTGGACGTCCACCGCATGCGCGGCATCATTACCGAGTCCCTGACCGCGCTGGACTCTGTCGGCGCTCCCAGCACCTGGGTACTCTCCAACCACGATGTGGTCCGGCACGCCACCCGCTTCGGCTACGACGGCCATGCGCCCCGCGACGGCGACGGGATCGGCAGCTTTGATCCGCAGCCGGACGAGGTCCTGGGCCGTTCCCGGGCCGCGGCAGCCTCTATGTTTATGCTCGGGCTGCCGGGCGGCGCCTACCTCTACCAAGGCGAAGAGCTCGGCCTGCCGGACGGGATCAACATCCCGGACAACCAGCGGCAGGACCCTACGTTTGCCCGCACCGGCGGCGAAAGGCTGGGACGGGATGGCTGCCGGGTGCCGCTGCCGTGGCGGACCGCAGAGCCTCACGCCGGCTTCGGCGACGGAGCAGCCCCCTGGCTTCCGCAGCCCGAGAGCTTCGCGGGACTGGCGCGAGATGCGCAAGCCGCCTCCCCGGCCTCGCACCTGAACCTCTACCGGCGTATGCTGGCCGAACGCCGCGCACTGGGGCTCGGACGGGGTTCGCTCGCCTGGGCAGAGGCCTGGTGTACCGACACCTGCCTGGCCTACGTGAATGGCACCACCCTGGTGCTGCTCAACGCCGGGCGGGAATCGGTTGAGCTGCCTGCCGGCCGGGTGCTGATCCGCAGCGGCCAGCGCGAAGCGGGGGACGGCTTGGAGTCAGCTGAACTGCCTGACTCCGGGCATCGGTTAAGCCCAGGGGAAGCCGTTTGGCTGGAAATCAACCTCGAGGACGCGGAGAGCTAAAAATGCCCGGTATCAAGGCCGTCGCAGAGCGCGCTGGCCTCTCCATCGCCACCGTTTCGCGGGCCTTGAACGGCAAAGGCAATGTCTCGGCCCGCAGCCGTGAACTCGCCCGGACTGCCGCGGCCGAACTCGGTTTCGTTCCCTCGTACCACGCATCCAGCCTCGCCTCCGGGCGGAACCACAACGTCGGCGTTGTGGTTCCGTTTGTGCACCGCTGGTACTTTTCCGCGGTGTTGGAAGGCGTCTCTGCGGCCCTACTCGACGCCGGGTACGATCTCACGCTGTACAACGTCAGTGTGGGGCAGGAGCGCCGGCAGAGCGTGCTGAACGACTTTCTGCTCCGCAAGCGGGTGGATGCGGTGATCGCGGTCTCCCTGAAACTCAGCGCGGCCGAAATCCAGCAGCTCCTCGCGATCCACCGGCCCATTGTCGGGATCGGTGGACCGCTGCCCGGGACCTCGACCATCCGGATCGACGACGCCGGGATTGCCCAGGCCGCAACGCGCCACCTGATCCAGCTCGGCCACACCAAGATCGCCCATCTGACCGGCGGCTCCGCCTACGAGCGGGACTTCCGCTTGCCGGGCACCCGCCAAGCCGGCTTCCAGAAGGCCATGACGGACGCGGGCCTGGCGATCCGGCCGGAGTGGCAGGTCTCCGCCGACTTCACGATTCAGGGAGGCTATACCACCGCCCGGCAGTTGCTTGGGGGATCGGCGGACCGGCCGACAGCGGTATTCGCGGCGTCCGACGAAATGGCGATCGGCACGATTCTTGCCGCCCGCGACTTCGGCCTGAGTGTGCCACACGACATCTCGGTGATCGGCATTGACGGCCACGAACTCGGTGAGGTCTTTGGGCTCACGACGATCGACCAGGATGCGCGCGGCCAAGGTGCACTGGCGGTCGGGCTCCTGCTGGAAGGGCTCGACGGCGCCGGGGGCGCCGGCGCGGCGGGGGCAGCCGGGGCGGCGGGGGCAGCCGATACCGAGTATCCGACGAAACTCCTGATCCGTTCAAGCACCGCCGTCCCGCCCGGCAACACGGAGCCACAGCGTTAGCACACGGTCCTCGGCCCGGCTGCCGCGTTCCGCCCGGCTACGTCGCCCATGACCAAGCGGTTGGGTCAGGCAACCCGGCTACTCAAGCGTCGGCGCCACCCATAAAGCGCACAAACCGGTCCAGGACTTCAGGCCAACCAGCTGCACAATCCAAGCGTGTTGCGGCCGGGTCCTCGGCTCCTTCCCAGCCGCCGTGCACGAGCCGAACCTCCGTTCCGTCTTCCACTGCCCGGAACGCGACTCGCAGTTCCGTTGACCAAACCGCCGATGACCCGGGGTGCCAGCTGGCGTGGAAGGACATGGGTGGCTGCCAGTCATCGATGGAACCCCAGACGGCCGTCCTGCCGTCGTCAGCGGTCTCCAGGATGAGGTTCTCCTCAAACTCCACATAGGAGCCAGCGCCAAATACGCCGTGGTTTTCCAGCGGCCACCAAAGGTGCGTGTGCTCGGTGAAACCAACAAAGGCTCGGGCGACTGCGCCGGGGACAATAACGGTAAAGACGACGGGATCGAAGCCGCCTGACGTTTCCTGCTCCGCGGTCCCGGTGGCGTCCGCGGCGGCGTGGCTGAAGAGGTTATCCATGGGCACCAACTCTACCCTCGGACCCCTGCCGGCCGGCCTGCGGGCACCAATGTTCCCGGTGTGGGTGGGTGGGGTTTCCGGTGGGGGTGTTTTTGGGTGGGGTGTTAAATGCGGGAGGACCCCCAACGTGGTTGGGGGTCCTCGACCGTTTAATGATGTTCCGGCGGTGACCTACTCTCCCACACCCTCCCGGGTGCAGTACCATCGGCGCTGTGGGTCTTAGCTTCCGGGTTCGGAATGGGACCGGGCGTTTCCCCCACGCTATGACCGCCGTAACTTTGTGTCCGCACCGTTCCGCGCCTGGGCGTGGTGGTGGGAAATCTGTGGTTACAACTGTGGTGTTGTTGTGTTTTTGTTCCTCACGCAACGGGTTTGTTGGTTGGGAACCACATAGTGGACGCAAGCAGTCTTGTTATCTTTGTACCACCCTTGATGGGCAAACCTC